>JBKGZT010000074.1:0-4372 GCA_046543235.1 Candidatus Acetothermia bacterium | reverse complement strand
AGGTTGACGGACGGAAGGTCCCCCCATACCATCATATACTGGTTGACAATTCCCTATTAAGAGGAGCATTCAAATGGATAGCCAAACCGTAAAGACCCTGATCTTCGATCTCGACGGAACCCTCTGTACTTACGGGCTCAGCCTGGAGGATTCCCTGGAGAAATGTTTTCAGGACGTAGATGACGATATACCTGAGATCAGAGCGGAGGACTACGAAGAGGAGTTCGGAAACCAGTTCGACATGGCAATAGACGACGAGGTGGAACGCCCGGACCTGAACTTCCGGGAGCGGATATTCGTGAACCTGCTTTCGGGGGACGAGGAAGGAGAGGGTGATAAACCTCTCTCGGAGGGCGAGATCCTTGATCTGGCCCGGAAGTTCACCGAAATCAGGGAAGGTTCGCTCCACCTGTTCGAAGAGGTGCCCGAAGTAATCGGAGACCTCAAAGGAGCGTTCAAGCTTGGAATGCTGACGAACGGGCCTTCGGACCTGCAGCGCAGTAAAATAGAGGTACTGGATATAGAATCCTGGTTCGACGACATCGTAGTCAGCGGTGAGCACGGCCTGGCCAAGCCGGACCCGGGGATATTCGAAATCGCCCTCAATCGGCTGGAAGCCGGCACGGAAGAGACGGTATACATCGGCAACTCGCCCCAGTACGACATACTGGGAGCCAACAACGCAGGTATCCCGGTGATCTGGCGGAAGGACGAAGACGAGGAGGAAGTAGAGGAAGCCATTCCGGACCTGATAGTAGAGGACCTGCGCCCCCTGGCAAACGGGATAGAACTCAAACCAGGGGACCGATCCAGCAGGGGTGAAGGGGAATGAAAACACGAGACGTTCTGCTGATCGGCGCCGGACCTGCCGGTCTCTTTGCGGGAAGCAAGTTCATCGGCAAGGACCTGGACGTAACGATCCTGGAGAGGGGAAAGGAGCCAAAGGATAGGGAAAGCATTACCTACGGGGTCGGCGGTGCCGGTGCGTTTTCGGACGGCAAGCTCAACCTGACCCCGGAGATAGGGGGCAACCCTTCGACCTTTAACAGAAAAGGCGAGGAACTCGAACCCTACATCGACGAGATAGACGAGGTCTTTGCCGACTTCGGCGGCGGGAGCACCTACTCCGGCGAATCAAAAGAGGGAATTGGGGAACTCAAGAAAAAAGCCGGCAAGTACGGGATAGAGTTCATTCCCGGAAAGCAAAGGCATATAGGTACGAAGAAGATAAGAGAAGTGATAGACAACTTCTACCGCCACCTGCTGGACGAAGGAATTGAAGTCGCACTCGAGACGAAGGTAGAGGAAGTAAAGCACGACGGGAAGTACTTTCAGCTCGAAACCGACGGCGAAAGCTACCGGGCACCTTACGTAATAGCGGCCCCAGGCCGTTCCGGTGCGTACTGGCTGCGAGAGGTCGCCCATTCCCTGGACATATCGACGAAATACGGCCCGATCGACGTCGGGGTCAGGGTGGAATTTCCGGCTGAGATCTACCAGCCAATCGAGGAGATCATGTACGACGCGAAGTTCCGGCTCCGGACTGAGACCTACGACGACATGGTCCGGACTTTCTGTACGAACCCCCGGGGCTTCGTCGTCAAGGAACCTTACGAGGACTTCACCCTAATCAACGGCCATGCCGAGAACTCTAACGAGTCGGCGGTCACCAACTTTGCCCTGCTCTCCCGAATTACTCTGACCGACCCGGTGGAGGACACGACGGAATACGGCCGGTCGATAGCCAAGCTCGCCAATACTCTGGGGGGCGGAGAACCGATACTCCAGCGACTCAAGGACCTCCAGGGCGGGCAACGCTCGACGGAAAGGCGGATCAGCCGCGTTCCTTATAGACCCACCCTATCCGAGTACACTCCGGGCGACATATCAATGGCCCTTCCCGACCGGGTCACGGTCAACCTGACGGAGGGTCTGGAGAGGCTAAACAACATAATAGAGGGCGTCACCTCGGACAACACGCTGCTTTACGCACCTGAGATAAAGTTCTACGACACCAAATACGACGTAAGCCGCGACCTGGAGACCGAGCTGAACGGGTTTTACGTCGCGGGCGACGCTTCGGGCCACTCTCGAGGAATAGTCTACTCGGCGATAACGGGTATGGTAGCGGCGGAAGATATAGCCAAAAGACTGACGGAGGGAGAATAAGATATGTCGGTTAGAGTCAGGTTTGCCCCTTCCCCGACCGGTCACCTGCACGTCGGTGGAGCCAGGACGGCTCTGTTCAACTGGCTCTTCGCGCGGGGCCGTTCCGGGGACTTCATCCTTAGAATTGAAGATACCGACCAATCCAGGTCGACCGAGGAGTCGATCGAGGTAATCGAGGACTCCCTCGAGTGGCTCGGCCTGGACTGGGACGAGTACTATCGTCAGACGGAGCGGACGGAACACTACGAGGAAAAGGCGGAGGCCTTGCTCGAAAGCGGGAATGCCTACGAATCCGAGGGGGCCCTCTGGTTCGAGATTCCCGATGGGGGAACCGTGGTCGTCGATGACGCCGTTTTGGGAAGGGTAGAGTACGAAACGGACGAACTAAAGGACTTCGTGATCCGCCGCTCGGACGGTTCTTTCACCTACAATTTTGCTTGCGTGGTCGACGATTCGGAACTGGAGATCAGCCATGTCATGCGGGGAGACGACCACCTGAACAACACGCCGAAACAGATGCTGGTTTACGAGGCACTTGACCTGGAACCACCGGAGTTTGCCCACTTCCCGATGATTCTTGGAGAAGACCACAAGCGGCTGAGCAAGCGGCACGGCGCCACATCGGTACTCAACTATCGGGAGAAGGGAATCCTGCCGGAGGCGCTGGTCAACTTCCTCGCCAGACTGGGCTGGTCCCACGGGGATCAGGAGTTATTCGGCGAAGAGGAGCTGGTGGAACACTTTTCTCTGGGTGCCGTCGGGGAGAGTTCGGCAGTCTTCGACGAGGAAAAGCTGCTCTGGATGAACCACGAGTGGATGAAGCGGAAGGATCCGGAAGATCTGGTCGAACCCTTTAAGGGCTTCCTGGTCTCCGAAGGGGTCGTTTCCGAGGGCGAACTGGAATCCCTGGGAAATGGTAAGCTGACGAAATTGGCCGAGAAGCTGCGGGAGAGGAACAGGACGCTGGTCGATATGGCCCGTTCCAGCGAGTTCGTCTTCGCCTCGGAGCTGGATTACGAAGATTCGCCGGTAGAAGAGCACCTGACGGAAGAAAACGCCCCTCTCATCGAAGGACTTGCCGAGCAACTGGGATCGGTCAAGGAATCCCAGTTCGAGGCGGAAAAGCTGGAAGAGGTGACCCGAGAATTTTTATCCTCCAACGATGCCGGGCTCGGTGACGTAGCACAGCTCATCCGGGTCGGGTTGACGGGCCGCGAGGTATCGCCCGGGCTGTTTGTAACGATGGAGCTGGTCGGCAAGAGAAAAACGATCGAGAGGCTGGCCGCAGTCTCGAACCTTCAGGGATAGGAATATAACTTGTTTCGATACGCAGCGCTGGGGATCATCCAGGGTGTCACGGAATTCCTTCCGATAAGCAGCTCCGGCCACCTGGTAATATTCAAACACCTGTTCGGGCTCCAGGGTCCGGATAACGCGCTGCTGGAAGCTTTGCTCCATTTAGGCACTCTCCTCGCGGTTCTGGCGGTCTTTCGGGGTAGGATAAAGAGGTTAATAGCCGGCGCGTTCTCCAGTTCCGACGAAGAGCGAAACTACCTGCTCCATCTCATTGTAGCTACGGTTCCAATAGCGATCGTCGGCTTGCTGGCCCGGGACTTCATCGAAGCGGCATTTGGTTCGGTAAGATCAGCAGGAATCGGGTTATTGTTCACCGGAACGCTCCTCTGGCTGCTAAGGTTCAGGGGTAAATCCACCCGGGAGGTCGGGAGCTTCAACTGGAAGGACTCGTTGTCGATCGGACTGGCACAGGTGACAGCCCTCTTTCCGGGAATATCTCGCAGCGGCGTAACTATTTCCGCCGGCCTGTTCAAGGAACTCGACCCGGATTTAGTGGCGGAGTTTTCCTTCCTGCTTATGATACCGGCAGTATTCGGCGCAAACATCCTTCAGCTCTGGGGGAGTTTTTCCGGAACCGCCAGCTCCTCGATTCCCGTAGGAGCCTACGCTTTGGGTATACTAACCGCCGCAGTTTCCGGTGTAATAGCGATAAAATGGCTGTTAAGGCTATTGCGAAGGGGCGAACTCACCCGTTTTTCCTACTACTGCCTACCGCTCGGTGGAGCCGTTCTGATCTGGTCCTTTGTTTGAGGGGAATCCTTCCTTCATTCTCGTCCCGGACTGCCAAACTTAATTCGTCCCAACTCTTTCACCGTCTTAAAAGCACCCGAAGATTTTGGGTGTGAAA
>JBKGZT010000073.1:0-4432 GCA_046543235.1 Candidatus Acetothermia bacterium | reverse complement strand
AAGGTGGGGGTGAGATCAAAGTACTACCTTTCCCTAACCCCTAAATCCCAAATCCCAGATCCCAAACACCAAGAACCAAACCCCAAATTCCCGTTTGTTGAAAAGGCGTTACCCCACCCTTAGAATTGCCCAGTCTAAAATCCCCGAGGTGTTTCCTTTGTTCGAATCACTCACAAACAAGTTGACGGAGGTGCTGGATGACCTCAAGGGTAAGGGCAAGCTAGGCGAGGAGGACGTAAAGGAAGCTCTGAAAGAGGTCAAGCTTGCACTTCTGGAAGCCGACGTCAACTACCGGGTCGTCAAGGACCTGATAGGCAGGATTGAGGAAAAGGCCGTCGGGGAAGAGGTAATGGAAAGCCTTACTCCGGGACAGCAGGTAATTAAGATAGTCCGGGACGAGCTGACCGAGATCATGGGGCACGAGAGGAGCGAGCTTCAGCTCGGCTCCGCCCCCTCGGTGATAATGGTAGTAGGCCTCCAGGGGAGCGGTAAGACCACTACCTGTGGCAAGCTGGCACGGATGTTGAGGGAAGAGGGCCACGAACCGATGCTGGTGGCCGCGGATACGTACCGTCCGGCGGCCCAGGATCAGCTGGAAAAGCTCGGCGCGGATCTGGATTTACCCGTTTACGCGGAGAGGGAGCAAAAACCGGAACAACTGGCCGAGGAATCGGTGGAAAGGGCGGCCGAGAGCGGTTCCGATGTCGTGATACTGGATACCGCGGGCAGGCTCCAGATCGACGAGGAAATGATGGACGAGCTCGAGAGGATCAAAGGGACGATCGATCCGGACGAAATACTGCTCGTTGCCGATGCTCTCACCGGACAGGAGGCGACTTCCATTGCCGACGAGTTCGACGACAGGCTCGGCTTAACCGGGATCGTCCTGACCAAGATGGACGGTGACGCCCGCGGCGGTGCTGCCCTGTCGATGGTTGAAGTAAGTGGTAAACCGATAAAGTTCGCCGGTACCGGCGAGAAGCTCGATGCCCTCGAACCCTTCTATCCGGAACGGGTGGCGGGCCGAATTCTGGGAATGGGTGATGTCCTCTCCCTGGTCGAGAAGGCCGAGCGCGAGATGGATCAGGACAAGGCGGAGGAACTCGAGGAAAAGATCAAGAACAAGGAGTTCACCCTTCAGGATTTCCTCGAACAACTCGACGAAGTCAGGAATATGGGGACGCTCGGAGAGATCCTCGACAAGCTGCCCGGGGTGGGAAACAAGGTCGACGATCTGGACCTGGAGGGGGATGAGATAGATAGAATAGAAGCCATTATTAACTCCATGACTCCAGAAGAGAGGGCAAATCCAAAGATAATCGATGGAAGCCGCAAGAGGAGGATCGCCCGGGGAAGCGGGAGGGAAGTGAGCGAGGTAAACGATCTGCTCGAACGGTTTAACAAGGTAAAGAAGATGATGGATAACATGGGCGACCTGCAGAAGAAGTTCGGCGGGTTGCCGGGAGGAATGGGAATATAACTTACTACAGCACGGGAGGAAAAAGATGAGCGCAAGGATTAGATTAAAGAAGAAAGGTCAGAGAGATCAGCCTTACTATCGTGTGGTCGTACTGGAACGATCCAAGTCCAGGGATACGGAGGTTCTGGACGATCTCGGTTTTTACAACCCGAGGCCGGACCCCAGGGACATAAGGCTCGACGAGGAGAAGGCTTTCGAGTGGCTCAAGAAGGGCGCCGAGCCGTCCAAGACTGTTCGTGGCATCTTTTCCGAAAAAGGACTTATGGAGAAGCTGCACGAAGAGAAGTATGGCTAACCGGAATGACCCTCGATCTGCTCTATCACCTGATCGAGCCGCTCCTTGACCACCCAGAAGACCTGCAGATAGATCACATAGACACCGAAGCGGCGGATATTTTTCTGATATCCGTCCCGGAATCGGACCGGGGACACCTGCTGGGGCGGGACGGAAAGACGGCGGATTCCCTCCGGGCCGTTGTCAGAAGAGCGGGCGAACTGGAGGACAGAGACGTCGTCATAGACGTTCTGGACTGATAAAGCATGATATTTGACGTCCTGACGATTTTTCCGGAAATCCTGGAAGGTCTGTTGAGCCGGGGGGTTATAGGACGGGCCAGACAGAAAGGAAGGATCAAGCTCGGGGTCTGGAACCTGCGGGACTTTGCCGAAGGCAAGCACGAGAGAGTGGACGATCGGCCCTATGGCGGCGGTCCGGGCATGGTGATGAAGCCGGGACCCTTCTATCGTGGAGTCAGATCGATCAAGTCCGGACGCGGCGGCGGCAGGGTGATACTGCTGACCTCGCGCGGCGAACTACTCGAACAGGGAAAGCTGGAAGATCTAGCCGAGGAGGAGAACCTGATATTGCTGGCCGGGCGTTACGAGGGAGTGGACGAGAGGGTGGCGGATATATGTGACGACCGGATCTCAATAGGGAACTTCGTTCTCTCCGGCGGGGAAATTCCGGCCGCGGCTTTAATTGACGGTGTAACCCGTCTGTTGGACGGTGTTCTGGGTAACGAGGTCTCGGCGGACGGGGATTCATTTTCACGGGGGAATGTACTCGGCCCTCCACAGTACACGCGACCGAGGGAATTCGAAGGCAAGGAGGTTCCGGAGGTTCTCCTTAGCGGGGACCACGAAAGGGTAGCCGAGTACCGCGACAGGATGGCGCGACGCGACACGGCCGAACTCCGCCCGGATTTGCTCGAAGGGGAAAAGGAGGAATAGTGGGTAACCTGTATATCGGATTGCTCCATTATCCCATGCAGAACAGACGCGGCGACGTGGTCACTACTTCCATGACGAGCATGGACGTCCACGACATCGCCCGAACCGGCAAGACCTACGGGGCCCTCCAGTACTACGTGGTCACCCCGATGAAGACCCAGAGGGAGATCGCCCGGCGGCTTCGCGGCTACTGGACGGAGGACGAGCGTCAGCGCGAGAACTCCAACCGCGGGGAAGCCTTGGAATTGGTTTCCGTATTGGATAAACTTGAGGAAGGTATTCTGGATATAGAGGACAGGGAGGGGGCCAGGCCCTTGCTGGTAGGTACTTCGGCGCGGGACCTTCCGGCCAAGAGTATGAGTTACGCGGAAGGTCGGGAAGCGATAGATCAGGGGGAACGGCCAGTATTCGTCCTATTCGGGACCGGCTGGGGAATGGCGGACGAGTTGATCGAGAAGACCGATTACTTGCTGCCTCCGATAGTAGGGGTAGGTGAATTTAACCACCTTTCAGTCCGCGCCGCGGTTGCGATTACGCTGGACAGGCTCCAGGGCGACCTTTATAGCTCCGCCGAGCAGTAGAGTTTTTGGCTCTTAGTTAATTCATCCGCTTTTGTAAGGTTTTGTTGAATTTGTAAAGACGAGGTACGAAGGCGTTCCTTTCCCCCTTGACGGGGGAAAGAAAGAATGGGGGTGAAAAACCCTCAGAAGTATTTTTGTTTTTGTGTGAGCCGTCTAATTCGGTTTAAGAAGATCAATAGAATCCGCAAGAGGAGTTGATGACAATGGACGAGTTTATCGACAAGGTTGAGAGCGAGTTCATCAAGGAGGACGTTCCGGACGTCAGGCCAGGTGACAAGGTCAGGGTGCACGAACAGGTTCAGGAAGGATCTAAGGAAAGGATACAGATCTTCGAAGGCGTGTTGTTGAAAAGGAGCGGAAGCGGAGCAAATGAAATGATCACCGTCCGGAAGACCTCAGCCGGCATCGGGGTAGAAAAGACGCTGCCGATCAACTCGCCAAAGATAGAGAAGATCGAGCTCGTCAAGCGGGGGAACTCCCGCCAGGCCCGGCCCTATTACCTGAGACACGAAGGAGGATATTAAATAGAGCTTTCTCATGCCATCCGGAGACGAAGAGCGAGAGAAGAAACCGTATAGTGCAAAGCTGATAAACCTTTTCGGGATAAAGACGGGCGGAACCGTCGACTATATCCTCGAGTGGGTCGACGTACTCGCCGTCGCGGCGCTTCTGGCGTGGTTGATAATGTCTTTCGTTACCGTCCGGATGAGCGTTCCAACCGGGTCGATGAAGCCGACCATTCAGCCAAACGACAGCTTCTTCGTCGACAAGATCTCTTACCACTTCCGCAAACCGAAGCGGGGCGACATAGTAGTGTTCTGGCACTACCGGGACGACGGGGCAAAGACGAGGTACGTAAAAAGGCTGGTGGCCAAAGGTGGGGACACCGTGGAGATCAAGGACGGCGACCTCTACGTAAATGACGAGGAGCTCACCGGCGAGGAGTTCGACCGCCATTACTGGGCCGAGGGAGAATACGGTACTGGCGAGGTCGAAGTCCCGGAAGGTCACTACTACGCCCTCGGCGATAATAGCTCCAACAGCTTCGACTCCCGGTTCTGGGGTTTCTTCGAATCCTCCAACCTGATTGGAGAACCCTACCTACGCGTCTGGCCACCTGGTAGGTTTGGCCTGATGAACT
>JBKGZT010000072.1:0-4590 GCA_046543235.1 Candidatus Acetothermia bacterium | reverse complement strand
CACCCTCTTGAAAACGACACGGCAAAGGGCTTAACTTAACTATTCAGGAGGTGGTCAAAATGGGCATCGAGGATCTCGCCGAAGGATCCACCGAATCCGAGACGCCGGTGGCGGTCTGGCTGGACGACGAAACAAACGAAGTTATATTCCAGTACGGTTACGCGAGCATCAGCATGCCGATCGAGGACTTCGAGGACTTTCAATCAGTTTTGAACTCCGCGGGGGAAAAGTTCGAGGAGCTGGATTGACCCCTACTTTCAGTTCAGCTAACGCTTTAAACCAAACTGGATACGAGCGGCAACCTTTACCGTCCCCGCTCAAAGGCTTATCATCTAACTACGGCAGGAGCTGCAGCCGAAGTCGGCTAAATCCGTCAGCAAAAACTAGAGAGGTGGCTTTAATGGGTTTACAGAGGTTTTTATTTCGAGTAAAAGACAGGCAAATCGAAGACGAGGCAAAAACGATGGTTTCGAGCCTTGGCATCGAAGACGTCGAGATTAGACGGGATGAGACGGTCAAGGAGGCCTGGCTGGAGGATTACGAGGTGGGCAGGACCGTTTACGGCCTGGACGATATCGAAGAATACCTGGAAGGGCTGATCAACTCCTGATCAACTTCCCGGCGGAGGGACCTATGAACAAAGTCTACGCGCTGGTCGGCGTTTCTCTTATCGTGGCTGGGCTAATTATAGGATTAACAGGTAATCCCGGTTCCGATTACTATCAGAAGGGCGTCGCCAGCTGGTACGGACCGAACTTCGCGGGCCAGCCGACGGCAAACGGGGAAATTTTTGACCCGGGAGAAATGACGGCCGCCCACAAGAGCCTGCCCTTCAATACAAAGGTGAAAGTAGTTCACCTTGCTACGGGTCGAAGCGTCCTGGTACGGGTCAACGATCGGGGTCCCTTCATCAAGGATAGGATAATCGATCTCTCCCGGAAGGCGGCGGAAGAGCTCGGGATCATCGGATCGGGTACCGCCGAGGTCGGACTGAAAATTCAGGAGTGGGGAAACGAATCTTAACAAAGGGGATTTTAATATATTGATTCACTAACGAAAGGTAAAGAGATGAAGGAAGATATATCGAACGCGCGAACTTATCGGGATCTCGAGTTCGAGAAACTAAAAGAAATAGTCAGGGGCTTCGCCGTCTCGTCGCTCGGGGAATCCGAGATCGATTCCCTAAAGCCCAGCTCGGACCAGGAAGCGATCGAGGAGGAGCTGGCCAAAGTAGAAGAGTGCCGGAAACTTCTGGAAGGCCCCAATCGCTTCCAGCTCGGTGAAATGACTGACTTCGAGCCGCTGATCCAGGTAGCCCAGGAGCATCCGCCTCTGGAAGCCTCCGATTTCCTGGAAATAAGCAACACGTTGAATGTCGCTCAGGAAGCAAAGGAGGACATCCTCGACAGGCCGGAAGAAGAGACCGAACATCTGTCGGGGCTAGCCGAAAGGATAGACGGCCTGGGGGAGCTTCAGACGGAAATCAAATCGAAGATCAACAGGCGGGGTGAAATACGAGATACGGCGACGACCCGACTCTTTAACCTGCTCAAGGAAAAGAGGGAGGTCGAGGAGGACGTCAAGAAGAGGCTGAACGATTTCATAAACAACCACGCGAACCTGATCCAGGATTCGGTAGTGGTCCAGAAGTCACACAGGCTTGTCGTCCCACTGATCAGTTCGGCAAAGGAGAGGGTGGACTGCGTAATCCACGGCAGCTCCAACTCCGGCCGGACCCTCTTCGCGGAACCTTCCTCCGCGGTAAAGCTCAACAACAGGCTAAAGGACCTGACGTCCGAAATCCTCGAGGAGAAAAAGCGGATTCGAGGGGAGCTGACCGACCTCTTCAAGAGCAAGAAAGGGAAGCTGAGGCGCAACCAGTCCGCCCTCCGTCAGCTGGACTCGATCTACGCCAGGGCCCAGTACGCCCAGGAGTACGCCTGTTCCGTACCGAAGCTCGTGGAAAGCGGGGGCCTGTCTTTGATCGACGCCAGACATCCGTTGCTGGACAAGGACGAAGTGGTTCCGGTGACTATAAGGTTCGGGAAGACGGAACAGGGGGCGACGATCACCGGGCCCAACACCGGCGGCAAGACCGTCACTCTGAAAACGGTCGGACTATTTTCCCTGATGGCCCAGTCCGGTATCCCGATCCCCGCCAACCAGGACAGCAAGCTCGAAATCTATAGCCACGTCTTCAGCGACATCGGCGACGAGCAGAGCATCGAACAGAGTCTCTCGACCTTCTCCTCCCACATGGGTAACATCGTGGATATTCTGGAGGAGATCGATTCCGAGAGCCTGGTTTTGCTGGACGAACTAGGGGCGGGAACCGACCCCGAAGAGGGCGCCGCTCTCGGCCTGGCCATACTGGAGACGCTCCTGGAGGCGGGAGCGAGGTTCGCCGTTACCACCCACTTCACCGCCATAAAGAACTTCTCCTTTAACCATCCAAGCCTGGCCACTTTTTCGGTAGACTTCGATCCGGAGGAGCTGGTCCCGACCTTTCACATTCTCGAGGGAGTCCCCGGCAAGAGCAACGCCTTCATCATCGCGTCGCGGCTCGGACTCTCGGACGAGATAATATCCCGAGCCGAAGGGTTCCTGGACGAAGGAAAAATCCAGGCCGAGAACATAATCAAGGACCTGGTAAAGGAGAAGAGGAAAATCCGGGAAAAAGGCCAGGAGATAGACGAAAAGCTCTCCCGGGCCCGGGAACAAAAGGAGGAGTACGAGGAAAAGCTGGAGGAACTGAGATCCGACAAGAAAAACGCGCTTTCGTCGGAACTCAGGGACCTGGATCGGTTCATCGAAGAGGCGAAAAAGAAGATAGAAAACGCAATCTCTCAGGCACGAAACTCGGACGCGGAAAAAGCCAGGGAAGCACTAAAAGAAGTGGAGAAAATGGAGAGGATTGCCTCTCAGGGAAAGGAAGCAATCAACAGGGACGACCGAGAAAAAAACCTGGAGGTGGACCAGATTGACCCGGGTGATACGGTTTGGGTCAAAAGCGCCGACCAGGAGGGCAGGGTCCTTCGGGTAAAGGGGGAAGAAGAAATAGAGGTCAAGGTAAACGGAATCAACCTGACCACGAAACTTTCCGACTTAAAACCACACGAGAAAAGGGAAAGCAGGGAACCCTCATCACCGAGCGTCGACTACAGCATTTCTTCCAAGCCCGCCACTTTCGAGATAAACGTCCGCGGTCTGAAAGTAAGGGAGGCACTCCGGGAGGTCGACAATTACATCGATAGGTTGATCCGAGCCGATCGGACAAAAGGGAGGGTGCTGCACGGAAAGGGCACCGGAACGCTCAGGAGAAACATCCGCGACCACCTCAGGTCTTCCGACCTGGTCGAAAGGTGCTACGGGCCTCCCCCGTCCGAAGGTGGAGAGGGCGTTACAGTCTTCGAGTTATAAGCTAACCCCGGGCCTATGCCCGAACCGCCCTTGAACGAATAAAATCATTCAATTATAATCACTCGAATTTATGAGAACGTTTACTTCCTGGAAAATATATACTGCGGTTTTTTTTATTTTAACGGTTCAGAAAATAAGCTTTATTTAATTTTTACAAAAAATTTATATTTACGCAGTAATGTTTGTTTAACGGAATACCAAACGCCGCGTAAACTTAAAGAGGGTAAAAGCCCGGATGCGGCGCCGGGGAGTCCGTGACTAGGTGTCAACCATTAAAGGGTTCATAGCCCGACGGTCCAGGGTTTGTAGCGCTCCTCAGCCTCCTTGGAAGCGTCAATTTTCCCCAGACCGGTCAAGGTTGCTGTTCGACTCAGCACGGGCAAGGGAAACCTGGCCCTCTTTGTTTCGGTTTTACGCTAACTCCTCCCTTTTTCGCATCCCAGCTCCAAAGAAGAACAAAAGGCCCAGCACTACGAGTAAATCACCAAGGCTAAATGCGGTGGAAAACGGAAACCACCCAGGTAGGTACAACCAGTCGCCAAGAAATTCGAAAGCGTTCGAACCATTCATGTTTATTACATTACCATAAGTACCTTTTCGAATCAAATGATATGCGACTTCGATTTCACCTGCCTTTAACAAACTCCCCGGCGAAGCGGGCATGTACCCTCCATTGGCCGTTATAGCCAGGAGGTTGGCGGCCATCCCCGCCCCCATTAGAGGCATACCCCAAACCTTCAGGTTCGCCAGCACGAAGAAGGCCAGGATTATATACGAGAGCACGTGCAATATCCCAGTGCCGACGGGAACAACCGGCTGTTCCGCAAAGAGAGGGAATATAAGCAGCTGTATCACAAGCGAAAGCGGGACGAGCCAGATGTAGCTGAGGTCGATGTTCTCGAGGTTGGCAATCGTGCCGCCCCGAGCAAAACCAATGGCCACTCCCAGAACTACTCCCCAGAGCAATAGCATAGGCTATTTCTTCACTTCCACTCTACCTTCTTCAACTACTGTAAGCAGCGCGTCCACGACCTCGGGATCCAGCTTTACCCCCGCCATCTCCTTGATTTCCTCCATCGCTTCCTCCTCGGATAATGGGCCCCTGTATGGGCGTTTAGTCCGCAGCGCGTTCCAGACGTCGGCAACCGCAACTATCCGCGACCCGAGCGG
>JBKGZT010000071.1:0-4618 GCA_046543235.1 Candidatus Acetothermia bacterium | reverse complement strand
ATTTCCCCGCTGGGGAAATTGATCCCTGGTTTTGTCGAACGGTTTCCAAAGCGAGCTTTGATGAGTATTAGATCTTTTCATGGAAGAATTGATTAGGATAGTCGAGCAATCCTGCGGCTGCTCTTCTACAGGAGCGTTTCGATGGTTGCTTCCATTCGATCTACCGCTTCCTCCAGGCGGCCGATCTCCGGCAGGTAGGCCAGCCTGAGGTGTCCCGGCTTTCCGAAGGCGCTTCCCGGAACCGTCACTACTCCCGCCTCCTCCAGCAGGATACGGGAGAATTCCACGTCCTCGTCCTTCTCCCTCCCCAGTTTTTCCAGTAGCTCGCCGACCCGGGGAAACAGGTAAAAGCTCCCCGGAGGGGACGAGGCGTTTACTCCCGTTAGCCTGGAAAGCCCCCTGACCAGGTAGTCCCGTCTTTTTTTAAATTTTTCCCGCAGCGCTCGTGGCAGGGTCAGGTCCTCGCTGAACGCCGCCTCGGCGGCTTTCTGTGATATGGAAGGGGGGCTGGAAGTCAGATGGCTCTGTATCTTCTCCAGTTCCTCGACGTAATTGGAGGTCCCGAGGACGTAGCCGAGTCTCCAGCCGGTCATGGCGAAGTTCTTCGAGGCCGAACCGACGACCAGCCCCTTTTCGTAACCGGAAGAGGCGAGGGTCCAGAAGCGGTCCTGCTCGTAGACGAAGCCGTCGTAGCACTCGTCGCTGACGAGGAAGAGGTCGTTCTCCCCGGCGAGCTCGACGAGTTCCTCCCCCTGGGCCTCTTCGTAAACGCCGCCGGAGGGGTTTGCCGGGCTGTTGATCAGGATTCCCCGGGTCCGGGGGCCGATCTTCTCCTCGATCTCCTCCGCCGTCGGCAAGTAGTGGTTTTCCGGTTTACCGGAGACGAATACGGGCTCGGCACCGGCGAGCTTTACCTGAGCCGGGTAACTTACCCAGTAAGGACGCGGAAGTATTACTTCGTCACCTTCCTCGTAAAGTATCTGGCTTATTTCGTAGAGTCCGGCCTTTGCTCCTGTCGTCACGGTTACTCCGAAACCGCCTTCTTTGACCCCGTAAACCCGATCGTACCTCTCCAGGATCGCGGATTTGAGTTCGGGTATTCCGCCTACCTCGGTGTAGTTCGTGAAGCCCGTCTCTATCGCGTTCCGCCCCGCCTCACGCGCGGAGCGCGGTTCCTCGAACCGGGGCTCGCCCGCTCCGAGATCGATCAGGTCCCTGCCCTGGCGCTTTAACTCACCGGCCCTGTCGTTTATTTCCTGCGTCTTTGACTTCGATAGTGAATTGATTCTGTTCGCGAAACTCATTCTTTCACCCTTTCAGGTACTCCACCAGTTTTTCAAAACCGATCTCGTAGCTCCGGAGTCCCTTCCCCTTTACCTGTTCGACTGCGACCGGTTCCACCACCGACTTCTTCCGGAAGTCCTCACGGTCCTCGATGTCGGAGATATGAACCTCCACTACAGGTAGCTCGATCGCCTCGAGAGCGTCCCGCAGGCTGTAGCTGTAATGGGTCAGGGCCCCGGGGTTTATCAGCACCCCGCTGGCTGAATTCCTGTTTTCGTGGAGGAAATCGATGATCTCCCCCTCGTGGTTGGACTGGAAAAACTTTACCTCTTCGCCCAGATCGTCGGCAAGATCCTTTAGCTTATTCTTCACTGCCTCTAGGCCCTTACGACCGTATACTTCCGGCTTCCGCTCTCCCAGCAGGTTCAGATTGGGGCCGTTTACGACCAATATCACCTTCACACCTCCAGGCTCTTCAGGTAGTTCCAGGCGTCCAGGATTTCCTTTTCTTCTACTTCCTCCACGACGACGTTACCGATCCTATCTTTCAGCAGGACGGAATATATTGCATCCCCTTCGGCCTTTTTATCCCGCTTTACGTAACTCACCAGGTCCGTCTCGGACAGTTCCCCGGGCAGAGGTGGCAGATCGAAGCCCGTCAGATCTTCGACCAGATCCGTGAATTCCTCCTCGGAGATATATCCCCGTATTTTCGAAATCCAGCTTTCTCCGATCATACCCCAAATAACCGCTTCGCCGTGTTTGATTTCGCCGTAACCCGAGCCAGCCTCGATCCCGTGTCCGAGGGTATGGCCGAAGTTGAGGATACGACGGACCCCCCGGTCCAGTTCGTCTTCCTCCACCACTTCCGCCTTGATCTCGCAGCATCGGGAGATGATTGACTCCGCTGCTTTCCCGTTTCCCTCTATACCTTCAAAAATTCTACGTTTTTCCACCGTCTTTTGAAAGAAGTCCGCGTCCCAAATTAACCCGTATTTGAGTACTTCTCCCAGTCCCGACCTGACGTCGGCCGGGGCCAGGGTGGAGAGCACCTCTGGGTCTATTACGACCAGTTTAGGCTGGTGGAACGTCCCAACCAGGTTTTTGCCCTGAGGCAGGTTGACCGCGGTTTTTCCGCCGACGCTGCTGTCCACCTGAGCCAGAAGCGTCGTCGGTACCTGGATTACAGGAAGCCCCCGGAGGAACGTGGAACCGACGAATCCGGCGAGGTCCCCAATCACTCCACCGCCAAACGCTAGAATAACGGAATCGCGGTGGAGAGAGAGTTCGGCCAAATCCTCATAGAGCCTCTTTGCCGTCTCCAGGGATTTACTCCCTTCCCCGGGTCTGGCCACGAGGCGGGTAAAATCCAGGCCGCTTTTCCTCAATGATTCTTTTAACTCATTCCCGTATAGCCTTTCTACGTTTTCATCGGTTATGACGGCGCCGTCGACCCGTCCGAACTCGTCTTTTACCATCTCGCCCACTTCTTCCAGTGAGGACGAGTCAATGACGATCCTGTAGTTTTCTGGCCCCAGATCGACGTCAACCGTTTCCATCTTTGCCGTTTAACTTCAAAACTATCTCCTCTGCTATCGTACCTGTGCCCACGCCATCACAGAGGACTACGTGATCTGCTTTGACGTAACGGGGGTGGCGGTCTTTGAGCATTTGCTTTACCTTGTCTTCCCTTTCCTCTCGATTGAGGTCCGCGAGCAGCGGGCGCCCGCCGTCGTTACCGATCCTTTCCATTACCTCCCCCGGGCTGACTTCCAGGTAGACTACCTGTCCCGTGGATTTTAACCTCTTCCAGTTCTCCTCCTCCATGGGTGCGCCGCCGCCTACCGCCACGACCTTTTCTCCTTCCTGGCTGACTTTTCGGATGATTTTGGTCTCTATCTCCCTAAACCTGTTCTCCCCGTAGTACTCGAAGATCTCCGGTATGGATAGTCCCGCTTCATCCTCGATCAGGTCGTCGGTGTCTACCCATTCCCGGTCCAGTTCGTCCGCAAGCTCGGGTGCGACGGTCGACTTCCCAGCGCCCATGAAGCCGATTAGGTAGACGTTACTTTCCTCCATTGCTTTCCTCCTCTTCAAACCAGTTCTGAAGGCGATTCTGGTGTTTCTCGAAGCTTTCTTCTATCTCCTGCAAAGTATCTCCGGAGAACTTATCCAGAAACCCTTCCGTGATGGTGTTCGCGAGTACGGCCTCGCCGACGATCGATGCCGCGGGCACGGCACAGACGTCGGATCGTTCCTTCGCCGCTTCCCCCTCCTTCCCGTCGACCAGGTCGACCGAGTGGAGAGGGCTTGCCAGGGTAGGAATCGGCTTCATCGTCGCCCTGACCCGGATCGGTTCCCCGTTGCTGACGCCGCCTTCCAGGCCGCCGGCCCGGTTGGTTTTTCGGTAGAAACCTTCACTTTCGGAGTGATAAATCTCGTCGTGGACCTCGGAACCACGCAGGGCCCCGACCTTCTTCCCGGCGCCGACCTCGACGGATTTGATGGCGGGAATCCCCATGAAGCCGGCCGCAAGCCTGCTGTCGAGTTTGTTGCTCGGTTCGTCGTAGGAGCCCAGTCCAGGGGGAAGGCCCGTAGCCGCGACCTCGAAGGTTCCACCCAGGCTGTCGCCCTCTTCCTTTGCTCTCTCGATCTCCCGGGTCATTTCCTCCTCGGCTTCCCGATCGAGGGCGCGGACCGGAGAACTATCAGCGGCCGAGTTCCAGCTGCGAGGTTCGGCTTCGGAAGAGTCTTCTGCCCTTCCGATTCTGGTTACCCGGCTGGTGATTTCGACCCCGAACCGGTTTAACAGAGTTCTATTGAGACCGCCGGCCGCGACTCTGCCTGCCGTCTCCCTGGCTGAGGTCCGCTCCAGAACCGGCCGGCAATCCCTGAACCCGTGTTTTAGCGCCCCGGCCAGATCCGCGTGGCCGGGGCGGGGAAGCGTAACTTCCTTTTTCTTTTCCGTTTCCCCCCCCGGCGATATGTACTCCTTCCAGTTTTCCCAATCCCTGTTCTTTATCCAGAAGACGATCGGCGTCCCGATCGTCTTCCCCTGGTAGAGGCCGGAGAGCACCTCTATCTCGTCGTGTTCAATATCCATCCGGCCACCGCGGCCGTAGCCTCCCTGTCTGCGTCGGAGTTGTTCGTTGATCTTCCCTTTTTCTAACTCCACTCCGGAGGGGAAGCCGGAGATCCTTACCAGAATCCCCTTCCCGTGTGATTCTCCGGCCGTTTTTATCTTTAATTGCACTGTTTTTTCACCTCTTACTCTCTAATGTTTATTTGTTGCAACTCTCGGTAACCGTTCGATAAAACCGCAGGCGATTTCCCC
>JBKGZT010000070.1:0-4656 GCA_046543235.1 Candidatus Acetothermia bacterium | reverse complement strand
AAAAGTCTGGAAGTTAACCGTTGAAAAGATAACTATCGATTTATTAAAGGGGGAGTTGAGTAACGAATGTGGAGAGGGATAAACTCAAGAGCGGAAGAGATGATTGGGAAACCCGCCGGGAAAGGTGAACCCCTTTGAGTGCGGTTGAATCTCGAAAGCTGGTGAAAGAGTTCGATGGCCTTAGGGCCGTGGACGAGGTCTCTTTCCGGGTGGGAAAGGGAGAAATATTCGGCTTTTTGGGGCCAAACGGGGCCGGCAAAACCACCACGACCAGGATGATTACCGGCGTGATCAAACCGGACTCCGGAACGGCGACAATTGAAGGAATAGATGTCGTTCAGAATCCGAGTGCTGCCAAGGAGAAAGTGGGCATCGCTCCCGAGGAAGCAAATGCCTACCTTGACCTGACTGCCAGGGGGAACATGAACCTCGCTGGCGAGATCTACGGCGTTCCCCGGGGAAAAATGAAAGATAAGGTGGGGGAACTCCTCGAGGCTTTTGGGCTGCTGGATCGGGCGGACTCAATGGTAAAAGGTTTCAGCAAGGGCATGAAACAACGCCTGATTCTTGCCATGGCTCTGATAAACGATCCCGGAATATTGTTCCTGGACGAACCGACGGCCGGTCTGGACGTGGAAAGCCAGAGGCTTATCAAGGACAGGATTAAAGAGTTGAACGAAGAAGGTAAAACTATATTTTTAACGACCCACGACATTCCCGAGGCGGATCGCCTCTGTGACCGCGTGGCCGTTATCAACAAGGGTAGTATAGCGGCGATAGATTCGCCGGAAAAACTAAAGGCGACCATACAGAGTACCCAGTCCGTGTTGGTCGGTTTTGCCTCTCGGGATTTCGAGCCGGAGGAGCTGGGAAACCTAAAGGGGGCCGAGGAAGTGGAAAAGGAAGGGGACAAGTGGCGGCTTTACGGCTCGGAGCCAGGTGGGATGGTCGAAGAAGTCGTCGGTTTTGCCCGAGAGAAGGATCTGGAGATACTCTCGTTAAATACGTCGGGGCCAAGCCTGGAAGAGATCTTTACCCATCTGACGAAAAATTAGGAGTAGCGGGGAGGGAGAACTGTGTATTACCCGTCAAGTCTTCGAAAATCTCTGGCGATAGCCAAAAAGGATCTGAGAATTTACTACGGGAAGGGTCCGGTGGTGATATTTGGAATCCTGCTTCCCTTCTTCTTTTTCTTCTCTTTTCTAATCGGGCGCGAGATGCCTCCGCTTTCACTTCTTTCCGGGCTCGGCGGTATGGCAATCTGGTTTACCGCCACCTCGATAAGTCCCGTTATAGCCCCCATGGAAACCAGGACGAAGACGCTGGAAAGACTGGTATCGATGCCGATATCCGTCACGGAAATCCTGATGGGGGACGTGCTGGCCTCCATGACAATGGGGGCGGTTCTTTCGGCAGTTCCGATTTCGATAATCGCCGGGATTTTAAACCTGAACCTCGTCTACTTCCTCCCGCTTGTACTGGGGATAGTTGTTGCCAGCTTCTGTTTTTCCGCGATCGGAGTCCTGATGTCGGCTCTTCCTACGGATACACCCTCCGATATAATGACCCTCGCCCTGCTGGTTAAATTCCCGATTGTCTTCGTGAGTGGGGTCTTCGTCCCCGCGGGGAACCTTCCCGGCTGGGGCAGGATGATTTCCAGGTTCAGCCCATTGACGTACTTCGTAGATCTGGTAAGGGTTTCGTTCGGAGGGAGCGGGCTCCCCTGGGTCAGCGTGGGGATTCTTGCTTTGTTTGCGGTTTTCTTTTTCTCCCTCGCCGTATTTATCCACAGAAGGACCATCCCCAAAAGGCTCTAATTCTGGACTGATCCGTAAGTTTAAGGTTATTTCGAAAGTATAATCGGAGATTTTTTGAGATGGAACAAGAGTCTTCCCACCGGGCTTTTAGGTTCACCATAGAGGAATTTTCCGGGGCGTTCGGCGATTCTATAACCGTTATCCCGCTGCTGATAGGTATAGGGATTACGACTGAAGTAAGCCTCTCGCAACTGCTTCTTTTTTTCGCCATATTTCAGATAGCGACTGGCCTTTTCTACCGCCTGCCCATGCCGGTGGAACCGATGAAGGCGCTGGCCGGTCTGACTATTGCCGGAACTTTGACTTACGAGGAGGCGCTTGCCGCCGGAGTGGTCCTGGGTGTTTTGCTTATGACCACGGGGACCATGGGTTTGATGAAATGGCTGGACGAGTTCGTCCCGGAGAGCGTGGTGCGGGGAGTTCAGCTTGCACTCGGTTTTATCCTCCTGAGAACCTCGGTTGGGTACATAGCCGAGGGGTTATGGCTCTCGACGGTCGGTATAGGGATCGTGTTGGCCTTTTTAATTCTGAAGAAGAGATATTCGGTTCCTGATCTTTCGGCCTTCGTCGTCCTCCTGTTGGGAATCGGTTTCGGGTTCTACTTTCACGGAATTCCGGAGATCGAGTTGATGGGGTTCCCCGGCTTCCACTTTCCGGACCTGGCCGACTTCCCCAGGGGCGCGATCCTCGGGGCTTTGCCGCAGTTCTTTTTAAGTGTGGGAAATGCCATTTTGGCGACCTCCCTGCTGTTTAAAGACCTACTCGACAGCGACGTCGATCCGGACAGGCTGGCGGAATCCATGGGGATCATGTGCCTCGTTTCTAGCCTTTTTGGCGGATTTCCCGCCTGTCATGGGTCGGGCGGACTCTCCGGGCAGTACAGGTTTGGTGCGCGGACTGGCGGATCCAACCTGATACTTGGGACCCTCTACCTGGCGGTGGCGATGATCGCCGGTTCCGCTGGGTTTCTGGACTTCTTTCCTCTTTCCGTACTTGGCGCTTTGCTCGTCTTCATAGCTATCGAGCTGGGTGCGGCGGCGAGTAAGACCGATAGGTGGGTGGTTACTCTGTCGGTAGGGGTAGTCTCGTTTTTCACAAATATTGCCATAGGTTTCGTCGCCGGTCTGGTTCTGGAAAAAACGATTAGGTACGAGGAGGGTTCCGGAAAGTAAATCCGTCGGTTTGCCCTGGAAGTAATAGGTCTTTCTCGCCTAGTTCCAAATTGACCGCTGGACAAAAACAAGCTGATCCTCCTTGGAGGTGCCCTGGGGATTCCCCGGCAAGTTTTGGTGACGGATTAAAGAACCGCCCCTTGTTCAGGGGCGGTTCTTTAATTGAGGCCCCCTTTAGAGGAGGAAGTGCCACCCCAGGAGGGTTACAAAAGCGGCACCAATTCCCGCCAGCAATCTCCAAGGTACCTCCGGCTTGGCTTCCCTGGTTATGTGGACAAAGGTCGGTTCGAAATCCGAGGGGTCGTACCCGAGATGCCAGTGGCCCTTCCAGGATTCCGAGTGGGCAGCGGCTCTCTCTTTACCCAGATAGACCGAGGTATGGTCGAGGTGCCCGTCGTGGTTCAGGTCGTAACCAATTATATCCCCTTTTACCAGCTTATCGACGGAATCCACTTCTCGACCTACTTTCTGAATTGCCCACTCGATCAGTTTGTTTGCCCCTGGCTCCCCATAGCCGTCATCTCTGTCCGGAACCTCCAGCCCTCCACCGGAATAGCCGTTGTGGGAGGGAGGAGAGCCGATCGCGGAGGAAGTAAAGTGCGCACAGTCCGTACTGTACCAGTCCCCTGGGTTCTTGAGGTCCAACAAAACCTCCGCTAGACCGATGCTGGTCCCGGGCTGAAACGACCACGCTTTTGAGTCCACTTTTTCTCCGTCGACCCACTTACCCACCCAGTAGATGCCGTCGCTGGCTACTTTGTCGTAAAAATAGCCGGCGTACTCGACTGCGGCGTCCCGGTTGTAGGCCAGCAGATCGCCCGAATAAACCGAAAGTGTTAACAACAGGACGATAATAAGTACGGGAAGTCTTTTGGTTATAACTGATCGGAAGCCCATTATCTTTACTCCTCGGTTCTTTACGGCACGGGGCTACGGTTTAAATAGCCTTTAGGTATTGAAAGTCCTTTATCTAGCCTTTTCCTCACGATCTCCTCTAGAAACGAGCTCAAAGGTAAATCGTGCTCTCGTTTCTAATATATCGAGCTAACGGGGTCACCCCAACGCGAAGGGTAAAAGAAATTCCTCTTATAAGTCTTCCAGCAAGGTGATTGAAGGCTGGCACGAGAAAAAAATGACCGAGTTTCCCAATAGCCGTATGTCGACCGTTAAGGTAATTATTCTCCCGTTCCCGATATATCCCGGGATTATGTTCTGTGGATTCAATAATGAACCAGGAACCTGCGCTATTTTTCGTTTTCCAACGACTTTCTAAACATCAGTGAGAATTGAAGATTGACGCACGCTCCTTCATGATCGTAGTACTGTCTACGAATTCCTGCCGAAGCCATCTTAAAGGCTTAACACCGTCCAGTTGCAGCCTTTCTATGGATGGGAAGATCTGAAGTTAGCCCTCAAATACGTGAATTTGAGCGGTCCTGACTTACAGGATGCTATACTGGAGACCCCTGCTATTGAAAACGTGCAAAATAAGGTCTAATATTTTCGGTGACTCGGGTTAGATGAACGCGAGGATGGAAGCTAATCAGGGTATACGCGGCTGAAATACGAGAGCCGGATTTTTTATCTACCAGGATCGTAGTATATTTTCAGCGGGGGCGTAGCTCTAACGGGAGAGCGCCTGGTTTGCACCCAGGAGGGTGTCGGTT
>JBKGZT010000023.1:0-21419 GCA_046543235.1 Candidatus Acetothermia bacterium | reverse complement strand
ATTGATTTCTCCCTCCTGGCCTTCCCTCTTGGTCTTCTCGGGGCCCGGTTGTACTATGCCGCCTTTCATCTGTCCTATTTCGTGGAGCACCCCTTAGCCTTGGCCGGTTTTGGACCAGACGGTTACGGCCTGGCCGGACTTGGGGTTCACGGGGGCTTGCTGGGAGGAGCGGTCGGGCTGGCCATCTACGTGAAGTGGAAGGACGTTCCGTTATTGGATTTCCTCGACGCCGTGGCTCCCGCGATCCTTCTCGCTCAGGCGATAGGGCGACTCGGCAATTTCATGAACGGGGACGCCCATGGTTACCCGACGAAGGCCCCCTGGGGGGTGGAGTTCTCCCGGAACACCGCGGCGGGAGCGGAGTTTCCCGGTCAGAAGCTCCACCCGACGATGCTCTACGAGCTGCTGCTGAACCTGGTGGTTTTCTTCCTGCTCTGGCGGTTGAGGGATAGAGGGTTCAAAAAAGGATTTGTGTTCTTGCTTTACCTCGTTCTTTATTCCGTCGTCCGTTCGGCCGTCAGCTTCTTTCGGGCGGGGAGTTTGTGGGTTGGGCCGATAAGGGCGGCCCACCTTATAAGCATTCCGGTCGTGTTCGTATCCTTATACCTGATAATCAGTAAAAAGCTCTACCGGAGAGAACAGTAGATTTCCAGCTGGTTCGTCAGCTTTTATCCCGGCAGGCCCGAAGAAAACTCGTGAACAGTGGATGAGGGTCTTCGAGGCGCGAGTTGAATTCGGGATGGAACTGGACGCCGATGTACCAGGGATGGTCCTCGTACTCGATTACTTCGACCAGTTGCCCTTCAAGTGAAGTCGCAGCCATCTTCATTCCGGCTTTCTCGAAGGCTTGGCGGTATTCGTTGTTGAACTCGTACCTGTGCCTGTGCCTTTCGGAGATAGCATTTCTGCCGTAGATCTCCCGGGTCTTCGTTCCGTCTTCTATCTTCGAATCGTAGCTTCCCAGGCGCATCGTACCGCCCTTCTTCTCGACCTCGAGCTGTTCGGGCATTATGTCGATTACCAGCTCGGAGGCTTCCGGGTCGAATTCGGTGCTGTTTGCTTCTTCCAAGCCGACTACGTTTCTGGCGAACTCGATGGTGGCTACCTGCATTCCAAGACAGATACCGAACAGGGGGATTCCCTTCTCCCGGGCCAGTTTTGCCGTGGTGATTTTCCCCTCTACGCCCCTTTTGCCAAAACCGGGTGGGATTACGACACCGTCGACTTCCTCCAGGTGGTCCTCCAGGTCGCTCCTTTCAAGGTCCTCTGAAGAGAACCAGAGGAATTCTGGCTTAATTCCCGTTTCGGCGGCTCCGTGTTGAAAGGCCTCTGTTATGCTGATGTAAGCATCCTCCAGCTCCGTGTACTTTCCGAACATGCCTATGGTGACTTTTTCGTCTGGGTTCTTTATCCGTTCCACCCTCTCTGACCAGCCGGAAATGTCCCTCTTCCTTTTGGGAAGGTCCAGCTTTTCCAGCACCCTTTCGTCCAGCTCTTCTTTTTCCATGGCCAGGGGGACCTCGTAGATTACGTCCATGTTTCTTCCCTCGATTACGTTTTCGGTGGGAACGTCACAGAAGAGACCGATCTTCTTCCTGACCGACTGTGGTAGCGGACGATCGCACCTGGCAACTATAATATCCGGAGTGATACCGATCCCCCGCAGTTCTTTTACGCTGTGCTGGGTCGGTTTGGTCTTGAGCTCCTTGGAAGTCTTGAGGTAAGGAACCAGCGTTAGGTGGATAAAAGCGACGTTCTCGCGGGGGATCTCGTCCTTCATCTGCCTCAGTGCTTCCAGGAAGGGTAGCCCCTCGATGTCTCCCACGGTTCCGCCTATTTCCGTTATTATGAGGTCGGAATCCGACTCCTCGAGTGGCCGTTTGATGTCCCGCTTGATCTCGTTAGTGATGTGGGGAATTATCTGGACCGTCTTGCCGAGGTATTCACCCTCCCTTTCTTTTTCCATTACCGACGAATAGACCTTGCCCGTGGTAACGTTGTTTATGTCGGAAAGCTCTTCGTTGATAAACCTCTCGTAGTGGCCCAGATCCAAGTCCGTCTCGGCGCCGTCCCGGGTAACGAATACCTCGCCGTGCTGGTAAGGGTTCATGGTCCCTGCGTCGATGTTTAGATACGGATCGACCTTTTGCAGGGTTGGATTATAACCGCGTGATTTTAGCAATCGTCCTAGTGATGCAGCAATTATACCTTTACCCAGACCGGAGAGAACGCCTCCGGTTATAAATACGTATTTGTTGTCGAAGTCTGCGTCTTCGTTGTTCATGACGAAATATTGTAGATAACCTCTCCGGGAACTGCAATAACCTTCCACGAACCGAAAGCTTCAAAGCGCTTTCAGGTGGTGGTTTTTAAGGTAGGTGGTTATTTGTCGAAGATACTTTCCAGGATTTCCTCGTGAGTCCTGAAGGAGGTTTTTCCGTAAAGGACGAGTCTAACCAGTTCCGGCACCGAGTTGTTCTCCAGGAAATCCTTGATGGTTTTCAAAGCTATTTCCCCGGCCTCCTTTTCGGGATAACCGAAGGCACCGGTACTGAGAGCGGGGAAGGACACGCTTTCTATACCTTTCTCCTTTGCCAGCTCCAGGCTATTTTTGTAGGAGGACTCCAGAAGCTCTGGATCCTCGGGTGAACCGCTGTAAACCGGTCCCACGGTATGGATGACGTAGGACGCCGGTAGTTCGTAACCGCCGGTTATTTTTGCTTCTCCGGTTTCGCATCCTCCCAGCTTTCTGCTCTCTTCCCATAGCTTAGGGCCGGCGGCTCGGTGTATAGCCCCTGCTACGCCGCCTCCGGGCGCCAGTCTCTTGTTTGCCGCGTTTACTACCGCTTCGGTCTCCTGGCGCGTTATGTCCCCCTCCAGTAGCTCCAGTTTGCTCCCGTTGACCTCTCTGACGAGATAGTTTTCCGGCTCCTTTGCCATTTTGTGAGTTTAGAACTCCCCCCTGCTGTGCTCCTTTAGTTTCTTTTCAATTCTCCTTTCCTGGTCCTTCTTCTTGATTTTGCGCCTCTTGTCGTACTCTTTTCTTCCCCTTCCCAGCCCTAGCTTGACCTTGGCATAGCCGTTTTTGAAGTAGATTTCCACGGGTATCAGGGAATATCCCTTCTGCTGGGTTTTCCCGATCAGCCTCTTGATCTCAGGCTTTCTCAGCAAAAGCTTACGTTTCCTTCTCGGTTCGTGATTCTCCCTATTGCCCTGTTCGTATCTAGCTATATGGACGTTATGAAGGAATACTTCGCCGTCCGTAACCTTGGCGTAGCCGTCCTTTAAGCTACACCGACCCTGCCGGAGGCTCTTTACCTCGGTGCCCCTGAGAACGATCCCGGCTTCGTAAAATTCTTCGAAGTCGAAATCACGATAAGCCCTCTTGTTTCTGGCTGCGGTTTTACCCATATTAATCACGAAGTGTCGATAGGTTCAGATAAATTCACCGAAGAAACGACCGGCGTTGATACTATGGATCTTTATCGCTACCCCCAGTTAAAAATAAAACCAGCAAGGGAAAGTTTAAAGAGGTTCGTGGTGTCTGTCCATCCGGGGAAAATTCTTAAGGTGGAACTTGACGGTTCTGGGAGGATGGCAAGGAGGGACTAGGAAGTGAAGAGTTACTCTTCTTCCTCTACTTCCATGACCTGTTCGCCGTCGTAATAGCCGCAATTTCCACAGACACGATGTGGCAATTTTAGTTCGTGGCAGTGCGGACATTCCGTGGAAGTAGGGTTGACGACGGGCTTGTTTCCGGCGTGCCTTGCTCTTTTTTTGGACCTGGATGTTCTGAACTTTGGTACTGCCATAATTTCCCCCTCAGGTAGATAGTTGTATTGTTAAATTATTGTCGCTAAAAATCTAACTGATTTTAATAGAGCAACTCCCCCTTGTCAACTTTCCAACAGAAACGTGATCGGACCATCGTTTGTTAGATGGATCTTCATATGGCTTCCGAATTTACCGGTCTCGACTCGGTTAGGTGCGTTCTTTTTGAGGTGATCGACGAAATGTCGATAGAGCTCTTTCGCCTCCCCGTAATCACCGGCTCTCGTGAAATTCGGCCTCCTGCCCGAGTTGATCTCCCCGTAGAGGGTGAACTGTGAAATGACCATGACTTCGCCTTCTACGTCGAGTATCGAGAGGTTCATGTCTCCATGTTCGTCCGGGAGGATCCTGAGGTTTAATATTTTATCTGCGAGGTCTTCCGCACGGGAGGCACTGTCGCCTTCCTTTACTCCGAGAAAAACCAGAATACCGGAGTTTATCGATCCGCCCGCTTTCCCTTCGATCGTTACTTTGGCTTCTTCCACTACTTGAATCAGCGCTTTCATATATCCCCCTTTGTTTAGCTTTCTCCTCTCACCAGAGCCCGGGCTATCATGTCAGCTAGCCGAAGCGGTTCCGGCAGGTTAGAAACGTCGGAAGTGATTTCAATAACCCTCTCCGCTTCGTCCGGCGGAATGGAAGCAGTCTGGAAGTAAAGTTGCCCTTTTTCCGACCCGTACTCGTGGATCTCTCCGGCTTTTTTTACCCTGGACCAACGTTCCTGAAAATACGGAAGGTTCCTTAAACCTTCCTTGAATGCATCAAAGTCGACCTTTTTTCTTGTCACCACCAGAACTGGTAACCCCGTGGTACTCGCCAGTTTCCGAATATCGACTACGTTAAAGCCGGCAAAAGTTACCCCCGACAGCGAGATCAGGTTTAGTTCTTCGTGGTGCTTGCTGTCGTTTATAGCAGCGATTAGTTCGTCGGTTACTCCTAGCCCGTCGACTTCTATCTCCCTTTTGATTACCCCTTCAACCCGCTCTCCTCCACTCATAACTATTCCCACCAGGGGGACGCTTTCTTCTTGTTCGAACCGGAACGATCCGTCGTCCCAGCCGACGATTTTGCCTTCCTTCTTGAAGTTCATGGTTCGAGCTCTGACGTAACTCTCCTGTTCTAAATCGATAGTTGGTCGGTCGAAAATTCTGCTTTCCAATGCCTACGTCTACAAATCATTATAACCGGGATTTTCACGTCTACAAAAAAATACTGCAACCTTCGTTCGAAAACTCAATTCCCTGCTGGTATTTTCAGCTTACTCGTTTCACCACGGTCCGGTCCGTGAAGCCGTTGGTCCCCCTTTTTGGATATCCGATTACGCGGGCGACGGCTAAAGCCATAGGTTGAGACTGGCTTCATACAAACGACGGGATTTTAAAATCGTCACTGAATGAGGTTAAAAGTTTGGAATTTTAAAATAAATTTGAGTTTATTCTAATTAACTCTTAAACTAATGTAGTCAGCAATGGAGCTTTTAAAATGGTGAATTGTCGGGAGTTTCTGGTACCGGTTGGGCGTTGAGGCTATCGTTTTTGGTTCAGGGCGTGCGACGGTCGTTTGCTTTTTAGCGTTTTACCAAAATGAGGAGGTAAAAATGGAGGTTAATCTGAAGGGTGGACTCGGAATCGGGTTGGCGGTGGTTCTTCTGGCCTCTCTGTTTGTTGGGTTAGGCGTTCAGGGACAGGAGGAGGACGTTTATAGGGTTGGAGTTGACGCGAACTTCCCCCCGTGGACCTACGTCGAAAAGGGAGAATATCAAGGATTTGACGTAGAAGTTATCAGGGCAATTGCTGAGGAACAGGACCTGGATATCGAGATCATCGACATGCCCTGGGAAACTATCGTATCCGCGCTTGGATCCGGCAAAATAGACATTCTCGTCAGCGGTTTATCCATAACCTGTGAACGGGACGAACAGATCGACTACTCCCGCCCCTACTGGTCCGTAAATCAGGCAATCCTGGTTGATGAGGGGTCGGATCTAAACGCAATTACTGCAATGTCAGAGGGCAACAAAGTAGGTGCTCAGAGTGGTACGACCGGCTACATGTGGGTCCAGGACGAACTCGACGACAAAGGGGTCGATGTAAATCTGAGTGCCTATGAAGACTACGTCATGGCCGTGGAGGACCTGACCACAGGCAGATTGGATACGGTTCTGGCCGATACGACTACGGCCAAGAACTTCGTCAAGGAAGGGAGGAACGTAAAGATAATCGGCACTGTTTCCACGGGAGAGCAGTACGCGTACGCCGTAACGGAAGGAGACCCGTATAATCTACTACCCGAGATAAACGAAGGCATGGAAAAGGTATTCGAATCGGGCACATGGATGGAGATATTCAACAAGTACCTGGCAGAATACGGTTACGCACCTCCGGCGAAGATACCGATGGACAGAGAGTTGACCTGTGAATAACGGGTAAATTCTCGAAATGAATTAGCAGGAAGGGCTCTGGTTTGCCCTTCCTGTTACTATTTTATAAAACGGTGAGACAATGGAAATATGGTCGGTGCTGGTAGGTGAAGCGCCGTATCTTTTTAAGGGGCTTCTCATAACGATCCAGCTTCTGATTGGATTGCTATCCGTCGGTCTGATCGGTGGGGTCCTGCTATCCGTGGTGGAGGTCTATGGTAATAGGATACTTTCGACGATAGCTGTACTGATCCAGCGGGGACTGCGGGCAATCCCTGCGCTTGTGCTCCTTTTCCTTTCTTACTATGCGCTGGATCTACCGCCCCTGATTATTTCGATTATCGCCCTCGGGTTAAGGTCTTCGGCCTACCAGTCGCAGATATTTCGGGGAGCGATCCAATCGATCAAGTCGGGGCAGATGATGGCAGCTCGGTCCATGGGTATGAACAGGCTGCAGGGAATCTGGTACGTGGTGCTGCCACAGGCGGTCCGGCTCGCGATCGGACCGTGGTCGAACGAGTACGCCTCGGAGACCAAGGATACCTCTCTGGCTTACGTGGTCGGCGTGGTGGAAATCATGCGACGTTCGCGGTATATCATCTCTTACACGTACGGAAACGCACTGCTGATTTACGCAATAGTTGCACTGATATACTTCTTCTTGACCAGGGCAGGTAACGTACTCCTGTACCGACTGGAAGAAAAGTTATGGGTACCTGGGTTAGAGCGCCGGAATTAATCCGGTGGCCATGACCCGTTCTGAAAAGGAGTTAAAATGTCGGCCTTTATAGATTTCTTTCGCCTTGCTTGGGATATCGGTCCCAAGTTGCTCGAAGGTACAGCCGTCACCTTGGAGCTTACGGCTATCTGTATAACCTCCGGTTTCTTGGTTGGGCTGGCCCTGTCGCTGGGCAGGGTCTACGGAAACAAGCTGGTGTACGGGCTTACCACGGCTTTCGTCGAGATGGTAAGGGGGACGCCGCTCCTGGTACAGCTGTTCATAATATATTACGGCTTGCCCGACGTGGGTATCCTGCTTAATCCCCTGCTGGCAGCGGGAATTGCTCTTGGATTAAACACGTCCGCCTACCAGGCCGAGTACTTCCGCGGGGCGATACAGTCCGTGAGCTCCGGGCAGATGACTGCTGCGAGGTCAATCGGAATGAGCAGGGTCGGCGCTATAAAGAGCATAATCCTGCCTCAGGCGCTCCGGCTTGCTATTCCATCCTGGTCGAACGAATTGATATATATGTTGAAGTATACTTCCCTCGCTTTTACGGTGGGGGCACCGGAGTTAATGGCAAAGGCCAAGATAATAGCGGCCAGGAATTTCCGGTATCTCGAGGTATTCATAATAGTTGCTTTCATCTATATAATCATCGTTACCGCTTTTACGAAAATACTGGATATCGTCGAAGAAAGGGTAAAAATTCCCGGCCTCGAAACTGGCGAGTAAATGACTTGCTTTTCCCCCGGAGGGGGTTTTCTTTATATTTTAACCTGTCTGACATATGATAAATGAGCTGATGGGAGTCGGATATGAGTTATAAATTCGAGAAACTGGAGGAAAGCCAGAAGCCTCTTCATGTGGCGAAGCAGCTTCTGGAAGCAATCAGGGAGGGTGACTTCGAGAAGGGGGATAGGCTTCCGACGGAAGAGGAACTGGCGGAGAAGACGGGTGTGAGCAGGGCGTCGGTCAGGGAAGCTCTTTCCGCACTTAGGCTCGGGGGGATCATTAGAACTGAAGCGGGAAAGGGAACTTTCGTGGAAAACGTCCCGACAGAGGACGACCTCAAAGAGCGGATTTTAAATATCCTGGCTGAGAACCCGAAGCCGCTTAAGCTACAGGAGGCGAGATCGGCCTTCGAAGTCGGTGTGGTTGAGATCGCCGCGAGGAAATTTTCACTCCGGGACGAGCGTCAGCTCGGGAACTTACTGGAAGAGATGAAATCAGCCGCAAACGCTGATGAGTACGAGCGTTTTCTTGAATATCACAAACGGTTTCATTTTGGTATAGCGAAAGCGGCAAAAAACGAAGTAATCGAGGAGGCGATGAAGAACTTCCAGGATGTAATGAACCGGAGAGTATGGCGAAAGCTCGAGAGAAAACAATACCTGCCGGATCAGAGGGACTATCTCCTGGAATCCTATGGAGTACATAGGGGTATATACGCCGCCATGCGTGAGGGAAACCCGGCTCTCGCGAGAAGGAGGTTGAAGGATCATTTCGAAAAATACGCTTAAATCCGGCAAGAGGACGAGGAGGGCTTTCCGGTTTAAAGACCCGGGTTTCTCAAATTCTCTCGCTGGTGTTCGGTAAAGCGAATGCGGCCCCGACCACATTAGTGAGTTTTGTTTTGGGAAAGAATTAAGTTCTGAAAAACCAAAAACCAAAAAGGAGAAAAAAGTAATGTTAATTGAAGCGGAGAGACGAAAATTTTACCACAAGGCCTTGCAGGTACTCGGTGAGGTCGGGGTTGAGATAAGGCACGGAGAGGCCCTGGAACTCCTGGACGGAGCAGGTGCCAGTATATCTGATCAGAGAGTAAAGTTGAGACCTTATCAAGTAGAGGATGCCCTACAGGAGGCTCCGAAGTACGTGCCGATCTACGATCGAGATGGAGAACTCGCTCTCGAACTGGGAAGCGATGAGAACTACTTTGGTCCCGGTTCGGATAACCCCAGCACGGTCGACCTGGAAACGGGAGAAAGGAGGCAAAGCAAGCTTTCGGACGTGAAAAACTTCAGCCTGCTCGTGGATGCTCTGCCAAACATGGACTTTCTGATGAGCATGGCTCTACCCCAGGACGTTCCGACCAGGCTGGCCGACCTCTACCAGTTCAGAACCATGACGGTCAACAACAGCAAACCGTTCGTCTTTACGTCGGCCGACAACAGGAATACCGTGGAACTATTCGAAATGGCTACGGCGGTTGCCGGCGGTAGAAAGGAGCTGGAGGAAAAGCCGTTCTTCGTTCAATATACGGAACCTACCAGCCCGCTCGTTGGAAGTGAAGATGCTCTCGGTCGCCTGTTGCTGTCCGCCGAATATGGAGTCCCTGCTACCTATACTTCCGGAACGCTTCCCGGGGCTTCGAGCCCTGCGACACCGGCTGGTACGGTGGTCATGTCTCTGGCGGAGGAGCTGAGTGGAGTCGTGATATCCCAGCTCAAGCGGCCAGGAGCTCCGGTAATAATTGGTGGAGCCGCGTCACCGATGGATATGAAGACCGCAGGGGCCTCCTATGGCCTGCCAGCAGCTCTCCTGATAGATAAGGCTCTTAGCGAAGTTAGCAAGTACCTGGGTATGCCGGTTTTCAGCGAAGCCGGGTTTAGTGATTCGAAGTTGATAGACGGTCAGCAGGCGATGGAAGCTTCGATATCCATTGCAGAGATGGCCCGCAGCGAAGCGGACCTGATCCACGATGTAGGCTACCTTGAGTCCGGTCAGACAGGATCTCTGGAATCCGTAGTGATCGGAAACGAAATAGTCGGTTACGTTCGGAGGCTCCAGGACGGGATCGATCTGGATGAGGACCGTCTAGCCATAGATGCCCTAAAGAGGGTCGAGCCCGGAGGGCGCTTCCTGACCGACGAGTCTACCCTCGACACATACAAGACTCTCTACCAGCCCGAATTGCTGGATAGGAAAAGCTACGATGGCTGGATGGAGTCCGGTGGTAAGGATCTTCGTGAGAGAGCCCGTGAAAAAGCCAGAAAGGTCATCGGCGAGCACGAAGCTCGGCCACTCCCGGACGAGGCGGTCCGGACCATGGACGAGATATTAGAACGAAGTAAAGCGAAACTAGACTGAGGCGGGCTTCTGGCCCTAACCCGGGAATATCGGAGGACATGATGGGTGAACCCCAACTCAGATCCAAGGACAGACTATATGCCGCTATTGGATCGGAAAAACCGGACAGAGTACCGGTATTGACTTACTCCAATCACTTCCAGATACGTCAGGCGGGATATAGTTACGGCGAGGTGATGGAGGACGGAGACAAGTTCATCGAAGCCCAGATAGCCGGGCTAGAGGAGTTCAAATATGACGGGGTGACTGGACTTGGAGGACCGGGAATGATTGCCGAGGCACTCGGGGCCGAATTGGTTGTCGGCCAAGACGAGTCCCCGAGCATGACGAAACCGGGATTAACCGGAAAGACCGAGGATATAGACCTGGATGGACTCTACTCGAGAGACGTGCTCGAGGGAGATTACGTCCCGTTTACTCTCGGGGTTAACGAAAGACTGGGCCGGGAACTTGGCCCCGACGTTCCACTTATCGTGGCCATATCCGCCCCGTTCCGGGAGGCGTGTCTACTCAGCGGGGTTGAGAAAGTATTCCAAATGGTGGTCAAGAATACCTCCTTTCTTGAGGATTTCCTTCAACTGATGACGGAAAAGGTTTATGAGTACGCCGAACTGGTCGTGGGGGCGGGAGCCGATATACTCGGTTTTACCGATCCCTTTGCCAGTAGTTCCATGTTGTCCAGGTCGAAGTATCGGGAGCTGGTTCTCCCTTCCGAGGAGGAGGTAATTGGAAGAATACACGAGAATACCGGGGCAAAAGTGCTTTTCCATACCTGTGGTGAATGGGGCGATCGGTTTGACCTGGCGGTTGAGGCCGGCGCCGACATCTACCACGTCGACGGCGTAGGTAAGCTTGGACTAGATGAAATTAGGACCATTTACTCCGAAGCCACAATTATGGGGCGGTTATCGACGACGGACCTTTTGCTTAATGGCGGACCGAGAGAGGTTAGGGAGGCCTCCAGGGCGAGCATAGCCGCCGGAGCGGGGGGTGGAAGCTACGTTCTGGCGGGTAACTGTTCTCTCGCTCCCGAAACGCCGCCCGCCAACGTTAAAGCCATGATAGAAACTGCAAGGACTCGGGGATCCTATCCACTGGACCCAGTGGCGGATAATATGGAAGAACGGGAGGTATACTTCGGATGAACGCGATCGATTACCTCGTGTCCTTTCTGGGAAATCTGACCTGGAACGATTTACCGAAGGAAGTGAAGCGAAAAACGAAAACCTGCCTTCTTGATGCGCTGGGTGCGGCTATAGCGGGTAGTAACAGTCGGTCAGGGGAGATCGTGTCTGACTTCGCCATGAGATCCTGGGGAAAAGGAGACGCCACGGTTATTATGAAGGGCCGGACTGCTCCAGTTGGTGCCGCCCTGGCGAACGGGTACATGGCTAACGCGCTCGACATAGATGATGGTGGAAAGTATACCAGAGGTCATCCGGGAGCTCAGATAATCCCGACGGTCCTGGCACTCGGCGAAAGCCAAAGTTCCTCTGGCAAGGAAGTCCTAGCCGCCATAGCGGCAGGTTACGAGACTGCTCACCGGGTTGGGCGATGCTGGCACGAGAGGTTCGACGAATACCGGTCCTGTGGTTCCTGGGGGTCGATTGCCTGTGCCGCTGCATCGGCTAATTTAATCGGTCTGGAGGGAGAAGAGATTCGCAACGCTCTGGGCATTGCGGACTATAATTCGCCCTATTTACCTATGATGAGGGCGGTGGAGAACCCCTCTATGGTCAAGCATGGAACGGGCTGGGGGGCGATGACGGGAATTATCGCGGCCGAATGGGCCGAGGAAGGTTTCACGGCTTCGGGGACTTCCTTCGAAACCGAAGACTGTAATACCTGGTTCAAAAACCTGGGAAGTCATTACGTTATGGGGGAGGAGGACGGTGTAGAGTTTAAGGAAATCCCGTCCTGTAGCTGGTCACATCCACCGATAAAGGCGGCCCTGGGGCTCCTGGACGCTCACGATATAGGGAAGGAGGAAATATGGAGGATGGAAGTTCGGGGATTCTCCGAGATGACCGCTTTACCTCAGGAGATCCCCACCAGCGAAGAGGAGGCTCAGTTTAACGTAAAATGGCCTTTGGCGGTCGCCCTCGTCGATGGAGAAGTTTCAATCAGCGGTATGTCGGAGGAAAGATTTGGTGATCCTGAGCTGAGAGCTATGGCGGAGAGAATAGAGATAGTTAAGTCCGAGAAGATGGAAAAGTTGAACAGGTCGCTCTCCAGGGAGGAAGGCGAGACGTCGGCGTGGCCGGCCGAGGTAATCATTGAGACGGTTGATGATAGGACATTCGAATCGGGAATTGTGACCTCGGAACCTGGCCGGGTTGCCTCTTTGGAAAATATCGCGGAAAAGTTCGATCGAATGGTGGACCCATTCCTCGAGAAAGAAGAAAAAGAAAGGGTGTCGGAACTGGTGAAAGAGTTCGGGACGGTTGCCAGGATTTCCGATTTTACCTATCTGCTGGCAGGGGAAAGTTCTCATCCGGAGGTGGTTGAATAGGCCTTTTAGTTGAAGTAGTTGCGATTCGTTTGGTCGAATATGAACATCCATACGCCTACAGGAGGTACTCATGTCCAGAAGTATTAGCAGGAGAAAGTTTCTGAAGCGCGCGGCTTATGCCGGTGGTTCGCTGGCCCTTTTCTCGACAGGACTTTTTGGTTCGAAAGCGACCGCCCAGGAGGACCTTACGGGGACGGTAGTCGTGGATAGCCCCACCACGATTATTCCGGGAATGTTGGCCGACGCGCCCGGTCAGAATATCGCGGACGCGATGTATGAGCGGCTCTTCATGCTGGAAGGCCACGGGGACGGAGGCGAACGGACGCCCTGGCTTGTTGAGGATTACGATAGAACCACTGACGGAAAGAAGTGGACTTTTAAGTTAAAGGAAGGCGTAAAGTTTCATCATGGGTCGGAGATGACGGCGGACGACGTAGTATTTACGTTTAACCGACTTATGGATCCGGACTTCGGATCGCCCCAGAAGTCCCTATTTTCCGCCGTGGATGATGTTAAGAAGAAGGACAGGTACACGGTCGTATTCGAGCTCGACCGTCCCGTCGCGGATTTTCAGCTTAAGTTTTTTGCCTACAATACCGTGATACTGGCGGAAGACTTTGACTATAGCGAGCAGAAACATTCCGGCACGGGCCCGTTCAAGCTGGTAGACTATAAGTCGGGAGAATCTCTAACGTTTGAAAAGTTCGACGATTACTGGATGGAAGGTGTCCCCCAGGTAGACGAACTCAGGATTAGAATAGTACCAGAAATGTCGTCGAGGATGGTGATGATCGAATCGGGCGATGCCGATATCGCACCGTTTATAGGATTGGAACAATACGAGCGCCTTAAGGATTCTAGTAAAGCTAAAGCGGTTGCAACCGAGTCGGCCTTCCACACACCTATCAGCATGCGAGCCGATAAGCCCCCGTTCGACGATCCCAGAGTAAGAAAGGCGATGAAATACGTCGTCGACAGGGAACAGATGTTCGAATCGGCCATGGGTGGGGTCGGAAGCCTCGGTCATGATCATCCGATCTGGGAAGGTTACCCCTGGTATACGGATCTGGGAACCCGTGAAAGGAACGTGGAAAAGGCCCGGGAGCTGCTGGCGGAAGCCGGACACGAGGACGGAATCAGCGTAGATCTTCACTATGGTACCAACTTTCCCGTGGTACCTGCGACTGTTTTGAACTACCAGCAGATGGCAAAACCGGCGGGAATAGATATCAACCTGGTGGGCTCGAGCGGCGACGTATATTACTCCAAGTACTGGCTCAAAGCAAACATGACCTGTACGGAATGGATTCACCGGGAAAACCCCGTTGATTTGTTGAACGTCGCCTTCCGGGGAGACGGTCCGTGGAACGAGTCTCACTATGAAAATCCGGAACTAGACGAGCAGATCGAGGGAGCGGCGACCGAAATGGACGAGGAAAAGCGTCAGAAGCACTTTACTGAAATCCAACGGATTCTGCGCGAGGACGGGGGGACGATTATTCCCTTCTTTGGTGCCGATTTCAGTGGACTGAGCCAGCGGGCAGAGGACTTCTGGATGACTCGAGCCGCGGCCGCTGAGTATCGCTACTTTACGGTCGATTGAAGCGGTTGGTGACAATAAAAAGTGTTAACTTACAGCGGTAAGCGTCTACTGCAGGCATTAGTTAGTATAGTTGTGGCCTCGATTATCATATTCCTGGTGGCCGAGGCCCTGCCGGGCGACGTGGCGCAGATGATTCTCGGTCAGTACGCTACAGAGGACTCCCTTCAGGCGCTCAGGGAGAAGTTGAATCTGAACGAACCGCTCCACGTCCGGTACTTCGATTGGCTGTCCGGGGTATTCCGGGGAGACCTGGGAACTTCACTTAGCAAGACGGGAGTTAAGGTAGGACCTTTGCTGTTACGGCGAGCACAAAATTCTTTAATCCTTGCAGCGGGAGCGATGATCATTATCATTCCGATCTCGTTTAGCCTGGGTATTATTGCGGGACTCAGACCGGGTAGCTGGTTTGATCGCCTTATCTCTATTACCACTCTTGGACTAATTTCGTTCCCCTCGTTCATAACGGGTCTTGTTCTAATTTTAATTTTCTCTGTCTATCTGGGCTGGTTACCGGCCTCGAGCTCGATAGACTTATCACAGGGGTGGCTTAAGCAAATTCCAAAACTGGTCCTGCCGATACTGGCGCTATCGGGTGTCATGCTGGGCTATATTACCAGGCATATCAGGGCCAGCATGGTCAAGGTCTTGCGGTCGGATTATACCAGGTCCGCTACCCTAAAAGGACTCGGTCGACGGACAGTCATAACCAAACACGTGCTTCGTAATGCCTTGCTACCCGCCGTAACGGTGGTTGCAATTAACCTCGGCTGGCTGCTCGGAGGTGCGGTTGTAGTGGAAGCCACGTTTGGTTATCCCGGGGTCGCTCGCCTGATACTAAACGCCATTCAGCAACGGGATATCCCCGTAATGGAAGCCGGGCTGCTCTTCGTGGTAACTGCTTACATCACTGTCAATTTTGGCACTGACTTATTGTATACTCTACTGGATCCGAGGATACGTTACGATCGGGGTGAAAGCTAATGTCACAAGGTAGTCCTGATCTCGCTCCGAGTCCCTGGGAGAGGATAAAAAGCGGGCTTTCATATCTGGTAAAATTAAAGCGAAAGCCCCTAGGAATGGCCGGGTTGGTTATCATACTTTTCTGGATAGCAATTTCGATTCTGGCTCCTTATATCACACCCTACGGTCCGACGGATTTTTCGACCGACAAGTTCGCCGGGCCTTCTTTACAGCATCCGTTTGGCACTGACAGGTGGGGTCGCGACGTCTTTTCTAGGGTGGTGGCCGGAAGCAGAACGGCTTTCTCGCTTGCGCTCTCGGCGACGTTTCTTGGGTTGGTAGGGGGCACCGCGCTTGGCCTATCCGCTGCATACTTCGGAGGGTGGGTCGAAGAAGTATTGGGGAGATTGATGGATATTTTGATGTCTTTTCCCGCCCTACTCATCGCGATGTTCGTGCTGGGTGTTCTCGGCCCCGGTACTATAAACGTAATAATTGTAATTGGAATAGCCCATACTCCGAGGATAGGTAGGGTTGCACGGTCGGCGTCGCTTCAGGTGAAAAATCAGGAATTCGTCGAAGCGGCCCGTGTGCGTGGAGAATCCGACTTATACATAATGGGAGCCGAGATACTTCCGAATATTCTGGACACGCTCGGAGTCGAAGCGGCGATCAGGTTTGCTTACTCGATATTCTTGAGTGCTTCACTGGGGTTTCTCGGGCTCGGGGTTCAGCCCCCGACGCCGGATTGGGGTCTGATGATCAGCGAATCCCGGAGTTACCTCCAGGTTGCCCCCTGGTTGGCGGTCTTCCCCGCTTTGGCGATCGCCTCGATGGTCCTGGGAGCGAACTTCCTTGCCGAGGGCTTGGAAGAGGTTACCGGAGGTGAGCGGTAGTGACGGAACCGGTGCTCGAAATCGAGGATTTAGAGGTAGTCTATAGGACGGATCGGACGGACGTCAAAGCGATCAACAAAGTATCTATGGAAGTTGCCCCGGGAGAAGTCAGGGGAGTAGTTGGCGAATCCGGCTGTGGCAAGAGTACACTGGCGTTTGCAGTCATGAAGTATCTGGACAGGAACGGAGAGATCACGGGCGGCCGAATCATGTTCAACGGTGAGGACCTTAAAGGGAAGTCCCGTTCGGAGATGGAAGATATCTGGGGGAAGCATATGGGAATGATATACCAGGACCCCACCGCTTCTCTAAACCCTTCTCTGCCGGTTGGGGAACAGATTGCGGAAGTGGCTACCGCGCACGGGCTTGCGCCCCGAGGAAAAGCAATGGACGAGGCCGTCGAACTTCTGGATCGGGTTCATATCCGGGATCCCCGAGAAATAATTGACCGTTATCCTCACGAACTGTCCGGAGGAATGCGCCAGCGAGTGGGCATTGCTGCTGGCCTTATGGGGAAACCGGAACTGCTCATACTGGACGAACCGACGACGAACCTGGACGTTACAACAGAAGCCAGGATACTGGATATAATCGAGGAACTGAAGGACAACCTCAATTCCGCCTTTCTCTACATTACCCACGACTTAGGCGTGATAGCCCGGATAGGTGACGGAATAGAAGTAATGTATGCCGGACAGGTAGTGGAGGAGTCGGAGATAGGAGATTTGTTTGAAGAGCCGTTTCACCCCTATACCAAATTACTTCTCCGGTCGGTGCCCGATCCGGAGGGGAAAAGGGGTTCCCTGCAGGATATACCCGGATCAATGGTCGATCTCACCGACCTTCCCGATGGCTGTAAATTTAACACCAGGTGTCCTTTCAGGCGAGAACGGTGTTTCGAAGCGGAACCACCCCTGGAAGAGAAAAGGGAGAGTCACAGTGCTAAGTGTTTCTACGCCCCGATAGAAGGGGCGGAAGAGACGGAGTCGGAAGAGGTAATGGCTCAGCCCCTCTGGGAGGGGCCTCCCGAACTGCAGGGGGAGGGGGCGATACTCGAAGTTCGGGAGCTGAAGAAGTATTTCGGAGGAGGGAACAGCTGGTTGCCCGGAACCAGTGAACCACCGGTTAGAGCCGTTGACGATGTGGACCTCACCCTGGAAAGGGGGGAAACGGTCGGAGTCGTCGGGGAATCCGGGTGCGGTAAGACGACCCTGGCCCGGACGATTATAGGTCTTACTGAGGCCACTGAGGGAAAAATTGATTTTGTCGGTGAGGACATCACGAAGAATGTATCCCGAAGGTCTAAAGAAACGTTGAAAAGGATACAGATTGTTTTTCAGGACCCGAGGTCGACGTTGAATCCGAAAAAGACCGTCGGTCAGGCGATTGCCAGGCCGTTAATCATACACGGGGACTTTCCCCGAAGCGAGATTCCTCGGACCACCGCCGACCTGTTGTCCGCCGTAGGGCTGGACCCGAAATTAGCCGAGAGATATCCCGATCAGCTGTCGGGAGGACAGAAGCAACGGGTTGCAACCGCTCGGGCGTTCGCCACTAACCCGGCTCTGGTACTCCACGATGAACCTACCTCGAGTCTCGACGTGTCGGTCCAGGCCACTATCCTCAATCTCCTGCTCGACCTTCAGGAAGGTTCTGGAACGAGCTATCTCTTTATTTCCCATGATTTGAGCGTAGTACGTCATATAAGTGATTACATCGCCGTAATGTATCTTGGTCACGTCGTCGAGTTTGGCTCGACGGAAAAGATATTTTCTCCCCCTTATCATCCTTATACCGAGGCGTTACTTTCGGCAATTCCGGTGCCCGATCCGAATCTTCGGAGGAAGCGAATCCGGCTGAGCGGTTCGGTCCCTTCCGCGGTCGATCCGCCGAGTGGTTGCGTGTTTCACACCAGGTGTCCCAGAAAGGTCGGGGAGGAATGCGAGCGAGAGCCCATTCCGGAGAGAGAAAGCGGGGATCACGTAATCAGGTGTGTTATTCCAAAAGAAGAATTAATTCAAGCAGAGCCTGTTCTATCCTGAGGTTCATATTGGAGGTGGTCTACAGGAAAATTCTTTTTACTGGAGTAAGTTCTAAAACAACAAAGCTTAATTTTTATAGGGAGGTAGTATGAGCAAAAACCGCGAAGTATCGAGAAGAGACTTTATAAAAGGCGCTGCAATTACCGGAGCGGCAGTTTCACTGCCCGGGTTGTGGTCGTTTTCCAGTAAGGGACAATCCGGGGAGAAAGTAATTAAGGTAGGTGTAAGGAGCCCGAATAAGATTACTCCAGGCCTGCTCGGGGATTCGCCCGGTCAGGTTATGGCCAGCGCCCACTCCGATTACCTGTTCAGGTTAAGAGGTGAAGAAAGCGAACGGACTCCTTCGCTGGTGGAAGATTACAGCTACAACGAGGACAGGTCGGAGTGGTCGTTTAAGTTACGAGAAGGCGTAAAGTTCCACCACGGAACCGAGCTTACCTCCACTGATTTAAAGTTCACCGTTGAAAGGATAATGGACCCGGACGTCGGTTCACCTGCGAAATCGCTCTTCGAGAACGTAGATAAAATTGAAGAGGTCGATCGATACACCACCAAATTTTATCTGACGGAGACGGACCCGGACTTCGATCTCAATTTTTACGATTACAATACCTCGATTGTCGCCCACGATTTTGACTACGAGAAACACGGAGAACGGAAACCTTCCGGCACGGGAGCATTCAAGATAAAGGAGTACACTTCCGGCGAAAAGATGGTTTTGGAAAAGAACCCCGACTATTTCCTTTCGGACGTCCCCTACGTGGATGAGCTTCACTTTATCATCGTTTCCGAAGATTCGGCGAAAAAGTTGATGCTTCAGTCCGGAGACGTCGATATCCTAACCAACATTAACCTGTCGACTTTTGAGCAGCTTAAAGATGAATCAAATATTTACGGGGATTATGCCCTTGGTGGATTCCAGGCCCCCGTAAGCATGAGGACGGACGAGCCGCCGTTTGACGACAATAGAGTCCGATTGGCAGTGAAGTACGCCGCGGACAGGAGATTTATGCTGGACTCGGTTCTGTCCGGGTTTGGAGATATTGGCCACGATCACCCGATAGCCCCATCGTACAGGTGGTATACTGACCTCGGTACGAGGAAACAAAATATAGAAAAGGCAAAATCTCTCCTCGCTGAAGCGGGACACGGGGACGGCCTCGAAATGGAATTGCATTATCCGACGAATATCTTTCCCTGCGCGGATACGGCATTGAACCTTCAACAACTGGTAGGGCCAGCCGGAATCGATCTCAAGCTCGAAGGGTCAAATTCCGACGTCTACTTTTCCAAATACTGGCTGAAGGCAAACATGACGGTAACTCAGTGGGCCCACCGGGTAAATATTCTTGACGTACTGAAGCTTCAATATAAAACTGGAGGTTCCTGGAACGAGGGACATTACAGTAATGAAGAGCTAGATAAACACATAGATAAAGCCTCGACCGAGGTCAAGCCTGAAGTAAGGCAGGAACACTTCACGGCAATCCAGGAGATCCTCAGGGAAGAAGGACCTGCGGTTATCCCATTCCACCAAGGATTGTACGGCGCCGCTCATGAGAGTATAGAGGGCTACAACGAAGTAAGAAACGGTACACACGAATTGAGATTTGTCAAAAAGACCTAAATGAATTCGACGATAGGAGGGGGCACGGGGACCGTTTGCCCCCTCCTTATTCGGATCGGAGGAGGTTTTAGTGGACTACGCTGGTGAATTGGTAGAAATCGACCTGGCCGAAGGAACAGTTGAAAGGAGTCAGCCGGACCGTTCGGCGATTCGCGATTTTCTCGGTGGTCGAGGTATAAACGTGCATTACTTGTTAAAACATCTGGAAGGAGGAATGGACGCCCTTGACCCCGAAAACTTAATAGTATTCTCTCCGGGTTTGCTTACGGGAAGCGACGTTTACTCCTCGTCCAGGCTCCATGTGGGATCACTTTCCCCGTTGACAGGATTTCTTGGTAGTTCCAACGTGGGAGGTCACCTTGGTGTTTACATGAAGCAAAACGGTATATTCTCGCTCCTCGTTAAGGGGAAGGCCGATAAACCCGTTTACATCTGGATCGACCGAGGCGAGATAGAACTCAGGGACGCCCGGGATATCTGGGGTAGTAATACTGCTGAGGTGCGGGAGAACATACGGGGTAATGCAAAAGGGGATGTGAGCGTTGGAGCAATAGGTCCCGCCGGAGAGAACCTTGCCTCCATGGCCTGTATTATGTTCGAGGACGGCCACGCCGCCGGGAGGACGGGAATGGGTGCGGTAATGGGTTCTAAGATGGTGAAAGCGATAGGAGCGACGCCGGGAGAACGGAGGGTCGGCAAAGAGGTTCAGGGGGACGAGTCCCTGCGGGCCTACCTGGACGAAATTAGATCTCACCCCGATTACGAAGAGTGGGCTCAATACGACAATTCGACTTCGGTCAAATGGGTTGACGATCTCGGGGCCAGTTCCGTCAGGAATTATCGAAAGGTCCAGAGTGAAAACGTCGAAGAAGCCGACGGCAGAAGTTTCGTGGATCTTCCCAGAACCCCGTCGAGCTGTTACAGGTGTCCTGTGCACTGTAAGGCCGAACTTGAGTTGACCCGGGGACCCAATAAGGGCGAGAAAGCAGAGAGACCCTGTTTCGAGCCATTGGTTGCACTCGGGCCGAAGTGTGGTAACACGGATTCGCTCGAGTCAATTCGACTTCACAATAAGTGCAACGATTTGGGACTCGATTCCGTCGAAGTAGGTAGTTTGATCGCCTTTGCCATGGATCTCTACGAGCGGGGAATTATATCAAAAGAACAGGCCGGTGGCCTGGACCTGAAATGGGGCAATCCAGAGGCCATGTCGGATTTAATCGATATGATTGCTAATGGAAGAGGATGGTTGGGTGAAACCCTGAGTAAAGGGTTGGAGAGTTCCGCTGAAAAAATAGGTCAGGGTGCCGAAAAATTAGCCTATCACGTCAAAGGTCTTGCCATGACGGCGATGGATCCCCGGGGGTTCAAGGCTTCCGGGCTGGGTTACGCGATTGGCAACAGAGGTAGCGACTTTACCAGCATATACGCCAGGCCCGAGTACAGTTTTTCCCCCGAACTTGCAGAGGAATTATTTGGCACTGAGGAGGCTGCCGACCGACTTTCCGAAGAAGGTAAGCCGCAACTTGTCAAACGAGCTTCCATAGTCAGTGCGATCGTGGATTCGCTCGGTATTTGCAAAGTTCCCCTGCTTTCACTTGTCGAAGATTACGACCTTTCGGTTACGGCCGAACTCGTTACCAAAGTACTGGGGAAGAATTTTGAGCGAGAGGACCTGTTAGTCATCGGGGAGAGGATTGTCACCGGTGAAAGGT
>JBKGZT010000022.1:0-21884 GCA_046543235.1 Candidatus Acetothermia bacterium | reverse complement strand
CCTGGTGCCAAGGGCGGGAGTCGAACCCGCACGGTCCAAACGGACCACGGGATTTTGAGTCCCGCGCGTCTGCCAATTCCGCCACCCTGGCTGGAAAATAAGTATAGTCCGTCCTTCCAGGCGATTCAAGCTAGCTGCTTTCCTTCCGGAGGGCCCTAAGACTTTGTTTGCTGACGGATCGAGAGGAACGACAAATAAAGGTGAATTGTCGTAATGCACTATCTTTTAGTTAGGGATTTGAACCACGACGCCGGGGTCGGCGACATCATAGGGGCGCTTTCCAATCAAACCCGATTGGACCCGGAATCGATAGGCAATATAGAGCTCGACGAGACCTTCGCCGAGATAGAGATCTACGAGGAACGAAAATACTACGACCCCGACGAGATCGACTCGATCGGTCCCGGAGAGGTTCAGGCCGTCCAGTGGAACGAGGAAGACTGGGAACACCTTTCCAGTTACGTGGACAAGTACAAAGAGCTCGTTCAGCTGGAGAGGGAAGAAGAGATGGAACGACACGAAAGGGAAATCAGGACGACTTCGGGAAGGGAGCGGGAGAATATGGGAAGAGCCCTTCTCCACCTGAGGGGCAAGGACGCCGGGGAAGATCTCGGTGGAAAGAAGATGATCAAATTCAGCCGGAACAGGAAAGGGGAAGAGCTGCCGGAGACCGAGATTACTGTCGGTGACCTCGTGATGTTCTCGAAAAACGACCCACTGCGGGACGATAACCCCACGGGAACGGTGGCGGAAAAGACGAACTATTCAGTCACGGTGGCCTTTGAGCCGCCGACGGACGACTTCCTCCAATCCAGAGGGCTCCGGGCGGACCTCTACGTAAACGATATCACCTACCAGCGGATGCTGAAAGGGCTCGAGAAACTGCCCTTCCACCGCCAGGAGGACCTGGTCAAAAAGTTGGTCGGACTTTCCGGGGTCGATGACGTAGAGGCCGCGGATTTCCAGCCTCGAGACGAGAAACTGGACTCCTCTCAGACTCTTGCCGTCCGGCGCGGGGTAAACGCGGACCCGTTCTTCTGCATTCACGGCCCACCTGGCACGGGGAAAACCACTACCCTGGCCGCCCTAACCGAGGAACTGGTCGACCGGGGCAGGAAAGTGTTGGCAACGGCAGCCTCCAATACCGCCGTCGATAACATGGTGGAGTTCCTTATCGGCAAGGACCTCGATGTGGTCCGGGTGGGTCACCCGGCCAGAATAACGCCCTTCCTCCGTGAAGTCAGCCTCGACTACCGCGTCCAGGGGCACCAGAAGTACGAAAAATCAAAGGAACTTAAGGAGAAAGCAAAGAATCTTCAGGAAAAACAGGACTCCTACCAGTTCCCTTCCGGTCGTTATCGGCGCGGGATGAGCGATATTCAGATCCACCAGCTTGCCCAAAAGGGCTCGGGATCGCGGGGGGTATCTAGGAAAAAGATCAAGGAGATGTCGAAGTGGCTGAAGCTGCAGGAAGAAATTGACGAGCTTTACGAAAAGAGCAAGAAGCTGGAGGACGAAGCGATAGACGAAATAATCGACTCCTCCGAAGTCGTCTGTACGACCAATTCCACCGCCGGCTCCGAGCTGATGGAGGGCAGATCCTTCGACGTAACGGTAATCGACGAGGCAACGCAGGCGACGGAACCTTCCTGCCTGATTCCGATGAACAGATCCGATCGTGTGGTATTTGCCGGGGACCACAAACAGTTGCCTCCGACGGTTCTCGCCGAAGAGGCCAAGGAAGACCTGCAGGTCACCGCCTTCGAAAAACTGGTGAGCCGCGAGGGAGACGGCATACGGGAGATGCTCCTGACCCAGTTCAGAATGCACGAGGATATAATGGAGTTCTCCAACGAGGAATTTTACGGAGGCAGGCTAAAGGCCGACGCCTCCGTCGTCCGGCACACGCTGAACGATCTGGGGGTCGACGCCGGTCCACGGGATTCGGTCGACGAGAAACTCAGCCAGGCACTCAACCCTGAAGAGCCCGTCGTCTTCCTCGATACCGGAGAGACGGAGGGGGAGGAGAGACAGAGACCTGGATCCAATTCCCGGGAAAACGAGACGGAAGCCAGGCTGGTCTCACTGCTCGTCACCCCGCTTCTGGAGAAACTGGACCCCAGGGAAATCGGAATAATTTCCCCCTACGACGACCAGGTAGACCTGCTCAACTCTCAAATAGGGAAGGAAAACCTCGAAATCAAGACCGTCGATGGCTTTCAGGGCCGGGAAAAAGAAGTGATCATCATATCATTCGTTAGGAGCAATCCGGAGAACCAGCTCGGCTTTCTCACCGACGTAAGGAGGCTGAACGTCTCCCTGACCAGGGCAAGGCGGAAACTAATAATGGTTGGTGATTCCGGCACCCTTGCCTCTCACCGCACTTACAACAATCTGATGGAATACGTCAGGACCCAGGGAACCTTCCTGGCCGTACCCTCCGGACTGGTTTAATCGCCGCACGGGCTAGCGCCAGTAATCCCACAACCTGATCTTGATGAACCTACGCTTGAAGTAAGGCGTCAGTATTAACCCCGCGATGAAACCACCAACGTGCGCAAGGCGGGCGACTTGCCCCGCCGACTCTCCCGCGGCTCGAATCAATTCGAAGAGGAACCAGAAACCAACCATTATGAACGCGGGGATCTGAATGAAGGTAAAGAAAAAGAATATCGGGACGATGGTAACGATCCTCGAATTTGGGTAAAGCAATAGATAAGCGGCCATGACCCCAGCTATAGCACCAGAAGCCCCGATCATCGGCGTACCGCTTCCACTGGTAGCAACTATCTGCAGGGAGGCTCCTGCAACTCCCGCCAGGAAGTAAAAGCCGAGGAACCGCAGAGGCCCCATGGCGTCTTCCACGTTATCCCCGAATATCCAGAGAAAGAGCATGTTGCCGAGGAGGTGAAAGAGTCCCCCGTGAAGAAAAGTGGAGGTCACCAGGGTCAGCAGGACCGGAAAAGGGACGTAAGGGGGGAAATCCGTAAAGCTGGCGATTTCAGCCGGAACGGCTCCGTACTTGAAGATGAACTTCCGCTTTGGCGATATCGAGACCTGATTTACCCCGGGCTGGGACAACCTGTCGTAGTCGAGCGGCACGACGTCGTTCTGCTTCCACTTCGTAATGTCGAGGGTCTCGGTCGGCTCGTTACTCAGGCTCAGCTGAAAAAGGAATACGAGTACGTTTAGGGCAATCAGCGTAACCGTAATCCAGGAAAAACGGTAGCTCGGCCTGGTATCGCGAATTGGAATCAAAACTTATCTTACTCCTCTCCTGTCTCCTAGTTAACCCGGTCCTCCAGTTCGTCGTTCCCATCCCTCGCGCCTGGGTCGGCCTCACCGCCGGCACCGCTTTCGTAAAGCGTTTCCGGCGAAGAAATACCCATGGATATCACCATCTTTATCCCCGCTTCGACGGACATATCAAGATACGTCACGTCCTCTTCGGGGAAAAACAGGATCCGACCGGTAAAGGGGTTCGGGGCGGGAAAGATGTAGACCGTAACCCTGTCCCCGACGTGGTTCGTCACGAACCCCAGGGTATAGCTGTCAGGTCTGGGGTACTCGACCAGCACGACTTCCTTGAAAGAAGAGAACGAACTTTCGCCTAATATCGCCTCCGATATCTCCTGGGCCGGCGGATATATCCTCTTCACTAGGGGCAGCTTCTTCATGACCAGGTTCGCGTATTTCTGAACCAGCTTGCCGAGGTAGACCCGGGAAGCCAGACCGAGCAAAAGCACCAGCACGACTGTATAGATGATGCTCAGCCCCGGAATCCACTCTATCCCAAACAGGCGTTCCAGGGAATTGCTCAGCTGGGCACCAAGTACCGTATTGCGGCCGAAGAAACCGTCGATCAGGTTGTATCCCAGCCAGAGGAGGTAACCGGTAATTGTAACCGGCATTATGACTACCAGCCCGTCCACTATAACGTCCTTGAGCTTGCGTAGCACTCGGGAAACGTTCATTCAACTCATCCCGAAAAGTCGAAATGCGGTCCTTCTGGTTCAAGAAGATAGGGCCCCCGCAATGGAGGCCCTATCTTCTTCTTTAACATAATAAATTAACTACGTCCTCAAATTTCTTTAATTAAAACAGGATTAAACCAGCGCTTCCCCCGTGTTCTTGTCAAATATGTGAATGTAATCCATGTCGGCAAACAGCTTTACGTCCTGGTGGGGCTCGATATCAACTCGGGGGTCGAGCTGGGCCACGATCTCCTGGTCTCCGACCTCCGAGTGGACTATGATCTCGTCACCTAAAGGTTCGGTAACGAGCACGTGGACGTCGAGAGTCCTCGTCTCGTCACCCTCATGAATCGTCTGTTCGGCCACCAAGTCCTCGGGGCGTATACCGAAGGTTACGTTCTTTTCGCTGACCCCGTCCAGCTGACTGGTAATATTGTCAGGCAACAGCAACTCAAACCCGCTACCCGAGATGTACGTCTTCCCGTCCTCTTCCTTCAGCTGCGCGTCGAGGAAGTTCATCGACGGGCTACCGATAAACCCTGCGACGAACTTGTTGCTTGGCTGGTCGTAGATGGTCTGAGGGGCGGCGTACTGCTGAATGACGCCCTCGTCTATGACCGCAACCCTGTTGCCCAGCGTCATCGCCTCCACCTGGTCGTGGGTAACGTACATGGAAGTCGTGGATAGGTCGTGATGGAGCTCCTGCAGCTCCGCCCTCATCTGGACCCTCAGCTTGGCGTCGAGGTTGGAGAGGGGCTCGTCGAACAGGAAAACCTTGGGATTTCTCGCAATAGCTCTCCCAACGGCGACACGCTGTCTCTGCCCACCGGATAGTTCCTTCGGTTTAGAATCCAGCTTGTCGTGAATTCCCAGCAGGTCCGCCGTCCGATTGACTCGTTCCTCTATTTCGTCCTTCGGCAACTTCCTCAGCTTCAGCCCGAAGGCTATGTTGTTGTAAACGTCCATATGCGGGTAAAGGGCGTAATTCTGGAATACCATCGCGATATCCCGGTCCTTCGGCGGGACACCGTTTACCATCCTGTCTCCGATGTAAACCTCGCCGTCCGTCGGTTCTTCCAGCCCGGCAACGCAACGCAGGGTCGTGGTTTTCCCGCAGCCGGAAGGACCGACCAGAACGATGAACTCCGAATCCTCAATGGTTAAGTTGGCGCTGTCGACCGCCGTGAGATCGCCGAACTTCTTCGTAACGTTTTCTAACCTTACTTCAGCCATATGCAAACCTCCCAGTAAAAAAATTCGTTTTGAAACGTTTCAAATCCGTCACAAACCAAATAAGCCTGTCAGAACCATACCCCATAAAAACTTTTAATTGCTGGATTTCTCATAACGGCTTTAGTTTAACTCCCGAGCGGGACCCATGCAAGTTTTCGGCGAACGTCCAGGTTGCCCACCGGGGTGCTTTTATGTATTCAATCCAGGAGGTATAATAACCTGAGCTCAAGTAGGTGCTCGCATCTTTCACCAATTACCTTATATAGGAGGTAGCGACAGATTGCCAAAGGCGATTTATCCCGGAAGCTTTGATCCGATTACGTACGGACACCTGGACATAGTAGAACGGGCCGAAAAGATATTCGACGACCTGATCGTCGGGGTTGCGGAGAACCCCGGAAAGGATACCCTTTTCACCGCTGAGGAAAGGAAAGAACTGGCAGAACTGGCGCTGGAGGAAGAATCGATTGAAGTATCCGAGGTCATTACCTTCTCGGGCCTGCTCGTCGACTGCGCCGAGGAGTACGACAGAGAATCCATAGTTCGTGGTTTGAGGGCGAATTCGGATTTCGAGTACGAGTTCCAGATGGCACTTACCAACAGGGATCTAGCGCCCGATACGGAATCAGTATTTCTGATGACGGCAGGAGAATACTCCTTCCTGAGCTCCAGCATAGTAAAGGAAGTAAAAGAACTCGGCGGAGACGTCGGAACATTCGTGCCCGACGTCGTCGAGAAGAGGCTGGAAGAAAAGTTTTCCCAGGGTTAGAACTTGCTTACCGGGAACGAAAAGAAGTTCGCGGAATTCTACGAGTTCCTTGCGGCAAGATGGCCTAGCATTCGACCGAATTTATTGATAGTGAACCCAGCGTTTGGAAAGCCTCATGTTTATTGCCGTCAGGACGAAGACTATCAGAAAGAGTATATAAGCCGAGGCGGAAGCGTAACCGAACTGGAAGTCATTAAAGCCCTTTTCGAAGAAGAACATGACTATCGTCTGGGCGCTATTCAGGGGGCCGGCCGTGCCTGCCCAGAGCACGTAGACCTGGGTAAACACCTTAAAAGCCCCGATCATTGAGATAATCAGGACGAAAAACGTGGTCGGGGTCAGCAGCGGCAACGTGACGTGACGAAAGAGCTGCAACCGGTTGGCACCATCTACTTTGGCCGCTTCGTAGTAGTGCTGCGGGATATTTTGCAGGCCGGCCACGAAGAGGACGACCTGAAAGCCGAGGAACTTCCATACCCCAAATATTATCAATAGTGGTATCGCCAGGGAAGGGTTGTTCAACCAGCGGTAGTTACCGAGCCCCACTTGGCTCAACACGTAGTTTACCAGTCCGTAATCGGCATTAAACAACCAGACGAAAACGGAGGCTCCGGCGACCATCGGGGTGATCCAGGGGAGGAAGAAAGCGGTGCGAAACCAGCCGCGAAAACGGATCTCCCTGTTCAATAGAACCGCGATGAACAGCGCGATGATCATCGTCACCGGCGTACTCACGAGCGCGTAATAAACCGTGTGCCACAACGCTGCCCCGAACTCCGGATCGGCAAACAGCTGGGCGTAGTTCTGAAAACCGATGAACTCCCCGGTGTCCGTGAGTATGTTCCAGTCAAAGAGGCTGATCTTAAACGATCGAATCAGCGGCCAGAAGGAAAACGTCCCGAGGACGGCCAGAGTGGGTAGAAGATAGACGTATGCCCAGAACGACTCCTTCCAGAAGCTAGCTTGCTTCAGCTTCCGTCCTTCCTCGTAACCTATATAACTAGCGATCTTCTCGAATACTTTGCCGATATCCATGATTTCCCTGTTTATTCTCCTGTGCTTACCCGTACCTCGTTCCAGGCCGACTCCATGGTTTTTAACGAGCGCCTCAGGTGCTCGGGCTTAAACTGCTCGAGCACGATCGGCCCGTGGTAGCCGTGACTGGTCATCGCCTCGAAGAGTCCGACCAGATCGGGTTCCTCGCTTTCAGGTTCCAGCTGCTGGTGGTCGTTTCCCTCTATCACGCCGTGAAGATGTAAGTTGATGATCGAGTCCGAATTCTCGTAGTAGTGCAGAACAGGGTCTTCATCCCGCATTACCAGGTGACCGACGTCTAGGCACCGCCCGTACCCCTCCCGGTCGAGGAAATCCTGAATCCGCGCCAGGTCGGTATAGAGGTTTTCCACAGCTATCTTCCCGGGATCAAGGTGGTCTTTCAGTTCCTGGAGCGACTCCCTGGCGGTGTCAAGCTGGTCCTCGTACTGACGGATCTCGAATAAGTGCGTAAGCGGGGAACCACCCGGATAGTAAATCGGCGTAAGGTGCAGGGTATAAACCATCGGATCCAGCCTCTCCGCTTTTCTATAAGTTTTCACTATTACCTCCACCGACGCCTCTCGCAGGTACGGGTTTGTGGTGGCCAACCGGACGCTGAGCGGGAGGTGGATCGAGTACTCTATACCCTTGTCTTCCTTCAATTCGTTCAATTCCCCTACCACCTCGTCCGTTAGCGGCAGGTTCCTCGGATACTCCAGGGTCAGCTCCACGAAATCGAACTCCTCTTCGGTCCGCTTTACGTTTTCCACGAGGTCGAGGTTAGGGTACGTCAGAGAAGTCGCGCCTAGCTCAAACGGGAAATGGTCTTTCACTTTGACCTCCAGAAAAAGGCGGGACCCATCCGGGCCCCGCCATCCAAATCAACGGTTTAACCGAAGTGCTCTTCTTCCAGCTCCTCCGCTCCTTCCTTCAATAGCTCTTCGGGCTCTCCTTTGTCCATCATGGCCTTCTCCAGAATGGTTTCCACTTCGTTCCTAATTTCTCCGAAATTCATGTGGTGCGGGTAAACGAAACCCTCTTTCATCATCTGTGTCGGTGCCTCCAGGGTCGGGTTCTCCTCCAGGTAACTATTCCACTCCTCCGAATCCAAAGCGGAGAGGGTTACCGGGATGTAGCCGGTTTTCTTCGCCCAGTAGATGGTCCACTTGTCCTTGATCAGGAACTGAATAAACTCGAGCCCGGCCTCTACCTGTTCATCGCTGTTTCCGAAGCTGAAGACACCCACGTTAGTACCCTGAATCATCGAATCCCGGTTCTCGGGGCCGTAGGGCAGAGGTGCCGTACTCCAGCCATGATTGCCCTCGCTGGCGGACGCCACGTAGGGAGCACCGGCCGAAGAGCCGATGTACATGGCGACTTTCCCGGAACCAAACGGGCCGCTCAGGTAGTCGGTCTGATAGAGGCTGTACTCCCTCAGGTCACTCAGGTAGCTCAGTGCCCTGTCCCCTTCCTCGGAGTCGATCAGCACTTCCGTCTTGTCCTCGTTGAAGTATGCGCCACCTGCCTGGTGGAAGAAGAGGGAGAACAACTCCGGCGTCGGTCGGAGGCCAAATCCGTACCTGTCAACCTCACCGTCCTCGTCAGTGTCCGCGGTCAGCTCTTCAGCCATTTCGAGCAGCTCATCCCAGGTACTGGGGGGTTCATCGATTAAGTCTGTGTTGTAAAACAACACCATCGCGCTCTTGTTGAACGGGAGCGCGTAGAGCTCGCCGTCAAAGGTTCCAGAGTTTACCAGCGCTTCCGGCAGGTTATCCACCAGACCTTCGTTCAGCTCACCTTCCAGACCCTTCATCAGGTCCGCGTCTACGTACTGAATGGTCCAGTCCTCGTACTGCTGGGCCGAAACCGGCAGCTCGCCGGCCGCCGCGGAAGTGGTCAATTTCTGACTTAACTCACCGTACCCACCTTGATCCACCAGCTTGACGTCTATCTCGGGGTTCGCTTCCTCGAACTGGGCCGTAATGTGTTCCAGAGCCTCCTTGTGCTCCCTGTGCATCGAGTGCCAGAAGGTAACCTCCGTCTGGCCGAGAGCAAAAACTCCGAGACCAGCCAACAGGCCAAAAACAACTAAAATCGTCACTAACTTCTTGGACATGACTCCACCTCCGTAGGGTCTTTGATCTCAAGTCGCCGTCACCGTCGCTCTGAAGCCTCCTTACCTTTCGACCACCCCCTTATTTGATACCACTCCTTGCAACACCCTGAATGAACTGCTTTTGTGCAAAGAAGAAAATTATCAGGATCGGAAGGACCGCCATCGTGGAAGCCGCCATCAATTCGGCAAAGTGGGTACCTGCTTCGGACCGGAAGACGGCCAGTCCCACGGGTATCGTCCTCATCTCCGGACTGTTTGTCATGATCAACACCCAGAGAAACGCGTTCCAGCTACCGACGAACTTGAACAGGGCGACCGTCAGGATGCCCGGCTTGGAGAGCGGGACGACGATCTTCCAGAGAAACCGGAACCTGCTGCAGCCGTCGAGCTGGGCAGCGTCCCAGAGCTCGTCCGGTATGGTCTTGAAGTACTGGCGCAGGAGGAATATCCCGAAAATCGAGGCGATCCAGGGTATAATCAGGATTGGATAGGTATCCGTCCAGCCGATGTTGCTGGCAAACATGAAGTTGGGAATCAGTCTGAGCTGTCCCGGAAACATCATCAAACCCAGCAGGCTCAAAAAGAGGACGCGCTTGCCGAAGAAATCCATTTTCGCAAACGCGTAAGCGGCGAGTATCGTGGTCAGTACCTCCCCGATGGTAGTCATTATCGAGACGAAGAAGGAATTGATGAAGTAACGGTTGAATGGGGCCGCGTTCCAGGCCTTGACGTAGTTCTGCCAGTGAAGTTCGCTCGGAATCCACTTCGGGGGGACGACGTTCACCTCGCCGGGAGGCTTGAGGGAAGTGGTCACCATCCAGTAAAACGGCAGAATGACCACCGTAACCAGAGCCAGCAAAACCGCATACGTCGCGATCTTGTATAGGACTTTGCGCGGGCTCATAAAGTTCTTTAAACTCCGAGTCTTTCCACTACTTTCGACCAACTCTCCACCACTACGACCGACTCACTTACCGACTTTAACTCTTCTTCCGAAAAAAATCCCTTCAGATCAAGCATTACCGGCTCGATACCTGCCCGGCTATATGCTAAAGCATCGTGGGGGTGATCACCAACTCCGACGACCCGCCCCGAACGCGGAGAAAACTCCCGCTCGAGAAAATCCAGCTTAAACCCTTTGTCGTCCATCTCCCTTTCGGGCTTCATAAAAAGCCTCACGCCTCTCTCTCCGGGAGGAGGGAAACCATGCTCCAGGAGCCAGGCCTCCGTTCCGGGGCGCATCGTATCCCCCTCTTCGTCGTGTCTGCCGGTCAGGTAGGCCACTTCCAAACCGTCCTCGACCATCCGAGAAAGAGATTCCGCCGCCCCCGGAACCGGCTCGTCCAGGTGGAGAAATCTATCTGAGAGAAAGACCTCCCATAACCTTTTCTCTTCGTCCGTGGAAAGGAAATCCGAAAAGCCACCGTACCGGTCCGCGGTCTTTTCAAATACCTCTTCCCGGCCCGTCTCCCGCAGCGAGCGCCGCATCCTCTCGGAGGGGTCCGCAATTGTATTGTCTACATCAGTTATCAGTAAACTCGGATCCATGGAGACCTCGCAATTCGTATCCCTGGTAAAGGCATTTGATCTTTAGACTTAAAGCAATTTTTATATATTATCGGCTATGATTATATAATCTTTGAGACGTATTTCAAACAATCCGGGCATCGGTTCTACGGTTCCGGACCGTCACCTCTCCTGAATTCTTTTACCGGATCATAGCCTAGTATTTTAACTGATCTTAGGAGTCAAACCAAACGAAATTAAGGTTTTTTCACCCTCTCGAAAAGTAAGTTCTCAATTCTTTCACCAGCGGTAACCCGGACTATAACCGTTTTTAGTCGGCTAAAAAGCTCTGGCTCGGTTCCCCGTATTCCTCGTAACGCTCAGTCAAGGTACCCGGACCTCCGAGGACCTGCGTCGCTAAAATATTGCAAGTGGAAAAGAAAAACTCTATCCTATTCAGGGATTGACAACTCAACTTCCAAAAGGAGGGGAAATCTTGAAAAAAGTAATAATTATGGGAGCAGCCGGAAGGGACTTCCACAACTTCAACACCTACTTTCGAGGAAACGAGGAGTACGAAGTAGTTGCCTTTACGGCGGCTCAGATTCCCGACATCGCGGGCAGGGAGTATCCGCCTGAGCTCGCCGGGGAGCTGTATCCGGACGGAATACCCATAGAGGACGAAGCCGATCTGCCCGAGCTCATCGAACGACACGACGTCGACGAAGTCGTATTCTCCTACAGCGACGTTCCCCACCAGTACGTCATGGAGAGAGCGTCGCTGGTCAACGCCGCCGGGGCGGACTTCAAGCTGCTTAGTCCCGACCACACTCAGCTAAAATCTTCCAAACCATTGATATCCATAACCGCGGTCAGGACCGGTTCGGGCAAGAGCCAGACCACCAGGCGGGTAACGGATATCCTGCGAGAGTCCGGCAAGGAGGTCGCGGTTATCAGGCATCCGATGCCCTACGGGGATCTATCCGCACAGAGGGTCCAACGTTACGAGAACTACGAGGACATGGACAGACATGATTGCACCATAGAGGAAAGAGAGGAGTACGAACCCCACATCGACAGGGGAAACATCCTCTATGCGGGCGTGGACTACGAGGAGATCCTCCGCCGGGCGGAAGAGGATGCCGACGTCATCGTCTGGGATGGAGGGAACAACGACTTCCCGTTTTACGTTAGCGACTTCAGCATAGTCCTGGTCGACCCTCTCCGCGCCGGGCACGAGATGACCTACTACCCGGGGAACGTGAGCATCAGAACCGCCGACCTCGTTATCATCAACAAAGTCGAGACGGCAACACCGGAAGCCGTAAACGAGGTAAGGGAAAACGTCAGGGAGTTAAACGAAGAGGCGAGAATTATGGAGGCATGTTCTCCCCTGACCGTGGAAGACCCGTCCGTCATATCGGGTAAGAAGGTACTGGCAATTGAGGACGGTCCTACCGTCACGCACGGCGAAATGGACCTGGGAGCCGGAACTTTGGCTGCCAGAAAACACGGTGCATACGAGTTAATTGACCCGAAACCCTTTGCAGCAGGTTCCCTAAAAGAAACCTTCGCCGAGTACCCGCACATACCCAACTTGCTGCCCGCCATGGGTTACGGACCCGAACAAATAAAGGACCTGAAAAGGACGATCGAGAACTGCTCGCCGGAAGGGGTGGTCATCGGTACGCCGATCGATCTCCGACGGTTGATCGACTTCGAAGTCCCGACCACCCGCGTAACCTACGAACTGCAGGAACTGGGAAGACCTGACCTGGAGAACGTATTAAACGATCTGGAGGTTTTATAAAGATCCATGGAAGCACAGAACCTGAACATCGTTAGACACCCGCTAATCCAGAACAAGCTCACCTACCTCAGGGACAAGGAAACCGACAACCAGGACTTTCGCCTGATCCTTGAGGAACTGACGACCTTGATGGTCTACGAAATCACGAGAAACTACCCGCTCGAAGAAACCAAAGTGGAAACGCCGCTGGAACGCACGACATCCGAAATTCTGGCCACGAAAGTGGCCCTCGTCCCGATCCTCAGGGCGGGCGTGGGAATGCTGGAGGGGGTGCTCAACCTCCTGCCCAAAGCGAGGGTCGGCCACATAGGCCTATACCGAGATCACGAGACCCTGGAGCCGGTCGAGTACTACAAGAAACTGCCCCAGCCGCTGAGCGAGTTTCAGATCATAGTCGTCGACCCCATGCTGGCGACGGGTGGTACGGCCAAGGCAGGGGTAGAGCTCGTAAAGGAAGAAGGTGGGGACAACGTACAGTTCCTCTGTCTGGTGGCCGCTCCCGAAGGGGTAGAGAACTTTTCCAAAGAGCACCCGAACGTCCCAATCTATACGGCCGCCGTGGACGACGAACTGGACGAACAGGGCTACATCCATCCCGGACTTGGAGACGCCGGAGACAGGCTCTTCGGAACTTAACCGGAGAACCAGAAGATAGTCAAGAAAAGTCGAGCCCCATTAGCCGCATCGCTAATGGGGCTCCTGATAAATTTCGAGGAAACGCGTTCCGGAGCTACTTGTTGTCGAACCTGTTGTAGTGTACGACGTCTTCCAGCTTGGCGCGGGTTTCCTCCCTCTTCTGGTCCGGTCTGCCGAGCGGAAGGAGGTAGGTCAACCTGATGTCTTCCGGCAGGCCGAGCAACTTCTTGGCTTCCGCCTCGACCGAGCCCTTTCTGTTCTCGAGATCGTATACGTCCAGCCAGTAGGCTCCAAGGCCCAGGCTGTACGCCGCCAATGCCATGTTATGCGCTGCCACGGCCCCCTCTTCGATGAAGTGGCTGGTTCCACAGCCGGTAATAGCGATTGCGATCGTCAGCGGGGCGTTCTTGATGCCTGCAGTGTAGATTGTCACCCGCTTGGTCAGCTCGTAGAGTTCCTGTTTGAGTTCCTCATCCTCCACTACCAGAAACTGCCAAGGTTCACAGTCCCCGAAGCTTTCGGACCAGTAACCCGCCTGAAGCACGGCATTCAGCTCCTCGTCCTCCACGGGCTTGTCCTTGAACTTAAAAACCATTCTCCTTTCTCGGATAGCCTTCAGTACTTCGTTATCGATCATATTTTCTCCTCCAGTTAGAATTTTCCGAACTATTCCGCTCACCTTTATTTTACAAATAAACGAACGTTCCACAATCTTTTCCCCTCCAGCTCGGGGCCAAATAGTTGAACTCTCCTCTACGGGAGGATAAATTTAACCTAAGTTTAAAAAATCCGGCAAACGATCTCCCGGTTATATCCGCGGTAGATAAAGTTAGCCGATTCGCGGACTCATAATCCGAAAACCTCATGTCAAAAACGACAAAAAGGTGGAATAATGGCCGAAGTAAGAAGAGAAATAACGAAGGGAACCTGGACGATCGTCGCCCCCGCTCGTGGGGATAGACCTTTCGACTTCTCCAGTCCGGAAGGATCGGAAAAGAGGAAGAAATACGTGGAAACTTGCCCCTTTTGCCCGGGAAACGAATCCGAGACCCCGGAGGAAGTCGACGCGATCAGGTCGGACGAGGACGAACCCTCGAGCTGGCAGGTCCGGGTATTTCCCAACAAGTTCCCGGCACTTGACCCGGAGGGAAGCCCTGCCGTTATCGAGGGCGATTTGTTCAAGAGCAGGGGTGGATACGGATTTCACGAGGTGCTGGTCGAAACTCCCAGGCACGACAGGAAGCTGGCGGAACTATCCCCCCGGGAGATCGAACTGGTGATCAGGACCTACCTTAACAGACTGAAGGTTTTGCGAAGCAAGCCGGACATCAGTTACGTCAGCCTCTTCAAAAACCAGGGGAAGAGAGCCGGGGCCTCCCTGGAACACAGCCACAGCCAGATAATGGCCACTACCTTCACCCCCAGCCTGCTCCTCCGGGAATACGAACTGGCAAGTGAATACCACAAGAGAAAGGGCTCCTGTTTATACTGTGACGTAATCGATGGCGAGAAGAAAAAAAGAGAAAGGGTGGTCTTTGAAAATGAACTCTTCATAGTTATATGTCCTTACGGCTCCCGGTTTCCCTACGAAACCAGAATCATTCCCAAGCGACATTCACGCGACTTCGGGGGGATAACGGACGCAGAAGTATCCGAACTCGGCACAACCATAAAGAAAGCCCTGAGCGGACTATTCGGCGTCCTGGGGGACTTTCCCTATAACTACGTAATCCACACTGCCAACCCGGAAATTATGGAAAACCGGCTCGGTTCAGGGGAAAGCTTCCACTGGCACCTGGAGATCACGCCGAGACTCACCACCCAGGCGGGTTTCGAACGGGGGACGGAGGACTATATCAACATAGTCAGCCCCGAAAAAGCAGCCGCCAGGCTCAGAGAGGAGTTGAAAGAAGGTTAGCCCAACCCGGTCTCATTTTGCAAAAGCACGATTCTTACCCTATCCTGATTTGTAGTTCTATCGGAAAAATCCCGAGGTGATCTCAGTGGCAAATGGCGGTACGAACGAAAGACTGATAGTAGTTTCCAACGGCGAACCCTACCAGCATATACATTCCGACGATGGCATAGAACAGGAGAAACTTGCAGGCGGACTTACCACCGGTTTGGACCCGATGATGAAGGGTTCCGATAACCTGTGGATCGCGTGGGGTCGGGGAGAGGCGGATTTCGAGGTTACCGACAAAGAGGACAAGGTAACGGTACCAAACGACGAAATCGGATATACTCTAAAGAGATTGGAGCTCTCCAGGAAAGAAATAAACGGTTTCTACTACGGCTTTTCCAACTCCACGCTATGGCCCATCTGCCATTCCTTTCCTCATAAAGCAAATCTCGATGGGGAAAACTGGGAAATCTACCGAAAGATTAACAGGCGATTTGCCGAAAGCGTCCTGGAAGAATACCGACCCCGAGACAGAATATGGGTCCAGGACTATCAGCTGGCCTTAGTACCACAAATAATAAAGGAGGAGAAGCCGGATGCTAAGATCGGTCTCTTCTGGCACATACCCTGGCCCCCCTGGGAGACCTTCGGCATAATTCCGTGGAAACAGGAGCTGGTAGAAGGGATGCTCGGGGCCGACTTCATCGGTTTTCACACCTCATGGCTCGTCCACAACTTCCTCGATTCGGTATTCAAGCTGGGGGGTGCGGCCAACCGGAGCGAGAGCATTGCCCGGATGGGTTCCCAGCAGGCCCGGGTAAAGGACATCCCCCTGGGAATAGACACGGACTTCTTCAAAAGTACCCCGGAAAGGGAGAAGCAGGCGAAGCAACTCAAGGAGAACTTATCCTCCCAGAAGATAGTACTGAGCGTGGATAGGCTTGATTACACGAAAGGCATCGACAGGAGAATCGAGGCCATCAATACTTTCTTCGACAGGTATCCTCAGTACAGAGGTGAGGTGAGCTTCGTCGAAAGGATTTCTCCCAGCCGCTCCAAGGTCAAGGAATACCAGAAGATGCGGAAGAAGATAGAACAGGGTATAGCGGAAATAAACGGCGAATTGCGGGGCGAGGACTGGGTCCCAATTCGTTACTTCTACCAGCACCTTCCTCAGGAGCAGCTTATTCCGTACTACATCGCGGCCGACGTGGGCTTGCTCACACCCCTGATTGACGGGATGAACCTGGTGGCAAAGGAGTACGTGGCAACCAGAGATCACGGCATGTTGATCCTCTCGGAGTTCGCTGGCGCCGCGGAAACGCTGGGGGAAGCCCTCCAGGTCAACCCGTACAACTCGGTAGCCGTAGCCGATGCCCTCCACGAAGCCATAACCACCCCGGAGGAGGTCCAAAAGGAGAAGTTCGAAAAGATGTCCCGGAAACTGGAACAGATGGACGTCCACTGGTGGCGCGACAGGTTCCTCGACGAGTGGGAATTGAGTCTCCACAGCCAACAATGACGAAACTTCTGGACCCGGAAGACACGGAACTTCGCGAGGAGCTTTTAAACCTGGCCAAAACATCGGGAAGTCTGCTGCTATGCTGTGATTTCGACGGAACCCTCGTTGATTTTACCGGAATCCCTAGTGCTACGGAGCTACCGGAAGAGGCGGAAAAGCTATTAAACCGTCTTGCCGGGCTCGACGACCTCCACCTGGCAGTAATCAGCGGCAGGGGTTTCGAGGAGTTGGTTCAGCTCGTACCAGTAGAAAACGCTACCCTGGCCGGGAACCACGGCCTGAAAATTAGGTTCGAGGACGGCACTACCCAGAAACCCGAATTGGCCGAGGAGATAAGGGAGGCCATAACTGGTTTAAACGAAGAAGTTCAAGAAAAATTTGGGGACCTCGAAGGAATAATCATCGAAAACAAGGGTTTCGGTTTGGCCCTGCACTACCGCCAGTACGGCGGTAAGGGTCGGGAAATCAAGGAGCAGTTCTACCAGCTATGGGAAGATCACCGAATCCCACTGCTGGAAGTCCTCGAAGGCGCCAAACTGCTGGAAGTCCGTCCGGCCAACTGGAACAAGGGCGACGCCGTGAAACTGCTCCGCGATAGGTACGGTTTACCACCCACGATTTACATTGGTGACGACACGACCGACGAAGACGCGTTCACCGTCCTGAACGAGGTCAGCGACGGTTTCCCGATCCTCGTAAGCGGGCGGGAAAACGAGGAAACCAGCGCCCGGTATCGCCTGAAGAATCCCGAGGACGTTCTCACCTTTTTGAATTCTCTGTACGTCCCTTTAAACGGGCTCACCTGATCTCCCAAGTTGCAGCAGGTGGCCGAATATTTTGCACCAAAGGTAATAATATCCTAAGGTTTAGCCGTTGAAATACCGCGATATACTGTTCAACCTTCAACTCGAATGGTAACCATCTTCACGTTACCTCGGGAAGGTTAGCCTACAACCGTATCCTGACGAACGGTAGTATGCACTAGCGGAAACCCAAAAACGGAGGTTTTGAGCATTCAATGGACGGAAGGAAGATAGAGGACTACCGAGATATAGTAGGCGATAAGGTAATTTCAGTTCTTTTCAAGGAAAGCACCCCGCTCAGAGGCAAGAGGATCCTGAACGTAAACTCCACTTTTACCGGAGGCGGGGTGGCCGAGATGCTCTGGAGCACCGTCCCGCTGATGAACGACCTCGGTATAGAATACGGCTGGCGGGTTATTCACGGAACGGCGGACTTCTTTCCCATAACCAAGAAGTGGCACAACGCCCTGCAGGGCGAAGACGTCACGGTTATGGACCACGAAAAGAAAATCTATACCGGAATCAACGAGCTATTTTCCCGCTTTACCCACATCAAGCACGACGTGATGATCGTTCACGACCCCCAACCGCTTCCTCTGGTCAGCTTTTACCCGAAACGGCAGCCCTGGGTGTGGCGCTGCCACATAGATCTTTCCGAGCCGAACGAAGAAGCCTGGAATTACATAAAGAAGTTCATACTCCGCTACGATAACACGGTGTTTTCCGCGGACAAGTTCGCACAGCCGGACCTACCCAACGAGAAGTCCCTGATTGCCCCAGCGATCGACCCCCTGACGGTAAAAAACAGGAAGATGGATCGATCCAAACGGGTGGGGGCCCTCGAGGATCACGGCGTCACCCTGGACAAACCGATAATAAGTCAGGTCTCCCGCTTCGATAAATGGAAGGACCCGCTCGGAGTGGTGGAAGTATTCAAAAAGGTAAAGGAATCGGTGGACGTCCAGCTGGTCCTGTTGGGCGCCCCGGCCAGTGACGATCCCGAAGGCCAGCAGATATTCCAGGAGTTAAGAGAAAATACGGAAGACCTCGAGGACGTTACCATCATCAACAAACACAACGACCTGCTCGTCAACGCAATTCAGTCCCTGTCCGACGTGGTCATTCAGAAGTCAAAGAGGGAGGGTTTCGGGTTAACCGTTACGGAGGCCCTCTGGAAGGGGACACCGGTCGTCGCTTCTGACGTCGGAGGAATCCCATTGCAGGTTATCGACGAGGAAACCGGTTTTCTCTGCGACCCGGAGGATTACGACTGCTTCGCCAAACGGATCATCGAGATTTTGGAGAACAAAGACCTAAAGGAAGAAATCGGCAGAAACGGGAAAGAACACGTAAAAAACAACTTCCTGATCACCAGGTTAATGCTCGAGTGGATACAGCAGATAAAAGCGATTTTGAGATCGACAAAGGTGGGGGGAATATGAAGAAAATAGGTGTCTTAACCAGCGGTGGCGACTCACCCGGCATGAACGCCGCTATAAGGGCCGTCGTACGAAAGGGAAGGATCATGGGCCTGACCACCGTTGGGATCAACAGCGGTTACAAGGGTTGTTTGAACAGCGATTTTGAAGAATTCGGCGTCAAGGACGTTAGCGGCATAATCGAGGAAGGGGGGACGATCCTGCGGAGTAAACGTGCCCCCGAGTTCAAGAAGAAGAAAGAACGGACCAAGGCCATACGGAACCTGAACCAGGAAGGCATCGACGCCCTGGTCGTCGTCGGCGGGGACGGTTCACTCCGGGGTGCCCGAGCTCTAAACCAGGAGGGAATACCGACCATCGGGATTCCCGCCACAATCGACAACGACATCCACGGAACCGATATGACGATCGGTGTCGATACCGCCCTCAACACGGTGGTGGAGGCAATCGACAGGATTAGGACCACGGCCTCATCGCTGGAGCGGACGTTCATCGTGGAGGTAATGGGACGGAATTCCGGCTACATAGCTCTAATGGGAGGGCTTAGCGGTGGAGCGGAAGTCATACTCGTCCCGGAGGTAGAATACGACCTCGACAAAGTCGCCGAGGGCATTTACGAGGGTTACAAACGGGGAAAGGAGCACATGATAGTAGTCGTGGCAGAAGGCGTGTATCAGGAAGGCTCCGCCGCCCATCACGTAGGTGAGCACCTTAAGGAACAGATCGGATTCGAGATGCGAGTAACTGTACTCGGCCACATGCAGCGCGGCGGCAACCCCTCCGCCTTCGACAGGAGCATCTCTTCCAGGCTTGGTGCCCAGGCCGTGGAGCGACTGGAATCCGGGGAGAGCGGTGTCATGCTTGGCCTACAGGGTCAAAACATCGTCCCGGTCGACTACTCGGAGGTATTCTCCGAGGAAAAAGAACTGGATATGAATCTGTATAACCTGGCCCAGGAACTGTCCAAATAATAGACCGGTCTAACCGAGATGCCCGTTCACTCCACAAAGCAATTTCCGAGGTCGCTAGAAACCTTTAGCTAGTTATGCAATCCGAATCCCCCGACAAGACATTCATCTTACTCCTGACCCTATCCACCAGGATAGTAATCACGGTAGCGAAGTTAATTGCCTTCTCCGTCACCGGATTGCTCTTCCTGCTGGGCGAAGCCCTAAACAACATAACGGATATCGTGACAGTTCTGGTCACGCTCGTAAGCGTTAAGATAAGCGAAAAGGGCGGGGATAAGGAACACCCGTTCGGTCACCGGCGACTCCAGAGCGTAGCCTCCCTGGTCGTGGCCATAGTATTCATCGCCATCACCAGCTACCAACTGATCGAGGAGTCCGTCAATCAGCTAATCAATCCGACGGCGTTTACGGGGAGCTTTCAGTGGGCACTCTACGTCCTGATCGGCTCCTTTCTGGTAAACCTGATCCCCCTGCCCTACCTCCTCAAGTACGGCCGGGGCCGAGAAGTAAGTATCAGAACGGAGCTTTTCGACACCGTAAACGACGCCCTTTCCCTGATCGCCAGCATGATCGGACTCGGTTTGATTTATTTCTTCGGATTAAGCATTGGCGACCCGATTGCCACGATAGTCATAGCGCTGATCATATCTTTCGACGCCATCCTCCTGATACGAGAAAACATTAGTACGCTGATAGGGGAGTCACCGGACGATGAATTCTACCAGAAACTCAAGGAAATCATCCTGTCGCATGAAGAGGCTCTGGGTGTACACGACATGATAGGGGAATATATCGGTCCGAAGGCGGTCCACGTGGACTTCGACCTCGAGCTGGATCCGGAAACGAGGCTGAGCAAATCCGACGTAATCGTCGGTGAGATCAAGGAAAAGTTGGAAGAGGAGGCGGAGCTGAACGTATACCCCTCAATCCACCCCTGTGCCCACTCCGGTGAGGAGAGGCGGATAGCTTCACACCTATAACCCGATTCCGAAAAACTCAACTCCGGCCGCCCGCGAAACTTTCTCTAGAGTGCTCCGGCCGTTAGACTTTCCTCGTCGGAGGCAACCATGGCACTATTTTTTCGCTCGATATATCTCGGCTGGTTTATTTCTCTGGTCTATGCGGGCCTCCTTTACCTATCCGACAGCTACAAGAGGGAATCGTTGATCCCGGTAGGTATTGCCTTCACCGGTGGAGTTATTGCAATAATACTCATAAACACTATCCACGCCGGTATACCTGGTTTTCCCGAATCGAGCTATGGCGGCGGATTTTCAGGCCGTATTTTCAGCTCCTTCGTCGGCGCGGCCATACCGGAGGAAACGATCAAGCTCGTCATCTTCTTCCTGGTAGTCCGGGGTTTCGACTTCGAGGACTTCTCCGAAGGGCTGGACGGAATGCTCTACATGGGGATGATCGGGGCCGGCTTCGGGGCCTACGAGGACTTCTCCTATATATTCTCCCATACCCTACCCTACATCGAGGGGAACGGAGAAGCCGCCCGGGCATTTCAGTTCATCACCTGGCAAAGAGCCTTCCCTGGTCACGTGCTTATAAACGCCGTCAGCGGTTACTTTCTCGGACGAGCACGGTTCGCACAGGAGGCCAGCCGGCGGGGCAAGCTCGTCCTCCAGGCCCTCCTGGTCGCCATTCTAACCCACGGCCTATTCAACCTGGCCGGGTCGGGGGGCGGTACGGGCTGGCTCATTATGTACGTCCTGGTGCTCGGACGAATCTTCCTGTTTTTACGGAAAAAGATGCTGGAGGATTCGCCTTACCGGCCGTTCACGGAACTTCCCGAGGGGCTCATACAGACGAAATACGTCAGTTTTCTCAACCTCGTGGGGGACTGGGAATACGAACGCCCCCTCGAGAGCTACCTGGAGCTTTACAGGCGGAATGCGAGCCCCTCGATGGGTTATTTCCCGGTAGTTATCTCTGTCCTTATACTCTATCCGGTGGGGATCAGCGGAATCTACTACCTGAACAAGCTGGTCCTGGATGCTTTCAGCTTGATTGGTTGAAGGCTTCCGGAATTCACACAACTCAAAGGGTAAAACACCTGACTGGACTAGCGGTACTCCGCGTTGAAAGCCCAAAGCTAGAATAATATAATTTCTCACATGCCGGCGTAGCTCAGCGGTAGAGCGGCTGATTCGTAATCAGT
>JBKGZT010000069.1:0-4821 GCA_046543235.1 Candidatus Acetothermia bacterium | reverse complement strand
ATGTTTTGTGTTCTGTTTTTCCATTTTTCCTTCCAAAAAAGTAAATAATTTTAAACCTGGCCTTGAAGGCCGCAGATGGCAGCGCTATAATAGCCCCGTTATGAATAGGAGAGTGCTGAAATTAATCGAGGTTCATTTCGCCTTACCCGAGAAAGCACTCGCCATTTCCAACCCGTCCGAACTTACCCTTAACTATTTTTTTGGCTATTTTTACTTTTTAAACTGACCTAAAGCCCTCAACTCCAATCAGGCTTTGGGTCGAGACGAAGTCCACGGGGGTTCCTGTGGTCTTTTTACCATTGGAGGAAGTGATGATCGAAGATCTGAGAGAAGAAATCGACAAAATCGACGAAGAACTGGTCCGGCTAATGAACCGACGTGCGGAGGTCGCTCTAGAAATCGGTAAGGAAAAGAAAAGTAGGGAACTAGAACTAACCGATCCGGGGAGGGAGGAGGCCGTTCTAGCTCACGTTAGAAGGAGCAACAGCGGGCCTTTTTCAAACTCCCAGCTGGAGCGGGTATACCGGGCTCTGATTTCCGAAACTAAAGAAATCCAAACGGAGGTGGGTCTAGATGATAGTCGTAATGAAGCCGGAAGCAACTGAAGAACAAATAAATGAAGTAGAGGAGAGGTTGATAGACCTGGGTTTTAGCGTTCACTTTTCTCAGGGTGTTGACTACACCACGCTCGGCGCGATCGGCGACAAGAGCGGGATTGATCCGCGAGAGCTAGAAGTCATAAACGAAGGAGTGGCCAAAGTGACTGAGATCAGTGAACCATATAAACTTGCAGGTAGGGATTTCCATCCGAAGGACAGCGTAATCGACGTGGACGGGGTAAAGGTAGGTGGGGACGAGCCGACGATAATGGCCGGACCCTGTGCCATCGAGTCGGAGGAACAGGTAGAGATTATAGCCGAGCACGTAGCAAACCACGGGGCCTCGATACTCAGAGGTGGAGCCTTCAAACCGAGGACCTCGCCCTACAGCTTTCAGGGGCTGGGCGAGGAGGGCCTCCGCTACATGAGGCGAGCGGCTGACGACCACGGGTTAAAGATGGTTACCGAAGTCATGGGAAAGTCCCAGGTCGATCTGGTCAGCAGCTATGCCGATATACTCCAGATCGGCGCCAGGAACATGCAGAATTACAACCTGCTCCGTGAGGTCGGAAGGGGTGACAGGCCGGTCCTGCTGAAAAGGGGATTTTCCTCCACGGTCGAGGAGTTCCTGATGGCGGCGGAGTACGTCATGTCGGAAGGGAACGATGACGTAATCCTGTGTGAACGGGGAATTAGAACCTTCTCGAACGAGACACGGTTCACCCTCGACCTCTCGGTCGTGCCGGTAATCAAGGAAAAAAGCCACCTGCCGATAATCGTCGACCCCAGCCACAGCACCGGGGTTCGGAACAAGGTGATACCGATGGCCCGGGCGGGTATCGCGGCCGGCGCCGACGGGATGATAGTGGAAGTTCACCACGAACCGGAGAAGGCGAAAAGCGACGGCCCTCAATCCCTCCGACCCGGACAGTTTGCCGAACTGATGAACCAGGTCAATGGGATAAAAAAGACGATAAACCGAAAAGCGGTAATCGCCTGATGGAGACAAAATGAGCGAGGACCCGGGCGAGTTTAACGGAGTAACTGTCGTCGGGCTGGGGCTGATGGGTGGCTCCTTCGGACTCGCGGTCGAGCGCTTCTACCCGGATAAGAAGATTGTAGGGGTAGATTACAGGGAGGAGATAAAGAGGGCACTCCGCCGAAACGCGATCGACGAGGGATACAACCCGGAAAACCTGGAATCGGGGGTCGAAAGCTCGGACCTCGTAATTCTAGCTACCCCGATCGATCAGATAATCGAGGTCCTTGGCCGGCTACCGAACTTGTTAAGCGAAGATACCATAGTGCTGGATCTGGGTTCCACGAAAAGAGAAATCTGCGCCCGGGCGAGAGAAATACTGGACGGTACCCCGGCGGATTTCGTCGGCGGCCACCCGATGACGGGCGCCGAAATCAGGGGCATCGCCGGTGCACATCCCCTGCTGTACGAGAACAGCGTCTTCGTACTCGCCACGCCGGAAGGGAAACCCACCCGGGCATCCAGGAGACTGGAGGGGTTTCTCGAAGGGCTTGGAGCCCAGCCCCGCTACATGGACCCCGAAACCCACGACAGGATCGTCGCCCGTGTGAGCCACCTGCCCCAGCTGATCTCGATCAGCCTAATGGAAACCGTAGGGGAAGCCGACCGACCGGAGGACTACCTCGCGCTTGCAGGAGGGGGTTTCCGGGACATGACCAGAATAGCCGAATCGCCCTTCGAAATCTGGGACGACATCCTGGCGACGAACAGAGAGCTGATCGAGGAGGAGGTAAAGAGGTTCGTTCGGAAGGCAGAAGAGACCCTGGCCGGGATCGAGGGGGGCGAAATCGAGGAGAAATTCGAGGAAGCCGGGAAGCTCAGGGACGGGCTTCCCCGGTCCAGCAAAGGGATATCCTCCAGCACTTTCAGAGTGGCGGTTTTGATTCCCGATAGGCCGGGGGCGCTGGCCGAGATGACCGGGGCTCTGGCGGAAGAAGGGATCAACATAAGGGACCTGGAACTGCAGAAGGTCCGCGAAGATTACGGCGGAACCTTCCAGGTTTACTTCGACTCGCTCGAAGCAGCCAGGAATGCAAAGGAGATACTATTGAATCACGGTTTCGAATCGAGGGTGATGGACTAATCATGGAAAAGGAAGGAGAAAAAGCCAGGATCACCGGGAGCGGTCCTCTCGGCGGCGAAGTGAAGGTTCCTGGCGATAAGTCGATCTCGCACCGTGGGCTTCTCCTCGGAGCGCTCGCGGAGGGTGGAACCAGAATCAAAAACCTCGCACCCGGCGAGGACGTAAGGAGCACCGTACGCTGTCTGAGGCAGCTCGGCGTCGAAATAATGGAAAGGGACGAAGGTTTCTTGGTCGAAGGAAGGGGTCCGGAGGGTCTAAAAAAACCGGAAGAACCCCTGGACGCCGGAAACTCGGGAACCCTCACCAGGCTGATAACGGGAATTCTGGCTACCCGTTCTTTCAAAACGGAGCTAGATGGCGACGATTCTCTGAGATCGCGGCCGATGGAAAGGATAATCGAGCCGCTCGAAGCCATGGGTGCGGATATCAACTCGGAGGAGGGCCACCTTCCACTGAGGGTTTCCGGCGGCGAGCTAGAAGGAATAGATTACCAGCCGGACGTGGCAAGCGCCCAGGTCAAATCCTGTATCCTGCTTGCGGGGTTGAGGGCGAACGGCGAGACCACGGTCGACGAAGTCGGTCCCTCCCGGGACCATACGGAACGGATCCTTGAGGCGATGGACTACCCTATTCGAATCACGGGATCCCGGGTAACCGTGGAAGGCGGGCATCAACTTTCCCCGCTCTCCCTCGAGGTGCCCGGTGATTTTTCATCGGGGAGTTACCTGATCGCCGCCGGGGCGATCGTAGAGGGCTCCAAAATCACCCTGAGATCCGTCGGGCTAAACGAGACAAGAACGGGGTTTCTGGATCTGCTGCGCCGGATGGGTGGGTCCATAGAGGTTAAAAACAGGGAGGTCCGAAACGGCGAACCACGGGGCGACCTGGTCGTCTCCAGTTCGGATCTCCAGGGGATCGAACTCACCGAGGACGAGGTCGTCAGGTCGATCGACGAGCTTCCCCTGCTGGCGGTCGTGGCCACGCAGGCGGAAGGAGAAACGGAGGTGCGAAACGCTGAAGAACTCCGGGTAAAGGAGACGGACAGGATATCGGCCACCGTGGCAAACCTGGAAGAGCTCGGGGCGGATATCGAGGAATATCGGGACGGCTTCCTCGTCCGTGGAAAGACCGAACTAAGCGGAGGGAAACTAAAAAGCTTTCGCGATCATCGAATAGCGATGAGCGCCGCGGTCGCAGCCCTGGCAGCCGACGGAGAGTCGGAGCTTCGGGAACCGGAATGGGTTGAGGTCTCTTTCCCGAACTTCTTTTCAGTGATGGAGGGCCTGAGTGAAGGATAAAATAGATACCGACACGAAAGTACTGGGCTTAATCGGAAACCCCGTGGAGGATTCGCTTTCCCCGAAACTGCAGAACCGGGCGATCGACGAGCTGGGCCTGAACTACCGTTACTTCGCGTTCCCGGTCGAGGAAGGTTCCGTAAAGGAGGCGGTAACGGGAGCCAGGGCACTCGGACTTAAGGGGTTGAACGTGACCGTTCCCCACAAGGAGAAGACCGCCGAGCTGGCCGACGAGCTAACCGACCCGGCGGAAGCCATCGGGGCCGTAAATACGGTCCTCTTTCGCGAAAACGGGGGGATCCTCGGGGACAACACGGACTGGACCGGCTTCCTGGAGTCTCTAAAGCTTCGCGATTCCAACCCGGAAGGCCAGAGCTGCCTGGTATTCGGGGCCGGAGGAGGTGCACGCGGGGTTGTCTACGGGCTGATCCAGGGAGGGGCGAAGGAAATCATGGTTGCTAACCGGACGTACGAACGGGCAAAAAAACTTGTGAAAGATATGAAGGTTCTGGAGGCCGACGCGGAACTAGCGGCTCGGTCGCTGGACGAGGAAGAACTGGAAGGAAGTGTGGAAGCAGCGGACCTTATCGTAAACGCCACCTCAGTCGGAATGGGCGATTCTAGAGGTAAGAGTATCTGGAATCGGACCGAGTGCTTCCAGGCGGGGCAGCTTGTCTACGATTTGATTTACAACCCCAGACCTACGAAGTTCTTGAAACTGGCAGGAGGCCAGGGAGCGGAAACGGTCGGAGGACTGGATATGTTGATCCTGCAGGGATTGGCATCGCTGAAGAAGTGGAC
>JBKGZT010000021.1:0-22068 GCA_046543235.1 Candidatus Acetothermia bacterium | reverse complement strand
AATTGCCACATGATGCGCTAGAAAATATAGTGGTTTGGTGGGGGGATTTCAAGAGTCCGCACTGCTCGATATCGTAACTCCTACCCCTTTTAACTTAAGCACGAATGTTCGTAGAATTGAAGGCAACAGACCCCTAAGCTATAATTCGTCAAGTTAAAATTTTGACGAAGGTTTCCCCGGGGAAGTGAAAAATGAAATTAACGAGAAGGAACTTTATCAAATTTACAGGAGTCGCCGCTCTTTCCACCGCTTTCGGGGGTTCTGCTTTTTCGCAATCCGGGGACGGGGAACTGGCCGAAGTCAGAGTTGCCTACCCTCCGACCATGGCCGCTCTACCCCTGGTAAAGGGAACTCAGGGGTCATTCTATCTCGACGACACGGACAAAAACGCGTTCGAATCAAACCAGCTGGAAATATCTCTTATACCATCTAAAAGCCCCAGCGACGCGGCCAGATTGGTTAGCGGGGGCAAGGCGGACTGCAGCATCACCGACCTGGCCAGTGCAATTTACGGAGTACAGGGAACCGGGAATCTAAAGGTCAAATCAACTGCTTTCACCCCAAATGCGATGGACAGATACGCCGGTTTAATCACCAGCAACCTGTACGAAATCAACACCTTAGAAGAACTCCTCGAGGAATGGCTGGATAAGTCCGGGAAAAAATCTATCGTCCTCGCTAAACGGAGAGACGAACATTATTCAACCGATGAACTGATAAAATCCAGCGGTATTTCGATTAACGACGCGAACTACTACCTGGACGGTGAAGACCTGATATCCCGCATGACCGGACTTCTTAACGGTAATTATATCTCCGCAGTGCTCCCGGAACCGCTCCTGACTCTTGCCCTGGAGAACCCCGATTTTCAGGGCCATCAGCCCAATTTACTCAAAACTTACGAAGGGGTAACAATCCCTCCTTTCGTATTCGTATTCAACCAGAGATTCCTGGAGGGGTCATCTGAACTCGTTCGGAAATTTTACGACGGGTGGAACCGAGCCCTGGAAGAAACCAACAACAGCAATAATTTGCAGCTTCTCAATTTGGCCACCGAGATCATCACCGGAACCTTTCCCAACCTGAAAAACGCAGTAGAACGTACCGAATTTGACGAAGACTTCGCGAACCTCTTCGAAGTTCCAACTTTCTCCTCCCCGGAGCCACTCGATGAATCAATCTATGATTCGGTAATGGACTGGGCAATCGATAAAGGCTTTCTACCCAAGGAGGTCCCTTACGAACGCGTAATCGATAGCTCTTCAGGAGACATCGCAGGGAATAAAGATGATCAGGGTTAAAAATTTGGACGTGCTGTACGAAAACGATGGGGGGAGTAAGAAAATCATTTCAGGACTCAACCTCCGTGTATCCGATGGAGATAGCCTGTGTATAATCGGTCCAAACGGCTGTGGCAAGACGACTTTGCTCCATACCCTCGCAGGTCTCCACGGGAAGTACACCGGCGAAATGGATATAGAGGTAGGGGCAGAAAGAGTAGCTCTTATACTCCAGGACATAGGTTTACTCCCCTGGAAAACGGTCCGACAAAACGCGAGCCTGGGACTAGACCTCGGCCATACTGGCGATAAATCAACTGTCGACACCTTGCTCCGTGAGTTGGACCTATATGACTATAGAAATGAACTACCTTCTCAACTCTCCGGGGGTCAGAAGAGAAAACTTGGACTAGCCAGAGCGCTGGCGGTCAAACCGAAAGTCCTGCTGATGGACGAGCCTCTGGTTTCTCTTGACGAATTTACGAGGGAGGAGCTCCAGAACAAGATACTCAAACTCTGGCTCGAAAAGGACCTTACCCTCCTGACGGTAACCCACGACATGGAGGAGGCGGCCTTTCTCGGCCAGAACATCGCGGTTCTTTCTTCACCCCCCGCCTCCCTCAAAACACTGATAAAAAACAGGGAGGCCGGGTCCGTGGATTATCGCGGAAGCGAAGAGTTCTACGAAACCGTACGCAAAACCAGGCGAGAGCTCCCATGAAGAGAGGAATATTGCGTTACCTGATCAGTTTCGTCGTTATCCTCCTGGGCTGGTGGTCAAGCAGCCTGCTCGTCGGTCTCCTCTTATCCGGTCCCGAGAGTTCGGTCCTCCCGGGACCCATCAGCGCCTTTTACACGCTGGTCGACCACTGGCCCGATATCTGGCCAAACTTTGTCCGGAGCGCTTTTCGGCTCGTGATAGGTCTTTCAGCAGGGGTCTTGCTCGGGGCACTAACCGGTCTGGTCGTTGGTTTCGAGGACGTTGCCAATAAGTACGTTTCCCCCATACTGTACCTGGTATACCCAATACCGAAAATCGTCTTCCTTCCGGTTATTTTGATCATCTTCGGACTGGGTGACTACTCGAGGGTCATATTTATTTTCCTTGTCATCGTTTTTCAGGTCATTATAAGCGCCCGGGACGCCGCCAAAAATATCCCGCCACAATGGGTAAAAGCCGTAAAAAGCTCGGGGGGCAGCAGGTTCCAAATCTACAGGCACGTGGTAATTCCGGCTACTTTACCGAACATCTTGAGCAGCGTAAGGATAAGCATCGGCCTAGGGATAGCCGCGTTGTATCTTGCCGAATTATCTTACACCAACCAGGGGCTGGGTTATTATATTGAAAACTCCTGGAAGGTTTTTGCCTACTCCGACGTTTTTGCCGGGATCCTGGCTTTTGCAGCTCTCGGTTTAGGACTGTACCTGGTAGTTGATCTCATCGAGAGGTTGTTCTGTAGCTGGAGCTACGAGGAAGGCGTTTAACAATGACCGTGAGCGAAGAAAAAATTTCCCGAGATTTTAATTTTCTGCTCTATGTCGGCAAGGATAGCGAGAAAGTAGAAGAGGCAAAGTCCACGATAGCAGCCTTGGTCCGGGAAAACGGAATAAAGCTACGGGAAGTAGCAAACCGGGGAGATATAGAGAAAACTCTAGAACGAACCGGGCCGGAAACGATCCTCCTGAGCCTGGGAGGAGATGGGACCTTCCTCAGAGCAGCAGATATGATCGCCCCTTACCGAGTACCGGTGCTCGGAATCAACCTGGGCAAACTGGGTTTTCTCGCCGGCCTTAACTCCTTCGAGTTAAAAGAGGGGCTCCAGGATCTATTAAGAGGAAGATTTACCGTAAAAGAACTGTCGAGACTTAAGTGCAGGGTAAATCCGGACGACGGGGAAAGGAAGAATCGGGAATTTACGGCATTAAACGAAGTCGTGATAGCACGAGGCGACACTGCGGGGCTGGCAGAACTGGAGCTCTTCCTCGATTCGAAGAAGGTAGCTACTTATCCCGGGGACGGACTAATCGTCTCAACCCCTACTGGGTCCACGGCTTATTCGCTTTCCTGTGGTGGCCCACTGATAACGAGGAATACGGCGGCTTTCGGTATTACCCCCCTCAACGTCCATAAACTTGGTTTGAGGCCGATAATATGTTCCGAGGACACAAGCGTAAGCGTCAAAACCAACACCCCCGTAGTAATAGAGGTGGACGGCAAAAACGTGGGGAGCCTCGACGAAGGTAAAACCGTGGAAATGGCCAAATCGGAGACACCGACCTTAATGATCGTTCCCGACGATCAAAGTGACTTCTTCCAGACCGTCAGAAACAAGCTAAACTGGGCCAAAGACCGGGGAACGCGGTTCCAGGCTTCAGAATAACCCCTTCGACTACGTTGATTTACCTTTTAGGTCCAGTTATCATGATCTAAATGAACTGGTCAATTTTCTCCACCAAAGTTTTATATACTTCTTTTCAGGGTCTTTCCGTAGACAACGTTCAGTGGCCTTCGGTTTCTTCCGAAAACGCCGTCCCACTCCACATGTTCCATGAAATATCTCCGTTAGAATGAGTATTGAACTAGTAGTGTCCACGCTGATCTTTCTCGGGACTTATGCAGCCATCTTAAGCGATCGTATCGAAAGGTCTCTGGCGGCGATTTCCGGCGGCGTACTGATGGTTGCTACGGGACTGTTCTTCGGTTTTTATACCGAGCAGGAGGTAATAGCGGAGGCGATAGATTGGAACACCATAGGACTTCTGCTAGGAATGATGATGGTGGTTGGGGTGTTGAAAGATTCGGGAATCTTCGAGACGCTCGCCATCTGGGCTGCTAAACTCTCCCGCGGTAGATATTTCCGCATGATACTTTTGTTCGGGCTTTTAGCCGCCGTCATGTCCACGACTATTGACAACGTAACGACTATTCTACTCGTCGCCCCGATAACAATGTCCATTAGCTCCGTCCTCGGCCTCGACCCGAAACCGATACTGCTTACTCAGGCGCTGTTTTCAAACGTAGGTGGAGTAGCCACCCTTGTAGGTGATCCTCCAAACATCATGATTTCCGGGGCAGCCGGGTTTCATTACCTCGATTACATATACAACCTCGCCCCAACGGTTCTGATCTGTTTGTTCGTTTCTGTAATTTTGTTTAGAACCGTGTTCGCCGATAAAGCAAAACAGGAGAACGAAAAAATCAATGACGAAGCACTTCAAGGGATAATGGAAAGAAACGCAACCGACGAAGTTGCCGACTGGACTTTGCTCAAAAAGGGGCTATTCGGCCTGGCCTTCATTATCGTTCTCTTCATCCTCCATAGTTTATTCGCGATAACGCCGGCCACGGTGGCTCTTTCAGGGGCAACGCTGATTCTCCTGATGACCCAGCCAAATATGGACGAACTGCTGGAACGTGTGGAGTGGAGTACGTTGCTCTTTTTCGCGGGCCTTTTCGTCGTCGTCCATGGCGTGGTGAACACGGGGTTACTGACCAAAATAGCCGAGGGAGTACTCCACGTGACAAAGGGGGACGTCCTTTTCTCCGCCATCGCCATCCTCTTCCTTACGGCCTTAGGTTCCGGCCTGGTGGATAATATACCCTTCACGGCTGCTATGCTTCCGATAGTCAGTACGCTTTCGGCTAAACTGACGGGTAGTTCGAATATACTCTGGTGGGCCCTGGCTTTTGGTGCGGGGTTTGGAGGAAACGCTACCTATCTGGGTTCTTCCGCGAACGTAATGATCGTAAAAATAAGCGAGGATCACGAAGAGCCAATATCCATGAGATACTGGTTAAAGTACGGAACCTTAACCACTCTGATAACTACGGCAGTCGCCGGACTGGCAATCGCCTTACAGATATTAACGCCGGTCCAGATACCTCTCCTGCCTTCTTGATCCTTCTCGCTCCCGAAACCAGAACCAGGAAAATTCAAAGAGTCAATCCCGGGATAAGTAGCGAAGCAAGCCCTGAATTATTCCGCGGGCGACCGAATCCTGATATGATCCGTTCGTCAGTTTTTGCCTCTCTGCTGGAGAGGTGAGAAAGCCAACTTCTATCATGGCGGCCGGAAGGGAGGTATGTCTCGTATATATTCTTTGGTACCTAAGTCCTCTATCCCTTGCACCCGTCCTATCCACGACGGAGTCCTGGATTAACTCTGCCATCGTCCAGCTGGGCCCTTCCTGTGCTCTCGTCCGATCGACGATCGTCTCGACCCCTGCTACCCCAGGGTCCCCGTAGGAGTTGGCCTGAATTGAGAGGTATCCTTCGCTCCCATTGTTCTCGGCTAGCTCCAGGCGATCAAGTAAAGGCAGGTAATTATCCGTATTCCGGGTTAAAACGAAATCGATCGTCGGGTGGTCTTTTCCAATCTCTATCAACTTTTTCGAGATAGCAAGGTTGACGCTCTTCTCGGAAACCCCGGCTACTATTGCCCCATGGTCGTGACCACCGTGACCCGGGTCTATAGTTATGACCGACGCGGACGAACTAACGGATCTTCCCGGCGCAGCTCCCGGAGCAGCAACGAGATACACCATCACGGTAGAGAGCACTATCGTAAAAAAGGTCTTCCTTAACATTTGTCCCATATTAACCAACCTATTGTTTCGCTGCATGGACATATGTCCGAAAAAGGAGTGGAATACGCGAAGCAAAACTTTCGTAATCGAGCCGTTAGGTACTTCCCGAGCCCTATGTAGCAGGCTTTAGCACGTAGATTTTCTCGACCTGGGTTTCCGAGAGGATGGCGTCGGTATACCCTTCGAGGTCCTCCGGATAGAAACTCAGCAAGACCTCTTTAACGTCAGTCAGCTCAGAAGGATCAACCCTTTCCGGGATAACGGGTATCTCCCCTTGATATTTCTCCCGCAAAAAGACGAAATCATCTTCCGTTATCTCCTTTACGGCGTTTCTGTAATTGTAGGGCCTGTTCCCCGCAACACCCTCTCCCTCTCCTTCCTTGGCTTCGGAAAGTACCCGTTCGAGCAAGTTTATCATCTTCTCCGGACCGGAAACTGCTCCGGGGATTTTCACTACGTCATTACCCTCCAGTCCAGGATCGGGGGGGTAGAATACGTAAGTCGTCGGTGTATACTCGACCCCCAAACTGGAAGCAAGCTCCATATTCGTAATCGTCCCCTTTTCAGGTAGTTCCAGATCGAAAGTACTGTCAAGCGAGATTAGGGAGAAAACGAAATGCTTACCTAGAAATTCCTTAACCGAAGGATCCGAGAGCACCTCTTCCTTGAAATCCTGGCAGTGGGGGCAGCCCGAGGCGGTAAAGGAAAAAACCATCTGCCTGTCAAGGATCTTGGAAAGCTTCAGACCGACTTCAAACTGGTAGTTTTCCGCGACATTGGATCCCTGAACGCCGAAAGCAACAAAAACAAGGACCAACCAAAGCAAAACTACAACTGCACCCCTGCGCAAGGTGACTCCCTCCCCAAATTATTTCTGATCTATTTATTATTATAGCTAAATTCTTTCATCTTTTTTAGGTAGGTTCTTCCTGAGAAGATGTGAGGTCTCCGTGCCGAAATAATTCGCCGCTTCACCGCGGGATTTGTAAATGTCTGCTCAATTCTTTCAAACACCGGCGCGTTTTTCCGGAGAAGTCGACCACTGGATTTAAGTATCCGGATCATTTAAAATAATTTTAACCTCCAATCAGTTCGGCACGTAAACCTTCGTCCTTACCCTGTTTTTTAAATAGGTGAATTAACATGGAGAAAGAAAAAGCGTACATAGAAACGTGGGGCTGTCAGTTAAATTACCACCGTTCAGAAAAGATCGCCGGTACTCTTGAAGATAACGGCTACGCTATAGTCCGGGAGATCGGTGAAGCGGATCTGATAGTTTTCAACACCTGTGCGGTCAGGGATAAATCCGAGGAAAAAGTCAGAGGAAGAATAGGGCAAATAAAGGATGAAAGAAAGGAGAATAGCGTCCTTGGCGTCGGGGGCTGTATGGCACAACACCTGGGTGAGGATTTATTTGACGGTCCTGGAGGAGGAGTCGATTTCGTGTTTGGTACCTCTAACCTCTCCGAAATTCCTGAACTGGCCGAAAAAGCCAGGCAAACCGGCCCTCACGCCTCAACTCCGAGGCCAGACGGTTTTGAGAACCTTCCGGTCCTCAGAAAATCAAGCTATTTTGCCTGGGTCACGATAGCCGAAGGGTGTTCAAACGCCTGTTCTTACTGTATAGTCCCTAAAGTCAGGGGACCCCTTCGAAGCAGGTCCCCGGAGAGGATAATTTCAGAAATCAAGGGTCTGAAGGATGAAGGCTACAGAGAAGTTCAGCTACTTGGACAAAACGTAAACTCCTTCGGCCAGGATTTAGAAGGCGAGGACAAGGATTTCGCCTGGCTTCTGGATAAAGTCGCAAGAACCGAAATACCAAGGGTCAGCTTCACGACTCCCCACCCAAAGGACCTGGATAAAAAGACGCTGGTGGTCATGGACGAGCATGAGAACGTGATCAGGCAGCTACACTTGCCTCTCCAATCCGGTTCAAACAGGGTACTCCGAATAATGAATAGGGGGTACACAAGGGAAGAATACCTGGAAAAGGTGGAAAAGGCGAGGAGAATGGACCCTGATATAAACATTACGACGGACATAATAGTCGGACATCCAGGGGAAATGGAAGAGGATTTTCGGCAAACTCTCGAGGTGATAGAGAGGGTTAAGTTCGGCTCCATTTACGTCGCTCAGTTCTCCCCCCGTCCCAAGACCAGAAGCGCAACTATGGAAGATCACGTCACGGACAAGGAAAAGAAAAGGAGGTTACAGATAGTCCTGGATAAACAGAAGGAGTATTCTCGGGATCGAGAATCCAGATTTAGAGGGAGAACTACGGAAGTTCTAGTCCAGGGATTGGCGAGAGAAGAGGGGGCAGTATACGGAAAGGACGAATTCGGAAGAACGGTTACTTTCCCCGGCGATGAGGACATGATCGGAGAATTTAAATCAATTACTTTGAAGTCCGCAAACCGCGGCCGACCCGCAGAAAAAACGGGGGCGAATCTAAAGTGATCCTGACTACAACTTTAAACCCTGCTTACGATTTAATCTACTGGGTAAAGGAGATAGAACAACAAGGTGAAACACAGCTATCCCGGGCTTACCGAACTTACTCAAGCGCGGGTGGTAAAGGCGTTAACGTCTCTCTTTTTCTATCCAGCGTCGGGATAGAAAACATCGCCATGGGTCTGATCGGAGGACATACGGGACGAGCCATAAAGCGTTCCCTGCGCGAAGAAGGTACCACGACCAATCTCACCTGGATTAACGCGGAAACCAGGAGCAATGTGGCGATTCTGAGAAAAGGCCAGGAAGCAAATCCGATAGAGGTAAACAGCGCGGGGCCCGAAATCTCGGACCGAGCCCTTGACCAGTTCCTGGAACAGTACGAGACCATGTTACATCGAGTATCCTGCGTGGTCCTTTCCGGAAGTTTACCGCCGGGAGTTCCGAAAGATATCTACGGCAAGCTGGTTAAAATGGCCAAGAAACGGGATGTCCGAACCGTAGTCAATACCGGCGGGGACTACGTAGGCCCCGCAGCTAAAGCGGGCCCTTTTCTGATAAAGCCGGACATAAGAGAGACAAAAGAAGTTCTGGGAGAAAAACTAACTGATAGCCAGTCCATAATCGACGTGGGCAAAAAAATACTGAGCTACGATACCGAGTACGTCCTATTGTCCCATGGCCTTACGGGAGATATACTGGTAAGCAAGGACAAAAACTGGAACCTGGAAGCCAATCGAGACAAGCTCGAGGTACGAAACCGTGTCGGAGCCGGCGACAGCCTGGTCGGTGGAATAGTTTATAAGCTCGAGGATGGAAAATCGGTCCCGGAAGCCGTCAAATACGGTCTGGCGGCCGGCATGGCAAGTGTAGAAGTTTATGAGAAGATACCCAGAGACGCCTCGTTAATCCAGGCTCAATTAGAGGAGATAACCCTGAAGGAAATGGGTGAGAACTTAGAATGAAAGTAAAAGATATAATGACAAAGGACCTGACGGCGGTAAGGACGAACCAGACGCTAAAGGCCCTGATCTTCCTGCTGGAAAAAAGCGAACTTTCCGGTGTTCCCGTTGTCGACGAGAAAGGTATCGTGGTCGGATTCATATCCGAACGAGATATCATATCCGCCGCACTTCCCAACTATTTTGAGATGCTACGAACCGCTTCCTACCTCCCCGACATCAACCAATTATCCAGGCGCCTCGAGGAGATCAAGGGGGATAACGTGGAAGAATACATGGTTAATGAGGTCATAACCGTCGACGAAGACGAGGAGGACATCCACGTGGCGGATTTGATCATCAGAAACGAGTTAAATCGGGTCCCCGTGGTGGACGAAGACGGGATGCTATCGGGAATAGTCCAGCGGATCGACCTGCTGGGGGCCTTGTTATAAAGATCTGGAGGATCAAATCAGATGAGATTAAGCAATTATTATTTGCCGACTTTAAAGGAGTCTCCAGCCGACGCAGAACTGGCAAGCCATAAGTTGATGTTAAAGGCCGGCATGGTTCGGAAAGTAACTGCCGGCATCTACAGCTACCTGCCGCTGGGTTTCCAGGTCCTGAAGAACATCGAGGAAATCGTCCGCGAGGAGATGAACCGGGCCGGAGCACAGGAAATCAAGCTCCCCATCGTCCAACCCGCGGGACTGTGGAAGGAAAGCGGCAGGTGGGATGACTTCGGTCCCGAAATGTTCAAATTATCCGACAGAAAGGAGCAGAAGTTCGCGCTTGGGCCGACCCACGAGGAGATAATTACCGACCTCGTAAGAGACGAACTTAATTCCTACAATGACCTGCCGCTCGTGCTCTACCAGATCAACGATAAGTTCCGGGATGAAATCCGGCCACGCCATGGAGTGATGCGGTCCAGGGAGTTTCTGATGAAGGACGCCTATAGCTTTCATACCTCTCAGGCCAGCCTGGACGATACTTACGAGGATATGTACGATGCCTACGCCAGGACCTTTGACAGGCTCGGCCTGGACTGGGTGGCAGTTGAAGCCCCCACCGGGCTGATGGGAGGTAGTTACTCGCAGGAATTCATGGCCCTGGCGGACGAAGGGGGCGAAGAAATAGCACTCTGTCAAAGCTGCGGATACGCTTCCAACCTGGAGATAGCCGAGTACGAAGTCTCGTCGGAAAACGGTTCGGAGGAACCGGCAGAATTGGAAAAGGTCGCCACGCCGGGAAAGGAAACAGTGGAAGCGGTCGCGGAATTCCTCGGCGTTCCCAGCAGGAAGATCGTAAAGACCTTTATATATAGAACTGACGACGGCCTAGTCGCCGCGCTGGTTGGGGGAGAAGACGATATAGAGGAATCCAAACTAATCAACCACCTCGGGACAAGAAAAGCCGAAATGGTTTCCTCGGAGGCGGAGATCAAGGAGATAACGGGGGCCAATTTCGGCTCAATAGGGCCAGTTGGGCTGGATATCCCGGTTTACGCGGACCGCGACATAAAATCATATTCGAATTTCATTGTCGGGGCCAACGAGAACGGCTATCACTTAAAGAACGTAAACTGGGGTAGAGATATCCCGAATCCCGAGTTCATCAACCTGCGCAAAGTCAAGGAAGGAGATAACTGTCCGAAGTGCGGAAACCACCTGGAATTTCACAGCAGCATTGAGGTCGGACAGCTTTTCCAGCTGGGAACGAAATACTCAAGTAGTCTCGACGGGGAATATCAGGACGAAGAAGGCGAGCTAAATCCATATGTGATGGGTTGCTATGGAATCGGTATAAGTCGCCTGATACCTGCCGTTATCCAGCAGAATTACGATGACAGGGGGATAAAATGGACGAGCTCCGTAGCACCCTTTTCGGCAGGAATCTTAGTGCTGGGCTCCAGGGAGGGACGAACGGAGGCCCTTGGGGAGGATTTATATGAAGGACTCAGGGAGAGGGGTTACGACGTACTGCTCGACGACAGGGATGCTTCTCCCGGAGTTAAATTTAACGATTCCGACCTGATCGGCCTGCCCTTAAAAATAATCGTAGGGCCCAGAGGACTAGAGAACGGCACAGTAGAAGTCGAAACCAGGGGAGGCAAGCAGGAAGAAATCGACGTAAGCTCCCACGAGACAGAGGGGATCATCGATCAGCTGGAGAAAAAATTATAGAAAATATAATAAACTCTGAAGTTATCAATCCGGGTCACAATATCAACCAGGGTGTGATGGCGTGAAAGTCTCCGTAATAATTCCCGCGTATAACGAGGCGGAGAGAATAAAATCGGTTCTCGAGGCGGTGGACGGTGCCAAAAACCCCACTGAATTGATAGTGGTAGATGACGGATCAACGGATAATACGGCCGAAACCGTGGAGAGCAGCGATGTCGAGACCAGGTTAATAAGTTTGCCCCGGAACACGGGAAAAGCAAACGCGCTCGCCCGGGGGGTCGAGATTGCTTATCATACTACCCTGATGTTTATTGACGCGGACCTCAAAGGCCTCAAACCCGGACACGTCGATGAGATGATATCGACCTACAGAGAGGGAAACTGGGACATGGTACTAGGCGTCTTTCATAAGGGGCGACTGAACACGGATATTTCCCAGAAGATAAGCCCCCACCTCTCCGGACAGCGGATCATCTCCGCTGATATATGGGAAAAACTGGAGAACTCCGCGGCGGAAGAATTTGGCGTTGAGATGGCTTTAACAAAATTATCCTTGCGGGAAAACCTCTCTACGACGCGAGTAAAACTCACCGGGGTTACTCACGTGATGAAGGAAGAAAAACGCGGCTTCGCCCAGGGAATTAAATCGAGGCTCAAGATGTACGGAAACATAATTAAAACCACTCTGACGCCAGCTAAGTCGGATCGTTAGAGTTTAAGTCCATCTCCTGTTATGTTGACAAAGGACAGGGATTCGTCTATAATAGCAGTGTAATCAGCCAACTCGTCGTCCTGGATCCCCTTCACCAAGTTAATTTACTCAAAACAGAAGGTTCTGTTTGTGTGCGTTATTTAAACAAGTTCGGGGATGTTTAACTAAAACGGAAAAGTATCGTGAATGTAGATCCAAATGGTAGTTTACATCCCTCTTCAAGGAGAGATAGAGAGTTCTTACGGCGTTATATAACCCGTTTCGCCTCTACAGGTCGGACGGAACAAGACGGACGTCTACTTTCACCAAGACTTGCCAAGAATGCCCTGGGGCTTGCTGCAGGAAGAGCCCGTTGGTTCTTGCCCAGCATTCATCAATTGAGATACGGACCTTGGCAAAGTTACCGTAAGTTAGACCTGTTAGGCAAGTCGGCAAGTGAGGACTTGGTTTGATTTGTCCGGTTTGATTTCCTCCTCGATTGAGTACCGGGCAAATCACCGGTTGTCAGGTTGAGGGTTCTGATATTAAGTGACTTTTCCAGGCCCCGACACTTGAACGGGGTTCTTGATTCGCTTTATATACTATCCGAAATAAAAAGGAATAGAATTTTATCAAACTTTTGAGGTGAGCTAATTGGAATTAAAAGAGCTGCAGGAAAAGAACCTGGATGAGCTAAATTCGATAGCTGAAGACTACGACGTAGAGATGAATTCGAAGAACAAGGAAGAGCTTATATATTCCATCCTTGAGGCAGAAGCTAAAGAGGAAGGACAAGGCTTTTCTGAAGGAATACTCGGAATTTTGCCCGACGGCTACGGGTTTTTACGGGACAAGACCTTCCTCCCGGGTAAGAACGACATTTATGTATCGCCGTCCCAGATAAAACGTTTCGGGCTAAAAAACGGGGACAAGGTCCTGGGCCAAACCAGACCGCCAAAGAACGACGAGCACTACAAGGCTCTGCTACGGGTGAAAGCGATAAACGATTCGCCACCGGACGAATTAAGGGACAGGACGGATTTTCAATACCTGACACCTCTTCACCCTTCACAGCGTTTGAAGCTCGAGCACGACCCGAATGATACCTCCACGAGGATAATCGACCTATTTGCGCCAACTGGAAAGGGACAGAGGGGCTTGATAGTCTCACCACCAAAGGCGGGGAAGACTACTCTAATCAAAAAGATCGCAAACGGTCTGGCCGCCAATCATCCCGAAGTCGAATTGATCGTTCTGTTGATAGACGAGCGACCCGAGGAAGTGACGGACATCAGGCGCTCCATCAACATGGGCAAGGTGGTGGCGGCGACGTTCGACCAGGAACCAAAACACCACACGGAGGTTGCGGAGCTCGTGACCGACAACGCCAAGAGGCTGGTGGAAGCACAAAAGGACGTCGTAATACTTATGGACTCCATCACCAGGCTGGCCCGGGCTTACAACCTTTCCGTGGACCAGAGCGGAAAACTCCTCTCGGGTGGGATAGATCCGGCGGCTCTCTACAAACCAAAGGAGTTCTTTGGAGCAGCAAGAAATATAGAGGAAGGGGGCAGCCTTACCATCATAGGAACCGCACTGGTAGATACAGGGAGCAAGCTGGACCAGGTAGTTTTTGAGGAATTTAAAGGAACCGGCAACATGGAACTCGTCCTGGATAGAAAGCTGGCAAACCGCCGCATTTATCCTGCAATTGACATGGAACAGACAGGTACGAGAAAAGAGGACCTCCTCTTAACCGACGAAAAACTCAACAAGCTAAGAATTCTCCGTAAGATGATAGGCGAGATGGACGACAACCAGGACGCTCTGGAGTTCATAAAAGGGAAAATAGAATCCACTCAGGACAACGATCAATTCCTCGAACTGATGCAGAACGGTTAAATGAAAGATAACAAGCTAACCATCCGCGGAGGAAAGCCTCTGAAGGGTGAACTGGAGATTACGGGAGCAAAGAACTCCGCACTTCCCCTTCTGGCATCCAGCCTGCTCACTAACAAACCCCTCCAGCTATCCAACGTACCGGACCTGAAGGACGTCCAGACAATGCTGGATATGGTGACCGGGCTGGGCAAGGAAGTTTCCAGCGAGGACGGGAGCGTACGAATCGACGGTAAGGTAGAGTCAAACGTCGCCCCAGCCCAGCTGGTAAAGAAAATGCGGGCCTCCTTCCTGGTTCTCGCCCCGCTTGTAGCGAGAACCGGCAGGGCCGAAGTACCGATCCCGGGCGGGTGTAATATCGGAACGCGTCCGGTGGACCTCCACCTGAAAGGACTGAAAAGGTTGGGAGTGGGTATCAGACAGGACGACGGTAGAATCGTCGCCGAAGCCGACGAACTCACGGGCAACGATGTATTCCTGAACTACCCATCCGTCGGAGCTACCGAACAGCTCATTATGGCCGCAACTCTAGCAAAAGGCAGAACCGAAATCTACAACTGCGCCCAGGAGCCCGAAATACGGGATTTAGCGAAATTCTTAAACCGGATGGGAGCTGAGGTAAGCGTAAATGGTTCGATAACCAGGATCACGGGCGTAGATGAGCTCGGCGGGGGCGAGCACAGAGTAATGTCGGACAGGATCGCCGCCGGGACGTACCTGCTAGCAGGGGCCGCAACCGCGGGTGAGGTAGAAGCAAAAAACGTGAACGTTACGGCTTTAAAACCTCTCAGCTTGAAACTCGAAAGTGCTGGAGTTGAAGTAAAGGAAAGAGATCGATCTTTGAAAGTTGAGAATTCTGAAAGGCCGGATAACCTCGAAGTCATTACTCTTCCATACCCCGGCTTCCCGACTGATCTACAGGCACCCATGACTGCCCTGTTGACGCTTGCTCGCGGAAAGAGCGTGATTAAAGAGACCGTGTTCGATAGCAGGTTTGATCACGTACCCGAGCTAAACAAGATGGGGGCGGATATATCAGTAACCAACTCCAACACCGTTTTCGTCAACGGCAAGCAGGGCCTGCGAGGAACTGAAGTGGATGCCACTGATATAAGAGCAGGCGCTTCGCTAGTCATAGGGGGGCTGGCCGCGCGGGGGAAGACCACAATTACCGGTACCGAACACCTGGATCGTGGCTACAGTAACTTGGTTGAGAAGCTCAGAAGCTTGGGTGCCGAGGTCTCGAGGGGTTCCTAGTCATGGCGAAAGACGAGTTAAACTTGATCGAGGACCGGGTAGGCAAAAGGGCCCGGGTCAGAGCGCGGGAAAAAGGGATTCTGGTCGGGGTCGACCTTCCCCGGATGGACGAAGAGGAACTCTGGTCCACGGAAGAATCCATGAAGGAGCTAGAATCACTCGCCGACACGGCCGGGGTTAGAATCCAAAAAAAGGTAATTCAGAGAAGAAAAAAGCCGGACCCATCCTTGTATATAGGTTCAGGGAAGGCAGAAGAGATCAGAGAAATGGCCCGAAAACTCGGCGTTCAGGTCATAATCTTTAACGACGAACTCCGACCCGCCCAATCACGAAACCTGGAAGAAAAGCTCGCTACCAAGATCGTGGACAGGACTCAGCTAATAATGGACATCTTCGCCCAGCGCGCTCAGACGAAAGAAGCCAAGCTGCAGGTCGAGTTAGCTCAGTACGAATACCTCTTACCCAGATTGAGGGGATGGGGCGAATCGCTCGAAAGACAGGAAGGAGGCATAGGTACTCGGGGTCCGGGACAGACTCGATTGGCACGGGACAGGGAAAAAGTCCAGCGCAGGATTGATTCCATAAAGGCCAAACTGAAAGAGGCGGATAAAGAACTGGACGTAAGGAGCAAGAGGCGACTCGAGAGCAATACACCCATTATCGCTTTAATCGGCTACACCAACTCGGGAAAGACGACGCTTCTGAATCGCCTTACGGGGTCCGAAGGATTTGAAGAAGACAAACTGTTTGCAACACTCGATCCATTGACGCGGAAGTTCGAGCTTCCCGACCGACGCACGGTCCTGCTAACGGATACCGTCGGCCTGATCCGCAAGCTTCCCCACCAGCTTATCCCCGCGTTTCGTTCGACGCTAAAATCTGCCAGGACGGCTGACCTGCTCGTAAACATGATGGATGCAACCCAGGACAAGCTGAGGTCTAGGTGGCAGACGGTCAACAAGATCATCAACGAGGAAATATTCGAAGAAGACGAAGACAGGCCCCCGATGATCAACGTGCTGAACAAGATAGATCTGCTTGAGGACGGACGAAAACTGGAAAAGGAGAAAAACGAAATAGATAATTCTATCGCGGTTTCCGCCCGAGCGGGGAAGAACCTGGACCGGCTTAAAGAGTTTATCGCGGAAAAACTCGGGGACGAAATAAAACGCGTTTCCCTCAACCTACCGTATTCAAAAGCCGACCTGCTCGATTGGTTTCACCAAAACGGCGAGGTCATCAGGGAGGAATACGGAGACGACGACATCCTGATAGAAGGAAAGCTTGAACTCCACCTGTTGGCAGAATTGAAGACCGAGTTACAGGACGGGGAACTCGAGGAGCTGGAGGGAGAAACCAGATTAAAGTAACTACTTGCCCTTGAGCCTCAATTCTTCCAGGTCGAACTCTCGGATATCTTCTTCGTCAAGCTTTATTCGCACGGTACCTTTCTGGACGTTCCGCTGTACCACTTTACCCTGTCCAGCCGGGGATTCCACTTGGCTCCCTTTATCCGGCATCTCTCCCAGCTTCTCTTCGTAGTCCTCGAGTTCGTAGCCCAAACAACAGGTTAACCGCCCACAGACACCCGTAATCCTGTCGGGCGAGACGGAAATACCCTGTTTTTCAGCCAGCTCCATCGGAACCGGGCCGGGATCGTATAGGAAACGGCGACAACAAAGCTCCTGGCCACATCTGCCCCGTCCACCCAGGATGGAGGCAGCTTCTCTTGGCCCCACCTGTTCCAGCTCTATCCTCGTCGAAAACTCGTGAGCCAGTGCCTTAACCAGCCCCCGAAAGTCCACTCTGTGAGGCGCTTGGAAGTAGAACTTTAACTGCGATTTCTGAAAGGAGTACTCCGCACCAATCAGGTTCATCGGCAGCGACCTCTTGTCGGCCATGCTTTGGGCTCGTGGCAGGGCCTCGTCCGCCTGATTCTGGTTCATCTCCACCTGGAGAACGTCATGCTCCGTCGCTTCCCTTACGGCCCTCCAGCCGGCTTCCTCGTGCTCTTCCACCTCTTCGGGTAGCACGATCCCCAGCTCTCTAATCTCTTCCTTTTCAATCACGTACTGATCATTCGGCTCAGGGGAACCGTCGAAACGGACCGGCACCTTTCTCCTTTTCGTCTTGGCTAATCCGACGTAAATGGCTGCTGTCATACCGAAATCACGCTCCGTTACTTACGCCTCCCGGCAGTTCGGGAAAAGTAACTTAAGGACTTTCGTCTCCGACGTCATCGCATTTTAGGATTAATTAAACCTAGGGTTACCTGACGCCAGTTGCAAGCAGAGGCTTTCTACCAAAAGCTGCAGGTTGGCATTGGTCTTCAGCGATTCTATTCCCCGAGCCAGGATTCTGGCCCTCTTCAGATATACCTTCGAGGACTCATCTGCCGAACCTCCCCCGGATTTCATCCACCTCCTGTAGTTTTTTCTATAGAGAAAGATTCCTCTTTCCATAAACCAGGTCAGGTCCTCCCGGGAGAGGTCCTTCAATTTACCTGCGAGATCCAGCAGCTCGTACTTCCCGGCATTTCCGATATTTTCAAAGATCAACCTTGAAAGAACTTCTTTCTCTATCAATCCCTCGGAGTCGATCAGCTTTTCGGCGAGCTCGTCTATCCTTAGCCCTTCGTAACTCCCCACGTAATCCTTTCTTTTCTCAAGTGGTTCGGCAGGGGGCTTACCCAGTAGTCTCTCCAGAACCTCGGCCCGTTCGTTGACCACTTGGATAAGATAACGAGCCTCCTCTTCACTGTAACCCTCCTCCGTCAGCGCTTTCTTCATCCTCTCGGGATCGGTACCGCCTGTGGGAAGCCTCTGACAGCGTGACAGGATTGTCGGAAGCAGGTCGTCCGGGTTACCGGTAAGCAACAAAAAGAAAACGTAGCCCGGTGGGTCTTCGAGTACCTTCAGCAGGCTATTAGAAGCCTCTCGTGTTAAATCCTCGGCCCGGCCGATCGCATATACCTTCCTTTCCCTCTCCTGGGGTGAATAAGAGGAACCCGAGATAATTTCCTCTACTTGGTTTATCGATATCTTCCTCTTATCATCCTTTGGAGTAACCCAGAAGAAATCGGGATGCGTATTACGAAGCACTTTTCTCACGCACCTGTCGTCGTCGCGAGGGCAGAGGATTGTCCGTCCCAGTTGAACGGCGTAGTTTTCCAAATCAGTCCCCGGCCTCACGGGCGCCAGGTACGCGTGAGTCAAGCTTCCTTCCCGATTTGCTCGTTCGAGTACTTCAAGGCTTTTCATGTGACTTAGTGATTATGCGGGAGATCGTGCTAACTTTAAAGACTATGCTTTTTACCGTGCCGGCAATTACGGGTTGGGGACCTTTTGTAGTTACCCTGCTTGTATGTCCTATAATCATTTTCCTAGCTCCTCTTATCGGATTGTTTGACGAGCCAGGGAGCTACAGAAAGATCCACAAGGGGGCAAAACCACTTGGCGGAACGGCGTTGATAGCTGGTTTCCTCCCATTCTATATGGTCTTCGGCACCTCGAATTTACCCCTCGTGTTCGGGCTCGTTACGGTTTTCCTTGCCGGGATCGCGGACGACCTACACGAGCTGGATCCGAAGACGAAGCTTTTCCTTCACTTGACGGCGGCTATCGTCGTCCTATCGTCCGGGGTTTTTCCCGCAACCAGTATAACGGCGGGCGGGCACTCCTTGAAGTTAACGGGGTGGCTTAACTCCGGTTTTCTCGTCTTTTGGCTGGTGGGGGGAACAAATGGCTTCAACTTAATCGATGGGCTGGACGGGCTGGCCACGGGGATAGCTATCATTGCCCTCCTGCCAATAATAGGGCTCACCCCCGGTAGTACCGTTTTTCTCACCGCCGTAATGTTCTTAGGACCTCTGGCAGCGGTGCTTTTCTTTAACTTTCACCCCGCAAAGCTGTTCCTTGGCGACGGCGGGTCCTATTTCGTCGGCTTTCTCACATCCTACCTGGTAATCAAGGGTTTGGGAGAGGTTTCCTTCACGGGGGAAGAAGTCTGGGGGCTCGGTCCGGGCTTGCTCCTCCTCGGTTTTCCGATACTGGATACAGGTCTAGCGATCGCCAGGCGGCTGGCTTCCCGACAGGGGATAATGGAGGCAGACAAAAACCACGTGCATCACCAGCTTCTCCGTCGCTACGGTCATACCAAAGCAGTGTTAACCATCTACGGCTTTCAGGCTCTACTTTCGGGAATCGCTTCTCTCCTAATCATCTAACCGGGTAGCCGGTAACCAAAAGATCGTCCCCTTTCCGGGTAAATTCCAGATCCTCCACCTTTAGCCCCTCCCGGACTTCCGTAACCCCTTCGCCGCCGACCCCGGGAACCCCTTCTCTGCCGCCGATAACCCGTGGCGCGTAAAAGAAGGCCACTTTATCCACCAGGCGACGATCAATCAAGCTACCCGCCACTTCGCTCCCACCTTCAATTAGCAGGCTATCATAACCGTTGTCACCGGCCCGGCCGATAAAGTCCTGAAGGTCGATCCCCCCATTACTTCCATCGACGCGCCACAGGTCAGCACCTCTCTCTTCGAGTGGCTCCGTAGCTTCTTCCGGGGTATCTTTTCTTACGACTATCACCGTAGGGGCTTCACTCTCCAGATCAAGTAATCGGGCGTCGGTTGGGGTTCTCCCCCTTGGATCAAAGACGAATCTGGTCCCGTCGGGCCCCTCAACCATCCTTACGTTCAACCGGGGGTCGTCCGAAATCACCGTCCCCACGCCAACCCCGACGCCGCTGTAACGGCCCCTGAGTTCATGCACCCTTTCACGAGATATCTCCGAGGTTATCCAGCGAGAATCTCCGCTCTTCGTTGCTATTTTCCCGTCCAGAGTCATCGCAAGTTTAAGCAGGACGAAGGGCCGACCGGTTCTGACGTAGTGAAGGAAGATTTCGTTAACACTCCTTGCCTGCTCCTCCATTAAACCGAGGTCTACATCGATACCGGAACGGCGCATTTTCTCTATGCCTTTTCCGGACACCTCCGGATTTGGATCCTCAATAGCTACGTAAACACGGGAAATTCCGGCCTCTATTACCCTGTCGGCACAGGGGGGCGTCTTTCCGTAGTGGGCACAGGGCTCGAGGGTAACGTAAAGCGTCGCCCCCTCCGCCTCTTCACCTGCTTCGTCAAGGGCCCGGACCTCGGCATGCGGGCCGCCGAACTCTTCGTGGTAGCCCTCTCCTATGACTTCGTCTTCCTTGACTACGACTGCTCCGACCTGGGGGTTGGGGTTTACGTATCCTCCTCCTTTCTTCGCCAGGTCGAGAGCTCTTTGCATGAACTTTCTTTCGCCGGAATTACCCATAGTTTTTAAACCGCACTCCTCAGAGTCTTAATGGCTTTTTTTCGGTCCTTCTTACCGAAAACGGCGGACCCGGCTATTATCGTATCCGCACCTGCATCGACTGCTTCACCAATGGTGGATTCGTTCATACCCCCGTCCACAGCCAGGGCTGTTTCCGTCCCTCTTTCCTCTATTTCCTCCCTCAGCGCTTCTATCCTTTCCAGCTCTTTCGGCATGAAATCCTGACCCCCAAAACCAGGTTCCACCCCCATCACCAGAACTTCGTCGAGAACTTCCAGGAGGGGAATAACTTCTTCCCTGTCGCTTCCCGGTTTCTGGGATATACCGACCCGGCAGCCTAGCTCCTTCAGCCGGTCGACGGTTTTTTTCGGCTCTACGACTACTTCGGAGTGGAATATTATCAGGTCTTCGGAATCGACTTCGAAATCGGGGGCGTATTTTTCCGGGTCTGTAATCATAAGATGGATGCTCAACGGTATCTCTAAACCTTCCAAGTTTTTTAGCGAATTGGATACCAGCGGACCGATCGTTATGTTGGGAACAAAATGTCCGTCCATTACGTCGACGTGGATATAATCCGCAGCCTCACTTACTTCCTCAACTTCGTCACTCAATTTGCTGAAATCGGCGGAAAGTATCGATGGGGCGAGCGATATCTCTCTCATTCTCTCACCTCTCTTTCGTTCGAAGAGAAAAGAGCCGTGTAACCACCTGCTAAATGGACAATTCTAGTAAGTATAGCCCAGCTAAAAAGCTTTTTCACTTCTCGTATCTTGTATTCATCCAGATCGGCGTGTACTTCCAGATATTCTAGAGCAGTTCTCGAGGCTTCGATCTCTAGCGCCATCTCCAGAGCGGTCAACGCAAGAAGGGCCAGAAACATGAATCCACCGACGACGGTCAAAGGGGGGTAGAAGAGTATTCCGAGAAGTAAAAGTATCGGGAAAGAGTACGCCAAAAGTTTGGCCGTTGGTTCCAGATAGGAACCCATCTTCAAAAGAGAAAACCATCTGTCTTCCTGGCTAGCGTGCGAGATCTCGTGGGCAGCTACGGCAAACCCCAGGAGCGAGTTTCCGCTTGGCGGTACCTCAATTAGCCCCTGACCGGGGAAATAGAATCCTGAGCCCCTCGAACCGGCCTCCCTTACATCCAGGCCTCCCAGCTCCTCGGCTACTTTTACCCTCTCCACGAAACCCCCGACCTTGAGCTCCCCGTTAACGGGTTCGTCCTCGCATCTTTCTATCGACTTTCGCACCCTGTACCGGACCCCGACTCCCCCAAGGGCGATCAGAAGAAAAAACCCAAGTCCTGCGGAAAGAACTAGCTCGGACATCTCACCACCGGCCTGTTTTCAATCAAGGTTTACACCATTGAAATTTTCCGATCCTTAACTAACATAAACTGGGTTATCAATACTGGGTGAGAATTCCCCCGGAGCTTGCTCAGTGGAATTAAACA
>JBKGZT010000020.1:0-22261 GCA_046543235.1 Candidatus Acetothermia bacterium | reverse complement strand
ACACAGTTGCTTATACACTATCCTCGCCGGGGTCTATTAGCCAATTATTGTATTTGCTTTTAATGGTGAAAGATCCGAGTCATATTTACAATACTAAGTAAACCGGGGTCATTGGGCAAACACTCTACAGGTTTGCATTGCTCTGGGGAGGTGGTTATCATTCCTCTTGATGAATACCGCTAACTTTATCACGTCGATCAGGTTGATCGTCCTCCCGTTTATCATTTACGCACTCGCTTACGGGAAGACGAATATTGCACTGGTTTTTCTCGTGATAGCGCTACTGAGCGACCTGATTGACGGGCTCGTAGCTCGTAAACTGGGCGAAATCACCGAACTGGGTAAAATTCTGGACCCCGTAGCGGACAAATCGCTCTTTCTCTCGCTGTTCGGTTTCTTTACCTGGGTGGGCGAGATACCGGTTATTGCCTTCTTGCTTTTGCTCATGCCCTACCTGGCATTGATCATCGGCGGGGGGATTCTTTACAGGAACCAGGGAGAAGTAATCCCCGCAAACGTCTGGGGGAAATCCAGTTCAGCACTAATAACACTGGGGCTTATCGCGGTCTTTTTCGACATACCTTTTGCCCTTTATTTCATCTTCGTCGGAATTGGGGCTTCCTACGTTTCGGCCGTAGTTTACTTTACCATGGGATCTCGCAGGAGGAGATTCTGGCGGGAAAGCAGCCAGTAGGTTTCCCCGAGCCGAGGGAGACCAAGTTGAAGGCTTGAGTTTCCGATTTAGCTTTCTTCCCCGGTCAATTCTTTGAAGGGGTCGGGAATAGAAGCTTCCAGGGTAACCTCTTCACCGGTTTCGGGATGTTCGAAGGTCAGGCTCTTCGAGTGAAGCATCAATCTTTCGCAATCTCGCCCTCCGTAATAACTATCCCCAACTATTCTATGGCCGATGTAATCCATGTGGACCCTTATCTGGTGGGTCCTTCCCGTCCGTGGTTTTACTTCCAATAAACTGGAATCCTCGAAGGCTTCGAGGACCCGGAACTCCGTTTGGGATTCCTTACCTCCCAGCTTAACCGTCATCTTCGTCTTATCCTTCGAGCTCCTGCCGATTGGGGCATCTATCATCCCTCCGCCTTCCTCGAACCCTCCCTCGACCAGCGCTAAGTATGTCTTTTCCACCTTTCTTTCCTTGAATTGTTCCTTTAGATTGTCATAGACGGACTCGGTTCGGGCTATCGCCAGTACGCCGCTCGTGTCCTTGTCCAGCCGGTGTACTATCCCCGGTCTTGCAGGATCGGGAACGGGGGGTAGGTCCGGATAGTGATAAACGAGAGCGTTGGCCAGGGTGTCGTCCTCGTGGCCTGGACCGGGGTGGACGACCATCGGGCTCGGCTTGTCAATGCCGAGAAGATAATCGTCCTCGTAGATCACTTCAAGGGGGAGGTCCTGTGGCTCTAGGTCGGTGGAGTCGAAGTCTTCGGGAATCTTTATTCGAATTCCCTCGCCGGCTTTTACCTGATAGCTGGGCTTTTTTCTCCCTCCATCTATTTCGACCAGGCCTTCCTTTATGAGGTCCTGCCATTTGGCCCGGGAAATCCCTGATAACAGACGGGAAAGCAACTTGTCTATCCTGGTCCCCTTTTCCTCTTCTCTTACCACGATTTCTCTCGTAAACGCCATGATAAATAATGGTCTCCTCTCGGACTTTAGAATTCAAGCTGGGAGGGCTCATGTATCCCCGTGAACATTTTTATTCCGGAAATGATCGTCCTGCTTCGGCCCCCAACATCGGGCTAATTTCCGTTAAAGTTGAGTTGCCACCGGCATTTTGATATAATAGCTTTCAGGTTATGAGCAGGAAGAGGAAACGCTTGGAAGATACGGTGAGCGAGTCCTTGGCGGCTCGAGAGGAAGATTTATACCTTTTGCGGTGGGAAAAGCGGGGGGCTCGATGGGTTCTTGAGGTGTTGCTGGACAAGGACGAGCCCGTGACCACCGCCGATTGCGCCGAGGTGAGCGATCTCATTTCTGCCGGGTTGGACGAAACCGGAGTGATCGATCGGAGTTACGAGCTCCAGGTATCTTCTCCCGGAATTGAACGACCCCTGATAGAGTCCCGTCATTACCAGGGGGCAATAAACAGAACCGTGGAAATCAAGACCTACGGGAAGATCAAGGGCGTAAAGAAATTCGTTGGCGTTCTCCGCGGATACGATGAGAAGGAGGACCAGATTTTTCTCGAGTACGAAGGGGAAGAGATAAAAATACCGATCAGCAGCGTGGCAAAGGCGACGACCAAAATCACGGAAGAAGAGGAGGATTGACCCAAGAGGGGTAGCTAATGAATATAGATTTTATAGAAGCGCTGGAAGATATGGCCAAAGATAAGGGAATAGAGAGGGACGAGCTCTACTCTATGGTGGAAAAGGGACTTCAGGCAGCTTACCAGGAGCAGTACGATACGAATCGCGACGTGGACGTGAACATAGATCAGAATTCCGGGGATATTTTTATAGAAGGGGAACAAATCCAGCTGGGTCAATTCGGCAGGATCGCCTCTAAAAAAGCCGAAGACGTGATAAGACAGCTCATCCGGGAAAAGCAGAACGAACTGGTTTACGAGTCCTACGAGAAGCGGAAAGGGGAAGTCGTTAACGGGTCGATCCACCGGTTTGAAGGAAGCGACGTCTGGTTGAATCTCGGTGAGGTAGAGGGTTTGCTCCCCAGTTCCGAGAGAATACCAGGTGAGAGATACGACCAGGGAGATAGCCTGAGGGCTTACCTATACTACGTGGACAAGAAGCCAGGTGGGCTGGATCTTCGTGTTTCGCGGACGAAGAAGAAATTTGTCGCCAAGTTGATGGAAATCGAGATCCCGGAGATCGAAGACGAGTTGCTCGAAATCGTGGAAATTGCAAGGGAGCCGGGAAAGCGCAGCAAGGTAGCGGTGCGCTCGCTTGACGACCAGATAGATCCGGTGGGTACGTGTGTTGGAGCGGGAGGTTCCCGGGTAAAAGAAGTCACCGACGAGCTTAACGGCGAAAAAATCGACGTAATTCACTGGAGCGACGACAGAGAGAGGCTTATCAAGAACAGCCTGGAACCCGCCAGCATCCTGTCGATCGAGTTTCAGGAGAACGAGCAGGGAGAGGAAATCGCAAGGGTTATAGTCCCGAAGGACGACCTCGCTTACGCCATTGGCCAAAACGGCCAGAACGTCAGGCTTACGGTGGATCTGGTCGGCTGTGACATAGACGTCCGGAGCCCGGGTTCCGAGGAATAGGTAACCGGAGCGAGAGCAGGATGTCCTTATTTGCGACTGGATCTTATCTTTTCTGAGTAGAATCAGGGGTGGGCAGGGTAGACCGGGCCTAAAAAGTGAATGCTGGATAAATTATTTAATCGTGTTTATAGTCTGGTACGTTACCGGGCTTACTGGGTAATTGGGTTTTTTTTGATCCTGATCGGGTTATCTTTTGTCTACCTGTTTCCCTTTCCAATTAGGAGTTCGCTTCTGGACCTCCTCCCACAAAACGACCCGCTTATAAACAAATACCGTGAGCGCCAGCGGACGATCAACGATACTCAGAACCTGACCGTTGCTCTGTCCTTACGGGACAGTTCGGGGCTGGATAAATCGGAGAGGGAGGATAAGTTGTACGAACTGGCGGAGGTAATAAGCCCTCTCCTCCAGGAGATACCGGAAATCGAGTCGGTCAAATACCGAAGCGAGCAGATGATCTCCGAGGACTACGAGTTCCTCTATTCCTTAAACGAACGAACTTTTGATCGAATTGATAAGATGGAGGGGGATCTCGTCGAATTTGCGTCTGAATTCCCTGCCCTGAACGGGTCAACCGACTCCGAAGAACTTTACGGTGACCTGGTAGCGCAGTACGAAGAGCTTGAGGGGAATGGTGAACTTTCCGAAGAGGAAATGAGGGAGTTGCTCGAAGAGGTGGAAGGGAGGAACCGCCTCGTACTTGCCGGGTTGGACTCGACCGACGAACTCCGGGAATGGGATAATCGGTTAAATGGGTTGAGAGAAGATCTACGGGAGGTAAGGGACTCCAGGCAGGAAGAACTGGAGGGTAGCTACCTGTCCGGTGATGCCAAAACACTGCTTGTCCGGGCAAGACCCCGGGGTGCCGAGTCCCACGATATAGAATTTAGCGATAAGATTACCCATGCGGCTGAGAAGGCGATAGAGGAAGCGAGAGCGAGCGAGGTCTTTGAAAGTGGGAATTACAGGATAACGATGACAGGATCTTTCGTCACTAACTCTCAGCGGAACGCCGCCCTTAGAAGCGACATGTTGAAAACCACGATCGTATCCTCACTTGCGGTAATGGTGGCGTTCTTTTTCGCTCTCGGTTCGCTCTTTTATTCTGCCCTGGTTGCCTTTCCGCTGGTGGTTGCTGTCCTGTTGACCCTAAGCTGGGCGAAGTTCTCCGTTGGCGGCTTCAACCTACTGACCACCTTTCTTCCAGCCCTGGTACTGGGTCTCGGGATAGATTATGGAATTCACCTCCTCTTTCGCTTCAGCGAGGAGAGGCTCGAGGGTGTGCCCGTAAGCAAGGCCATCAGGACTACAATTAGGAAGAAGGGAAGAGGAACCTTTATTGCTGCGTTGACTACTTCGGCGGTGTTCACCACGCTGATTTTTGCCCGGTCTCAGGGCCTGGTAGAGATGGGGATTATCACCAGCCTCGGGATAATGATATCCTTCCTGGTTTACATACTCCTTCTTCCGTCCTTAATAGTGGTTTACCAGAGATGGAGAAAGAAAAGAAGGATTGTGGAACTCTTCGATTACCGCTCCACGCTCAAAAGATTTGTTAGTCGTGCGATCGATTTTCGAAGGCCCCTCCTGCTGTTTTCCATAGTTCTTTCCGGCCTCGCGATATTTGGAGCCTTCCAGTTGAATTTTCGGTTTTCCGATAACAACGTCTCTACCGAGGTCGAAAGCATCCGAGTCCAGGAAAGGATTCAGAGGGAGTTCGGGGGGTCTGAGGCAAATATAGGACCCTCCTTCGCGTTTTTTCCGGACGACCTGGAAGAAATGAAGGAGCTGGAGCGAAATCTCGGGCGGATGGAGCAGGTAAAGAGCGTTGATTCCCTCGGGGACTACCTGCCGGAAAATTCGGAACGGATGGGGAGTTCCATCGTCGAAACCGGCAAGATCGAAGAACTCCAGTCCACCCTCCAGAACCTTGGGGGTTTAATTGAGAACAAAGGGGCCAGAATAGACCGGATGGAGGCACTAATCGCCGACCTCTCATCGGCCCAGCTTTCGTCAACGCTTTCCAGTCGCTCTCAGGTAACGGTGGAGTTAAACGAGGTAATAGACCAGCTCCTGGATATTCGGAAAAAACTACGTGAGGTCGAGGACGAGAAATTGCTGGAGGAGATAGGCTCGCTTGACCGGCAGCTTGCCGAATTCAAGGAGCAAACCTCGCGGACAAACGAGTTATTGCAAAGCGAGGGGGGGATCGTTGAGGCCCTTCCGGAAGAGATCCGTTCCAACTTCCTTTCCGAGGAGGGTGAGTTCGTTGTAATTGCCGGAGTCGACAAGTCAATCTACGAGTCGGAGAACCTCAACAGTTTCGTGGCTAAAGTCTCGGAGTTCACGGAGGATTACTTCGGCTTGCCTCTGATTCAGTACCAGCTCGAGGGGCATATTAGGCACGACTTCGTAATCTCGACGACGCTGGCGGTTCTAATGATCGGTGCAATTCTCTACCTGGGAGTGAACAGCCTGAGACTCTCGCTTCTCGCCGTGATCCCTCTCTTTATCGGTTACCTCTGGATGCTTGGTGGAATGAAGCTGCTCGGCATGAACTTCAACTTCATAAACATAATAATTTCCCCTCTCTTAATTGGCATCGGCGTCGATGACGGTCTGCACCTCATCTACCGCTGGCGTGAGGAAGAGGGAGAGGACGGGGGGTTGAGTTCTATTTTATCCGCTTTTTCTCACACCGGCCTCGCAGTGGTTACGACGTCCATGACCACTATCGTCGTCTTTGGAAGCCTCTTTATTGCCCGGACCCCTGGTTTGCGGATTCTGGGTGGAACTTCGCTGCTGGGCATAGGATTTGCCATGGTCCTCTCTCTAACCGTACTGCCCGCTGCTCTCTATCTTGCATTCAAACGAAATGAGGAATAAAATTGGCTTACCATGGACATTCAATTTGGCGATAGAGAAATCGAAATCGGAGAAAAAGAGACGATAAGTGCCCTGATTGAGCAAGTCAAAGAAAAACTATCTTCCACTAACGAGAGACTCGTCGGAATAAAACTGGGAGGAGAATTCCTGTCTCAAAACCAACTCGACCGAAAGATGGAAGAGGAATTGATCGGAAAAGACGTCGAACTGGTAACTGAAACCACGGAAGCCCTATCCGACGAGCTGGTCGTTGAAGGGTTATCGTATCTGGATGATCTGGACGAGTGGGAGGAGGGAATTTCCTACCCGGAAGAAGGAGATATACTGTCCGAAGTAGATGAAGAAGAACTCGAGCAGTTGCTCGAGGGTTTTCACTGGTTGAACCTGGCGCTGGAAGAGCTGGTCTCGACCAGCGAAGGGAGTAACAACCTGGGTGGTCGCTCGTTTTCCAAGTTCATCAGTGAGAACCGGTTGTTCCTCAACGAACTCCAGGGTGCCCTGGAGAACCCGGATGAAAACCCACGGCTGATTGGAACGCTGGTTCTTCAGGATCTACCTACCTGGATCGAGGAATACAGAGGTGTTTTTCTTGACTTGAGGGGCGCTGAAAGGAGAGGAGTGGAATGAGAGTCCTGACCCCTTTTGACGAATTCGCGAGGTGTGAAAGATATGCTGGCGATATATATAGGGCTGGCGGCGATCATGTCGCTTTCGCTCGGCGTTTATATCGGAACGAAGTATCACGAGAAAAAGCTTTCCGACAGAGCGGAAGAAGCGGCGGATATAATAGAACAGGCGAGAAAAACGGGCGAAAACCTGAAGAAGGAAAAAGTACTGGAAGGGCAAAAAAAGATACAGGAAGAGCGGGAGGAACTGGAAGAAAAGTTCAAAGCCAGGGAAAAGGATTTAGATAAAAAGGAAAAAAGGATCATGCGGAAAGCCGATAGGCTTTCCAAGAAAAGCAACCATTTAGAAAAGATAGAGGACTCGCTGAAGCAGGACCAGGAAGAGTTGAAGGTGCTGAAGGAAAAAGGCCGGGAGCTGATTGGGAAGGAAAAGAAATACCTGGAAGAGCTTGCGGGGATGAGTTCGCAGGAAGCGAAGAACGAGTTGATGGAGCGAATTGAAGAGGAGACGGAACGGTATTACGCCCGCAAGGTCAGCGAGGCAAAGCAAAAGGCCGAGGAGGGGGCCGAGGAAAAATCTCGTAAGATCCTCGCTACGGCCATGCAGAGGTACTCCGCAGAGCAGGCGGAAGGTAATACGGTTACTTCCGTCTCGCTGCCGTCGGATGATTTTAAAGGAAGGGTGATCGGACGAAACGGAAGGAACATAAAGACGTTTGAAGCACTGACCGGAGTAGAGGTCATGGTCGACGATACACCGGAAATGGTGGTTCTCTCATCGTTTCATCCTGTACGGCGGGAGATAGCCAGGCTGGCAATGGAGGAGCTCGTCAAGGATGGGAGGATTCATCCCGTCCAGATAGAGGAAAAGGTCGAAAAAGCCAGGGAGAGAATGGTCGAAAGGATAAAGGAAGCCGGAAAGGGCGCTGCTCTCGATACGGGTGTCGACCTCTCCCAGAAGCTTATCCCCCTGGTGGGCAAGCTGAAGTTCAGGAATAGCTACGGCCAGAACCTGCTGCGCCACTCCCTGGAGGTGAGCTTTATATCGGGGATGTTGGCGGAAGAGATCGGTCTCTCTCCAAAGCCCGCACGGAGGGCTGGTTTGCTCCACGATATCGGGAAGTCGGTTGATCATGAAGTTACGGGCACCCATGCAGAAATAGGTGCCGAGCTTGCCCGACGTTACGGCGAGAAGAAGCTCATCGTCAACGCGATCGCGGCCCACCACGAAGACGAGGAACCGGAGTCGCTCCTGCCGGTACTGGTGCAAACTGCAGATACGCTTTCGGCCACGAGGCCAGGGGCAAGAAGGGAAACTTACGAGAAGTACATCGAGAGGCTTGAGAACCTGGAGGATATCGCCGGCTCGTTCGAAGGCGTCACGAAGGCGAACGCGTTCCAGGCGGGAAGAGAGATTCGGGTTATAGTGGCACCGGAAGAGGTTAGTGACAACAGGGCGAGCAAGCTCGCGTACGACATAGCGAGGGAGATCGAGAGGGATCTGGATTACCCCGGCGAGGTGAAAATCAACGTCATCCGCAAGGCCCAGTTCGTAGAAGCCGCGCAGTGATATCGTAAATAAAAACTTTCCGGAAGGAGTCACCGAAAAACTCGAAGGAGGTGGGATTTTGGCTGAAATCCTAAAAGTCTCTTCGACGTCCGACCCTTCTGCTACTGCCGGTGCCCTGGCCAACACGATTCGGGAGGAAGGAATGGCTGAGCTTCAGGCCATCGGACCAAAGGCCGTCAATCAGGCGGTTAAGGCAATAACCATCGCCCGAGGTTATATGGCACCCAGCGGGGTGGATCTGGTCTTTTTGCCTTCTTTTGTCGACGTGAAGATAGACGATGAGAACAAGACGGCGATGCGCCTGGAGGTAAAGACGCGGCTTCCTTTTGAGGCTTCCGAGGATAGCAGAAAAGAAGAGGACGGGGAAGAAGTCTCGGAGAGGGAGGAAGAACTTGAAAGTAACGAGGATACACAGGAGGATGAAGACGGAGAGGATATCCTGGATATTTAGCTTTTTCCGCTTCGATGGGCAAGAGGAATGACGATGGATGGAAGACTGCTCTCAGGACTGCTGGTCAGGTAAGCCAGATAGGGTTTACCTTCGTATTTGCCGTACTGATATCCCTAGGGATAGGGTACTGGCTGGATAACCAGGTCGGAACGGACAAGCTCTTCAAGCTGGTTTTTCTCGTCCTGGGGCTCCTTTCCGGGGGACTGAGCGTTTATAAAACTCTGTCAAAGTTCCTGGATGGCGATAACAAATAACAACGAGTAGTATAAAAGGTAAATGGTTAGAAGGGTTCTGTGCTTAAATAGGTATTAAATAGAAAATATTCAAGAGGTGAGAGAGTGAATAGGTTTTTCGACAGGCATAAAAAGACGATAATCTGGATTATGGTAATTGGTTTCTTCCTTGGTTCCGTGGGGCTGGCTGCCTTTCAGTATATGCAACCTGGAGGAGGTTCCTCTTCCGAGGACTCGGGATCCGGGACCAGCGTTGCTTTAGTGGTTAATGGTGACGAGATAAAGGAATCGGAATTTCAGAACACTTACGACAACCTGATGCAGAGGCAGGAATCCCTCTACAGCCAGTTAGACCAGGATTTTTCCAGTATGCTCGAAGGGGCCAGCGGGAAGCTCTTCGAGCTCAGGATCAAATCGCAGGCGGTGGATTCCCTGATCGAGGGTGCGCTTATTGACCAGAAGGCCGAGGAAAGAGGAATCCAGATAAGCGATGGAGAAGTGAATAGCAGATATGACGACCAGCTGGACAGTTTACTGGAACAGCAGGGCTGGACGCTGGATCAGCTGAAAAGTGCCCTTTCGTCTGAGGGGAGAACTTACGACGAGTTCGAATCCACCATGAAAGATGATATCCGGACCCAGCTGAGCAGGGAGAAGGTAAGGGACCAGGTCATAGGAGAGATTGACCCAACTGAAGAGGATCTTCGGAACTACTACGAGGAGAACATGGATACTTACGTGCAGACTCCCTCGAGGGTTAGAGCGAGCCACATCGTAGTCGATTCCGAGGACAGGGCAAAAGATATCAAAAATAAAATAGACGAAAATCCGGATTACTTCCAGGAGTACGTGGAAGAGAACGAAGTGGAGGCGGATATGGGTTGGCTCCAGAAAGGAGAACAGCCCCAGGCAGTTGAGGAAGTTGCTTTCTCCCTGGAACCGGGAGAAGTCGGTGGGCCGGTAAGAACGTCCGACGGTTGGCAGATACTTAAGGTAGAGGAAAAACAGGAACGCCAGGTCCAGGACTTCGAGGAAAACAAGGAAAAGATCAAGGAGGATTACGTCGATCAAGAGGAGAGCCAGAGGTATCAGGACTGGTACGACGAGGTAAAAAGCGAAGCATCGATAGAGATCCAGCTACCGGTGGTAGAAGCTTATGGAACGGCCCAGGATGATTTTCAGGCAGGCCTCGAGGCTTACCGGGAGTTAGAAGAAAGCAACGAAGTGCGGGACCAGTATATTCCCTATTACATAGGCCGTTTGTACCAGGAAGAAATCGACAGGTTGAAGGAGGAATCCGACTCTTCTTCCGAGAACGGCGATCGGGAAGAAAAGATCGGACGATACGAGCGTAAAGCAGTTGAAAACTATCTTGAGGTTATCAAGGAGACTCAGTCAAAAGACGGCGACCTGTTAAACCGGGCGAAAGATCTGGCGCCTCAAAACCCGGAGGTAAACTACTACCTCGCGAGGTACCAGGCGGAAAACAAGAAGTATTCCCGAGCCGCGGAAAGTTTTAAAAGAGCGATAGAATCGGATAAGGAATACGTGGCAGCCTATGTCGACTACGGCGATATGCTAGTCGAGCTCGAGAACTACGAGGAAGCGACCAACCAGTATCGTAAGGGCCTTGAATTGTCCGACGATAACGTAAACATCATGAACAAGCTGGCTGGTGCCTATAGTCAGGCCGGTCAATATGACGAGGCTGCCAGTATTTACGAAAGAGTACTCGAGGAATCATCGGATAACTTTTCCGCCATGAAGGGGCTCGGTGACCTTTACCGGGAACAGGGAGAATCGGATATGGCGATCGAATACTACAACGACGCCCTGAATGTCCGGTCGGACACGGAGACTTCCCTCAGTCTGGCACGGGTGTACCTGAAGACCGGCGAACTGGAAGATGCGAAGATGGAACTGGATCGGGTCATTTCGACCAGCCCCTATAACGGTGAGGCTTACAGTCTGCGCGGCGATTATTTCCTGAAAGAGGACCGCCCCGAACGGGCGCTCGAGGAATACCGTGAGGGTCTAGCCCGGGCGCAGGATGCGGAAATTCGAATCGAGATATCAAAGAAGATACTCGACCAGGAACCGGAGGATAAGGAAACCAGATTCACCCTGGCTCGAGCCTACCAGGAGGAACACGTCTACGATTCGGCGATAGAACAGTACCGCGAGATAATTGACAGGACGGAAGATCAGACCGAGCTGCGAGAGGCCTACTCCGGTCTGGGTCAGGTTTACTTGAGCAGAACCAAATACGAGAAGGCCAGAGAGACGTTTCAGAAAGGACTGGAGCTGGCTGAAACATCGGTCCAGCGGCTCGACTTCTATCAAAACCTCCTCAAGGCCGACGAGGAGCAAAACGGTGAAGAAGACCTATCCGAGGTGGGGAAACAAGCTCTGCTGGAGATAGCCGAGATAAGGATAGACCAGGGGGATTACTCGGCCGCCAAGGAGAGGTTAAACAGGTTAAAAGAACTGGATTCCGGCTTCAAGGAGGAAAGGGTGGAAGAGCTGTCCGGTCGTATCGAGTCCTCGGATCAGGGTCAGGATTAAATGGAATCGGGAGAAGATACTTTGGCCGGTCTCCCTTCTCCGCCGGAGGATTCCCTGGAAGTTTACGTCGAGATCGAAGAGGAAGACCTCCATTACCTGGATGCAGTTATCGAAGGTTACGACGGCGTAGCGAACGCGAGGAGGGAGTACAGGGAAATTCGGGGTCACAAGGAATTCAGGATATTGACTTCTTCCGGGTACCTGAATAAAACTGTGGAGATAATCAGGGATCTCAGGCGTTTCATCTTCGTGGGGAGAATTTCGGTCGAAGGCGAGAGTGATGGTCACGTCTAAGTCTAAATCCTTCCCTCGGTATTTTTTCCCCGACGAGAACGCCAAGACCGTGAGGGAAATAGATTACGAGCTGCTGAAGAAGTCCGGCTTTGAGGCGGTGATTTTTGATCTGGACAATACCCTGGCTCTCTGGGGCAAGGAGGAGCTGGAGTCGGAAGCTCTGGAGCTGCTGAACCAGGTAGACTCCCTGGGGCTGAACGTCGCCGTCCTGAGCAACAGCGGGAAGCCGGAAATAAAGGGGTTCCTGTCCGGTCTCCGCTTCCCACATTTATTTAATGCCGGAAAGCCGAAAAGCCGGGGGTTTGAAAGGATGCTGGACAAGCTGGAGGTTGAAGCCGAGGAGTCGGTGATGGTTGGGGATCAGCTATTCACCGATGTTCTTGGTGCCAACCGGCTCGGTATGTACACTATTATGGTCGATCCCCTGGACCCGACCCGGGAGTACAGGTTTACCCGCCTGAATCGCTTGGGTGAGTCCTTGCTCTTGCGGTTAAGGGACCTTTATAGGTTCCTCCGTTCCCTTACACGGTGATAGCAGTTGGCCTACGGAAGCTCGCTGTGGATACAAATACGTTTCCGACGTAGTGGGAAAGCTCCGTCGTAAGGTCCCTGGCTTGTTAATCCGTGCCATATCTTGATTATAAATTAAAAAGCTTTAAAAATAGAAAAGTACTTGAAGTTATCTAGCTTCGAGTTAACTTTTAATTGTGCATTTGATTGATTCAAAATTACTTAAGATACGTATGGTTTGTGGAGGAAGAGGAGGAAAATGATGGAGAAACACGAGATAGTGGTCCAGAACGACGGAAATAAGTTTACCGTCCAGGACGGCGCCAACCTGTTAAAAGCCCTCCAGGAAAACGAATACGAAGTGCCAAGCCTGTGCGGTGGGATGGGGCTTTGTGGGAAGTGCAGGGTACACGTCCTGGAAGGTGCTCCGAAACCCACAGACTCCGAGGAGGACTTCTTTTCGGAGGACGAACTAGAACGGGGAATGAGGCTTTCCTGTCGCCTCGAGGTCGAATCCGACCTGGTCCTCGAGGTTCCCTCGCTCAGAGGGGCCGAAGAAGCAACTGCCAAGGCCGAGATGGATGAACCACTCAAGGACGTCGAGCCGAACAGCGGGATAGAGAGGAGTCTGCTCGAGTTGGAAGAGCCGGGCAGGGGGGATCAGCGTTCTGATTCGACCCGCGTGGTTGACGCACTCGGCGGAAACCTGGAGGTGCCTCTGGACCTGCTTCGAAACCTGCCGGAGGAACTAAGAAAGAACGATTTTTCGGTCACGGCGACCGTCGACGGTCCCAGCGGGAAACTCCTCTCCGTAGATTCCTCCGACAAGCAGTACGATTCGTACGGAATGGCTTTTGATATAGGGACCACTACGGTTGCCGGCTACGGCCTGGACCTGGAAACCGGGGAGACGCTTGCCGTGAATTCGAGGGAAAACCCCCAGGGCAAGTTTGGCGCGGACGTCGTATCGAGGATAAAGTACGCACGGGAGAACGAAGACGGGCTGGGACACCTGCAGGAAGAGGTGATAGACGCGATAAACGAGCTGGTGCGGGAGTTTGTCGAGGAGGAACGAATAGGTTCGGACGACATCTACAGGGCGACCTTTGTCGGTAACACGATAATGCTTCATCTTCTGGCGGGTGTGGATCCGACTAAAATGGATCAGGCACCATATATTCCGGGCTTTACCAGCTCACAGAAGCTAAAAGCGGAGGAGCTGGGAATAAATATCCATCCGAGGGGTCAGGTAGTGCTGTTGCCGTCGCTGGCGGGTTACGTAGGTGCCGATATAACGGCAGGGATATTGCATACTGGGATGCATAAGACGGATCAACTGAGCCTCCTGGTGGATATAGGAACGAACGGGGAGATGGTTTTGGGAAATAAGAACCGGATGGTGGCGGCTTCTACAGCTGCTGGACCGGCTTTCGAAGGTGCAAATATCGAACAGGGTATGACCGCCAGGCCGGGCGCAATTTCCCACGTGAGAATCGACGATGAGGGACAGCTCGACCTGGAAGTGATCGAGGGGGCTTCCCCGCGTGGCCTGTGCGGGTCCGGGATAGTTGATACGGTCGGTGAACTGCTGAAGTCGGGCCTGATAGAAGAGAAGGGTAATATCGTTTCCGATAGGTCAAGTCTTTCCCGACCCACCATCAACCCCCTGGGGAATAGGATGGTGGATATAGGGGACGAGAAGGCCTTTTGGCTCCACGTTGACAGTAACCCCGTATTCGTCACCCAGGAAGATATAAGGGAAGTACAGCTGGCAAAAGGAGCAATTAAAGCGGGTATAGACATCATGCTTGATGAATTAGGGGCCGTGGTCGACGATATAGACAGGGTTTACCTAGCCGGAGCCTTTGGAAACTACCTCAGGAAGGAGAATGTCCTCCGTATAGGGGTTCTTCCCAGGATAGAGATCGACAGGATAAAGTCGATTGGCAACGCGGCCGGCCAGGGAGCGAAACTCGCCCTTATCAGCCAGGAGAAACAGGAAGAACTGGAAGAGCTGACGGAGGAAGTGGAATACATCGAGCTCTCCTTCCGAACGGACTTTACCGAGAAGTTCATGTCCGCGATGGAATTTCCCGAGATAAGAGAAGGATAGATCAAGGGTCATCCCAGCTACTTATGAGCTTGAGGTTCTAAATTAAGTTTTAGTGAAGCTCAATTCTTTCACCACGGTTAATCCTGATTACGACAGGACTTACCGGCTGAGAAAGCTTTGGCTCGGTTCCTCAAATTCCTTCGCTAACGCTCTGTCAGGGGTATGCGGACCTCTCCAGAACTTTCTCAGCCGGTAATCAGGTTTATCGGTAGAGGTGAAAGATCTGAGTGAAGATCTGAGGCCCCCTGTAAATACGCTTAACATCCCATTGGGACTAATTTTCCTTGAGTTATCCTCCCGAAAAAGCTAATATTAAACAATTCAACCAAGAAAGGAGAAAAATCCATGAGTGAAGTGAAGACCGCCTACATCGAAGAGGAGATGGAAGAGTCGTATATAAACTACGCCATGAGCGTAATTCGAGGTCGGGCCATACCTGATGTCAGGGACGGTTTGAAGCCCGCCCAGCGCCGGATTCTATACGCCCTGGACGAGTTGGGGCTATATTCGGACGGAGCTCCGAAAAAATCGGCAAGAATAGTCGGTGAGGTGCTGGGTAAGTACCACCCGCACGGCGATATTGCCGTATACGATACGATGGTGAACATGGCCCAGGAGTTTTCCTTCCGTTATCCGCTGATAGACGGCCAGGGGAACTTCGGTTCAATTGACGGGGATTCACCTGCGGCGATGAGGTATACCGAAGCCAGGTTATCCCCTATTAGCGAGTCGTTCCTGGAGGAACTCGACGAGGATACGGTCGATTTTACCCCGAACTTTGACGATTCCCTCGAAGAACCAACTATACTGCCTGCTAAGGTGCCCGGGCTACTTCTCAACGGGGCGTGGGGTATTTCGGTGGGAATGACGACCAAGGTCCCGCCGCATAACCTGACAGAGCTGGTGGAAGGGTTGATTTTCCTTATTGACAACCCGGAGGCCTCTCTGGACGAGCTGATGAAGTATATAAAGGGACCGGATTTCCCGACCGGCGCCATAATACTGGGTAGGGAAGGGATAAAAGAAGCCTATCGTTCCGGAAAGGGTCGGGTTCGGATGAGGGCCAAAACCCATATCGAGGGGAACAACATAGTCGTTACCGAGATTCCTTTCCAGATAAAGAAGTCAACTATCATCGAGAGGATCGCCGAGAAGGCCAAAGACGAAACCATTGAAGGAATCACCGACGTCAGGGACGAGTCGGATCGGGAAGGACTCCGGGTGGTTATTAAGTTGAAGCGGGGTACCGAACCGGAGGTCGTCTTGAACCGACTATTCAAGTATACCCCACTGGAAAAGACCTACGGTGCCAACATGACGGTAATCGTCGACGGGAACCCGCGCAGATTATCCCTGAAAGAGATCCTCAACGCCTTTATAGACTTCAGGCGGTCGGTTGTGGAGAGAAGGACCGAATACAGGCTGGAAAAGGCAGAGAGCCGGGCCCACATACTCGAGGGTCTACAGGTAGCCCTGGACAGCACGGATCTAATTATAAAGCTTATCAGGGACGCGGAGACCAGGGACGAGGCGAGGGAAAACCTGATCGAGAGGTTCTCCTTTTCAGAAGAGCAGGCGAATGCTATCCTGAAAACCCAGCTTGGCCGACTGACGAGCCTTGAAAGAGAAAAAGTAGAGAACGAGCTGGAGGAAAAGAGGGAGTACATAGAAGAATACAGAGAAATCCTCTCCTCGACGCTGAAGCTGGATGAAATCATCAAGGACGAACTGAGGGAAATAAAGGAAGAGTACGGCGACGAGAGACGAAGCCTGATAACCGAGAAGGTCGAAGAAGTGGATGCGGAGAAGCTAATTCCGGATCACAGCGTGGTTGTCCAGGTAACGGAAAACGGATACGTAAATGCTCCAAAGAGGAGCGGGTACAAGACGCAAAACCGGGCCGGCAAAGGCGTAATCTGTATGGATCTTGAAGAAGACGATAGGATTACCGTCGCGGCAAGTGGTAACTCCCGGAACGAAACTCTCGTATTTACTGACCAGGAAAAGATTTACAAGGTCAAGACTTATAGACTCCCAACCTCCCGGAGGGATTCCAGAGGAGAAAGGTTGGCCGGAATACTCGACCTATCTGATGACGAGGTCGTAAATGAGATACTAAACGTCGAAGGGGAAGAGCTGCGAAACGACGGATTCTGCCTGATAGGCACGAAGGGCGGTTTCCTGGTAAAAAACCCGATGGAGAACTTCTCTTCCGCGCACATTAGCGGCATTCGTAGTTTAAAGACGGAAAAAGGAGACTCCATTAGCTCCGCCGACCTGAGCCATGGCGGAGGCGAGATCATCATGGCAAGCCGGGAGGGGCAGGTGATCAGGTTCTCCGAAGAGGAAGCCCGGACTACCCAGCGGCCTTCGAAAGGGGTGAAGGGGATGAGCCTGGACCCCGGAGATCAGGTGGTAAGCGTCGAGTCGGTAAGCCCGAAAAGCATCGAAAGGGATCCGATGCTGCTTTTCGTTACTGAGACGGGGAAAGGTAAAAAGGTTCCATTGAGCGAGTTCAGCTCTCAGCAGAGGTCGGGCAAGGGAAATCTTGGAATAAAGCTCGAAGAGGACGACGGCCTGCGGGAAGTCAAGCTGCTGGAACGGGGAGAGGAGGTAATGCTTTATAGCGAAGGAGGACAGGCAATCAGGTTAAGCATAGACGACATCAGTCAGTTCCAGCGATATGCCCGGGGAGTAAAGTTGATGGAGCTGGGTGAATTCGATTTGATTTCTTCTGTTACAGTGATTTAGATTACTAGAACCCGAAGGGTGCTCGGGTTTTTTTCTGGCCGTCTCGTTGTTAAAAAGCTTGCAATTTCTTACAAGACGCTTAATGGAGGTTTTACCGAATGGAAGAAGGGTTTCGGGAAGAGATAGAAAAAATAAAATCCGGGACTGATGACCTGGTTCCGGAGGAAGAGCTTGGTGAGAAATTAAAAAAGGCAGAGGAGGAAGGGCGACCTTTGAGGGTTAAGCTTGGTGTCGATCCCTCATCTCCCGACTTGACTCTCGGTCACGCGGTCGTTTTGCGTAAGCTTCGCCAGCTGCAGGATCTCGGACATAAGGCCGTGATGGTTGTTGGGGATTTTACTAGGAGGATTGGCGACCCTTCGGGCAGGACGAAAACCCGGGAAATAATGGGAGCGAAAGAGATCGAGGAAAACATGAAGGACTACGAGCGACAGGTATTTCGTATCCTCGATCCCGAGAAGACGGAGTTTCGCTACAATTCCGAGTGGCTCGGAAAGCTGGGTTTCGATGATATAATTGAGCTTACCTCGAAGTATACTGTGGCGCGTATGCTGGAGCGGGACGATTTTGCCAAGAGGTACGAATCGAACAAACCGATCTCGATACTGGAATTCCTATATCCCCTGGCCCAGGCCTACGATTCAGTAGCCGTCGACGCGGATATCGAAATAGGGGGGTCCGATCAGCGGTTTAACCTGTTCGTCGGTAGACACATCCAGCGCGAGTTCGACCAGGACCCTCAGATCGTCATGACAGTCCCGCTCTTGACTGGAACTGACGGGAGCAGGGCGATGAGCCAGACCAGGGGAAACTATATCGGGATCAACGAGGAGCCGGAGACCATCTACGGGAAGTTGATGTCGATTACCGACGAGACGATGGAGGAGTACTACGAACTTTTGACAGACGTCTCCCACGAGGAAGTAGAGGATATGCATCCAAAGGAGAAGAAGAAGAGGCTTGCTCGGGAGATCGTGGGCAACATTTACTCCGACGTGGAGGCAACCCATGCCGAGGAAGAATTCGAACACGTCTTCGAGCAGAACGAAGTACCCGAGGACCTGGAGGAAATCCAGGTCCCGGAGGAAGAAATCAAGGAGGACGGGACGATCTGGATCATCGATCTCCTCGAGCTTTCCGGTTTTGTTTCCAGCAGATCGGAGGCGAGGAGGTTAATAGATCAGGGAGGAGTGACTCTAAACGGGGAGAAGGTGACGACAGTGGATTTCGATCCCAAAGTTGAGGAAGGCAAGGTTCTACAGGTGGGTAAGAAGAAGTTTGGAAGAATGGTTCTCTAGGACCAGTAAAAAGTAGGTGGGTGATTTTCATGGTTGATTGTGTATTCTGTGGAATCGCGGAAGGGGAAATTGATGCCGAGATCGTTTTTGAAAACGACTACGCGGTCGGGTTCCTGGACGCGAACCCGATAGCCGATGGCCATGCGGTCGTCGTTCCCAAGGAGCATTTCGAAAGGTTTTCTGACCTGACGGAGGAGGTAGCTACGGGAATGTTTGCCGTTGTTAAGGAGGTTAATGGTGCGATCGTATCCGGTCTGGGGGCGGACGGCGCCAACATCGGGATCAATGACGGTGAGGCAGCCGGCCAGGCCATCCCTCACGTCCACGTTCACCTCATACCTCGCTATCGGGGAGACGGTGGTGGATCTTTACACTCCATCGTCGAAGGTTCCGTACAGGAGGACCTAGGAGAAATAGGTGAGAAGCTCCGTGGGGAAACCTATGGGGATTGAGGGAGCGTAAGCCCTCCTAGTTTCAGGAGCCAGTTCTCTTCGGAGCTTTAAGTTGTTTTTGCGATCTCTCGAGGGTACTCGGGTAAGACCTCGATCAACTATCGTAAATCGTTTGGAAGGGATACTTGACTTACCGGTGAACTTTATGCAAGAGAGAAGGTCCGAAAAATTTGACGATCGGGTTGATCGCACGGGGACCAGGTCGGTCAAGTGGGACAACCGAGAGGAGGTCTTCGGCAGATCAGACGTACTGCCCATGTGGGTTGCGGATTCGGACTGGCAGACCGCCCAGCCGATTATCGATGCGATCGTTGAACGTGCTAAACACGGGGTATTTGGCTATACGAGCACGGATGAAGAAACTGATCGGTTGATTGTAGATTGGTTTGAAGATAGACATGGTTGGTCGATAGAACCGGAGTGGATTGTTTACGGCAACGGTGTAGTCCCCTCACTCCGGGTAATAATCGGGAACCTGACGGATCAGGGCGATGGGGTGATACTACAGCCCCCTGTTTATTATCCCTTTTTCACTTCGGTCCGATATAGCGGGAGCCAAATACTGACCAACCAGTTACAGCTGAACGGGGATGTTTATTCCATGAATTTCCCCGACCTTAAAAACCTCTGTCAACCCGGGGACGTTACTTTTCCGACTGAGCCGACGCCAACTACAATGGTTTTATGCAACCCCCATAACCCGGTTGGCCGGGTGTGGAAGGAAGAGGAACTAAGGAAGCTGGGGCGGATCTGCCTTGAAAACGATATTCTAGTCGTTTCGGACGACATCCACTCCGAATTTGTTTACGATAAAAACGAGTACGTGGCATTTGCTTCTCTGTCCGAAGATTTCGCAAGAAACTCGATTACTTTGACTTCACCCAGCAAGGCTTTTAACACTGCCGGTTTACCTGCCTCGGTTGCTATAATACCGGACGAAAAGACGAGAACGAGGTTTAAACGGGCTAGCGAGAAGCTCTTGAAAGGACCGAGCGTTTTTGGTCTAGAAGCGATGAGCGCGGGCTACAGGAACGGAAAGGAATGGTTAGAGGACCAGCTCGAGTACCTGAAAAAAAACCGGGACTACAGTATTAGTTTCTTTGAACGGGAAACCCCCGATATAAGGACGATCGAACCTGAAGGCACTACGTTATTGTGGATGGACTTTCGGAAACTTGGTCTAAGCTCCGAGGAACTAGAGAAGCTAATTTTAGAAGAGGCCCGGGTAGGTCTGGATTTTGGTCATTGGTTTGGACCAGGTGGAGAAGGTTTCCTGCGGCTGAACTTTGCCTGCCCGCGAAGCATTCTTCAGGAAGGGCTGGAGAGGATCGGGAGTGCCGTCGAGGAGGTTTCCTGATCCAGATGCATTTGTATTCCCTCACGGAGTTACTGGAATAGAAGGAGGCCCGCCGAACTTTCTTTTTCCGGACTTTATCCAGGCTCGCCTTGATGTGGAGCTGGCGTACCTCCCGGTTCCGATTTAGTCTCCCCGGACTTCGTAACCTGGAGAAGGTTTAGGGGGTCCAACTGGTGGTTATATGAGTGGTTTGAAGTTTTTCCTCGTCTTTATTTTGCTTGCCTTCCTGGATTTTCTGGTTCCGTTTTATCTGTTAACGGATGTCTCCAGCTTCTGGGGAAGTTTCTTCTTCTGGAGTTTCCTGACACTTGTCACGATAGTTACGGGTTCTTTCTATATAAGGAATACCTGGGGTGGTGGAGGATGAACCCTTTTTACGTATGGGTTTCGCTCTTCGTGTGGATGTCCATTGCCCTGGGGATAGCCTATATGGCCCGGCGTGGGCTGGGTGAAGGTGTCCGGGAGTACTTCCTTGGGGGGAGGAGGCTGGGGGGTTTCGTCTCCGGGATGAGCTATAGCGCCACGACCTATAGTGCTTTTATGCTGGTAGGTCTCGTCGGCCTCACGTACGAATCGGGAGTAGGGGCGCTGGGGTTCGAGATGACGTACCTTATGTTTACCGTCCTGTTGCTTTCCGTTTTTGCTCCTCGTTTCTGGCTTGCAGGGAATAAATACAACTTCCTTACCCCGGCCGAGTTGCTTTCAAGCCGGTACGAAACTACCTGGGCGGGGATAGTGGCCTCCCTCATCTTTCTCGTTATGCTGGTACCTTACGGTGCAGTACAGTTGATGGGAATAGGGTTTCTGGTGGAGGGACTGACCGGCGGGGATATCCCTTATATGGCAGGCGTGTTCGTCATGGCGGGGTTTGCGGGTGTCTCCGCCATCTGGGCCGGCATGCGTTCCGTCTCATGGACGGATGCCTTTCAGGCGATTACCATGCTTACAACGTCGCTTTTTGCCCTCTTTTACGTGTTTTTCAGGTTTTTTGGATCTCCCGGCAATTTTTTTCGCACTATAACCGTAGAAAACCCGGAGTTACTCGAGCTTACATGGGATCCGAAGCTATTTATAGGTTTGGCCCTGCCGTGGGCTTTCTTTGCCCTGACCAACCCCCAGGTGTCCCAAAGAATGCTGGTACCGGATAATCTCTCAAGTCTGAAGAGGATGATAATCTACTTTTCTGTCTTTGGCTTTGTTTATACTATTATTAGCACCCTCTTCGGCTTTCAGGCCGCAAGTTTGTTACCCGAGCTGGAGAACGCGGATAAAGCGATGTCCGTTCTTTTGACGAAGGTCCCGTTGCCGTTAGGGCTAATCATATTTCTAGGGATATTTGCTGCCGCAACCTCAACCCTGGGATCAATTACGCTTACGTTGAGCTCTTCCATTTCCAGAGACGTTATTCGGAACCTTTTTCCGGAGGTCAAAGAAGGGACCCAGCTTCGCTCCGGCAAGCTTGCTATACCCTTTTTAATCGCCGTATTCGTATTGTTCGCCTGGTTGAGGCCGGGGCTTATAGCCGTTCTCTCCAGTATGGCTTCGGGAGGTTTATTGGTTACTGCCCCTCCTCTGATAGGTGCGTTTTTCTGGAAAGGAGGTACCGGTCCCGGTGCAGTGACGTCCATGACTCTTGGGGGTATCTTTACCGGACTTCTTTACGTAAGCAATCTGAAGCCGTTTGGCTGGTGGCCCTCCGTCTGGGGCTTTATCCTTACGGTCTTTCTGTTTATAACGGTTAGCTGGCTGACGGCACCGCCGGAAAAGTCAGAAGAATTCGTGGATTACGTTGACCGGAGGATGGAGGAAGTCTCCGGGGCCGATTCCGGCAACGAATAATTGTCAGGAAAAAGTCTGTTTGCCGTTTTTATCTTCCCCCTCATTCTTTCTTTCTCCCACCGGGGGAGAAAG
>JBKGZT010000068.1:0-4958 GCA_046543235.1 Candidatus Acetothermia bacterium | reverse complement strand
CGGGGCTTTCTCGGCAAGTTTTGGTAATCCGCTTATCTGGGAGGTCAATATGAATACGGATATGAGGTACTTGCAGGGCTCCGTAGTCGTTTTTCTTGTTCTTATTGTGACGTTTTCGGGTTCCCTTACGGGGGTCTCAGCAGAAACGGAAGAATCTCTCGACCTCTATGTGGCCCCCGAGACCGAATATATTCCGGTGGGAGAGTTGATTTCTTATCTGCTGGAAACGAAGCTGGGATTCGAAGTAAACCAGATGATTCAGTATTCAGATGTCGGTTTGCGGAAGGTCGCGTCGGGGCAAGGGGACCTCTTTTTAGGACTGGAGTTGCCTCCGAGAAGAGGGGGAAGTTGGCCTTATTCCAGTTACGATTTGTGCGATCTAGGACCTGTGTTCGAAGACGTGGTGGTGGGATGGGGGGTGCCCTCCTACGTCCCGGCAGAGAAGCTCGGTACCGTGGAGGATCTTAAAAAAGAGGAGACGAAGAACCGGCTCCATCGGGAGATAATAATTTTGGAGGAGCGAGAGACACTACTGGAAGCCTCGGAGAAGATACTGGGAGGGGACGAAGCCCTCGAGAAGTACAAAATGGTGCAATTGGGAGAGTCCGTCGCTAACTCGGAGTTCGGCCGGGCCGTGCGCAATGAAGAGTGGGTCGTAATGACCTTAAAACGTCCGGGATTGCCCTATAGCTTGCACGACGTCAGGTTTATTAAGGAGCTGACAGAGGAACAGAGCCTCCACCTCTTCGCGAGAAATGACCTGATGGCGAGGTTCCCAAGCGATGTCACTCAGTTTTTAAGCCGTTTTTACCTCCCGGTCTCCCTGGCTAACGAGCTAATCAGCAGCAAAGACAAGGATCAGAAGGGCGTAGGGCGGCGCTTCTCGGAGAGTCATCCGGAGTTGGTCCATTACTGGATTGAAGGAGTAGATTCGCTCTGATATCGCTGGGGGGTGCGTGGTCGGAGGTTTTCCGAGGTCCGGCTGGAGTTCGAACAGGGGAATTTTCAAGTCTCAATTCCCGGGCCTTTTTAGGTAAGAAGTTGGATAACCCCTTCGCTTTTTTCTTACTCCCTTGCCGGCGCTCGATCAAAGGTACCCGCCCCGAGGGTAAGTCTTATTGTTGTTTTTAAATTATTGATTCCAAGTCATATTTTTTGGAAGAGTTGAGCAAGCACTCTAACGGAAGAATCGTCCTGCAAAAGCGGGGCCGTAACGGGAACCCTTTCCCGTCAATTCTCTCCTGAAATGTCTGTCCCGTGGGATAAATTATCCCACCGAATTGCTTGTAAGGGAATTCTCAAAATATATAATGATTTCGAGATTTCGATCAACACAATATTAAAAGGAGGTTTATGTTAGAATGAGCGACTTACTGGAAGATCTGGGACAGGCAGTATTCGATATGGACGAGGATACCACGGTTGAGCTGACCGAAAAAGCCATCGACGAGGGAATGGACCCCGAGGTCATCCTCAATGATTCTCTGGTTCCCGCTATGGACGAAGTGGGAGAAGAATACGAGAAAGGGGAACGTTACGTTCCGGAGATGCTGCTCTCCGCCGAGGCCATGAAAGGAGCCATGAAACTGTTGCGTCCGCTTCTGGCGGAATCAGGAGTCGAACCGGCTGGTATCGTCGTCATAGGTACCGTGGAAGGGGACCTTCACGACATCGGTCAGAACCTGGTCAGCATGATGCTGGAAGGTGCGGGTTTTGAAGTAATCAACCTTGGTGCCGAAACTCCTGCAGAAGAATTCGTCGAGGCAGTAAAGGAAAACGACGCTAACGTGCTTGGAATGTCCGCACTGCTGACGACCACGATGACCCATATGCCGGACGTAATTGAGGCTCTGGAAGAAGAGGGAATCCGAGATCAGGTAGAAGTTGCAATCGGTGGTGCCCCGGTATCACAGGATTACGCCGACGAAATTGGTGCCGACGGATACGCAGCGGATGCCGCAGCTGCAGTCAACCTGGTTAAAGACATGACGAACTCGAATTAAGAGCAAGATTCCCAATGGACTTCACTCCCGGTACGGAGAGCGATCAAGGGGAAATGTTGGACCATATTGGGGTTGATTCCCTTGAGGAATTGTTCTCCGATATCCCAGAAGAGCTAAGGATCGAAAAGGATCTGATTGACGAAGAAGGAAAGACGGAGCTGGAGGTAAAACGAGAAGTAGGCGAAATAGCTGAAGAGAACGAAAAGCCCGGCGACCGATTAACCCTGATCGGCGCCGGGCTGTACGATCACTTTATTCCGTCAGTAGTTTCTCACGTCACGGGCAGATCCGAGTTTTACACCGCCTATACCCCCTATCAGGCGGAGATTAGCCAGGGTACACTCACCTGGATGTTCGAGTTCCAGACCGCCATATCCGAGTTGACCGGTATGGAAATAGCTAACGCCTCCATGTACGACGGGGGTTCGGCCGCCGCGGAAGCAGTACTGATGGCCCAGGAATATCTAGGGAAGGATAAGGTAATCGTCTCGGAAACCCTAAATCCACGATACAGGGATGTGATCGAAACTTACCTACCGCTGGAGGAGAAGCAGGTTATCGAATTGGGTAGCCAGAACGGGAGAATTGACAGAGAGGAATTAGAAGAGGTCCTGGCGAACGAGAGTTCGATAGCCGGGCTCGTCGTCCAGTCGCCGAACTACTTTGGGATAGTCGAGGACCTGACCGGGTTGAAGGAGGAGTTGGGCGAAGCTTTCCTTATAGTTAGCACAAATCCCATCTCTCTCGGCGTCCTGGAACCACCCGGGAGCTTCGGGGCGGATATAGTCGTGGGCGAGGGCCAGCCGCTAGGTAACCCGATTAGCTTTGGTGGTCCCTTGCTCGGCCTTTTTGCTACGAAAAAAGATTACCTCCGCTATCTACCGGGAAGGGTATCTGGCAAGACCGTGGATGACGAGGGAGATGAGGGCTTCGTCATGGCCTTACAGACGAGGGAGCAGCACATCAAACGAGAGAGGGCAACCTCGAACATCTGCACGAATCAGGCCCTGAACGCCCTCGCCGCTACCGTCTATCTGGCTACTCTCGGTCCGGAAGGCCTTAAGACTCTGGCAAAGATAAACTGGGATAAAGCCCACTACTTATTCCAGAAACTGGAAGACATACCGGGAGTCCGGGGTGTCTGGGAGCAACCGTTCTTTAACGAGTTCGCAGTAGAAGTTCCCGGTGAATCCGACAGGGTCTGGGAGAGTCTGCAGGAAAGAAAAATCGATTTACTGCACCCCGAAAACTTGAGGCAGATGGGGATAAGCGATGGTTTTCTCCTCGCAGTAACTGAGAAGGTTCGGAAAGAGGAGATGGACGAGTTCGTGGATTTGATGAGGAAGGAGGTTAAGTAACGTGGAAACTATTTACGATAAAAGCCAGGAGGGAAAACGGGGAACTTCCTTCACTGAGACTTCCCTTTACGGAGGAGAGATAGAGGATGAACTTGATCCCGATCTGATTAGATCCGAGGGGCCGGATCTCCCTCAGGTCAGCCAGCCCGAGCTAATGAGACATTACACGAGGCTGTCGAAGAAGAACTACGGCGTCGACGACGGGCTGTATCCGCTTGGTTCCTGTACGATGAAGCACAATCCCAAGCCGATGGAGGACATAGCGACTGATCCTCGTTTTCGGAAACATCACCCGCTTGTTTCGGATGAAGTCGTTCAGGGAAACCTCCGTCTCGCTTACGAGCTGGGGGAGTACCTAAAATCCATAGGCGGAATGGACGGCATAACTCTGCAGCCGGCTGCAGGAGCGCACGGCGAACTTACCGGAATGCTGATGATCAGACAGTTCCACGCCGAAAACGACGGGCTAGATCAAAGGAGAGAAATACTTCTTCCCGATTCTTCCCACGGTACCAACCCTGCTTCAGCCGTAGTAGCCGGATTCGAGGCAGTCGAGATAAAATCCAACGAGGAAGGGACCGTCGACCTGGATCAGTTAAAAGAGGCGGTTGGTGAAGAGACGGCTGGTATAATGCTTACGGTTCCCAACACGCTGGGGATATTTGAAAGTGATATAGTCGAAGTCGCGGAGATAGTCCACGAGGCCGGCGGTCTCTGTTATTTTGACGGTGCAAACCTCAACGCCTTCCTCGGTCGTGTTCGTCCAGGTGACATAGGCATGGATATAACCCATTTCAATCTGCATAAGACCTTCAGTACTCCTCATGGTGGCGGCGGTCCGGGTTCCGGCCCGGTCGGGGTAAAGGAAGATTTGATACCTTACCTTCCGGTTCCGACCGTGGTGGAAAGCGACGGAGAATACGAATTCGACTACGATAGACCGAGATCCATCGGGAAGGTAAATAGTTTTCCCGGTCCTTTCGGCGTCATGGTCAAGGCGTACAGCTATATAAAGGCGCTAGGGGATGCTGGCCTGAGAAACGTCAGCGGTAAGGCCGTTCTAAACGCCAATTACCTCAAGGAGAAATTGAAGGACCATTACGAGGTAGCTTACGAGGGTCTATGCAAACACGAGTTCGTGCTTTCAGGGGAAGACGTCGGTAAGGACGTCAAGACAGTCGATATAGCTAAGAGGATCCTCGATTATGGCTATCACCCTCCTACGGTATATTTCCCACTTATCGTTAAAGAAGCACTCATGGTGGAGCCGACGGAGACCGAATCGAAGGAGACGCTCGACGAGTTTGCCGAAGCCATGAAAGAGATCGCCCGGGAGGCAAAAGAGGAACCGGAACTGTTGCACGAAGCTCCGGAAAGTACTCCGGTTGGGAGACTGGATGAAACGAAGGCAGCCCGGGAACCGGTACTGAGGTGGAGGGGCGAGGACGCTGGCTCGTGAAGAGGACCTAGGTTCCCGCGAGTTACCTGATCCACCTGGGGGTAGCTGGCAAAAAATAAATTAATAAGGATTTTTTGGTGCGGACGGTTCGATGTGTTGAGGCGGCTCTTCCGTCTAAACATAGACATTAAGCACGGA
>JBKGZT010000001.1:0-57662 GCA_046543235.1 Candidatus Acetothermia bacterium | reverse complement strand
GTAAACTCAACTCTTTTATTACAGGGTCGGCAGAATGAGTTAAAATGAAATACTCAAATTAGGACCCGGAAATTCCCCTCGACGGTAAATAATACCGGGGCTCACCCGGATTATTTCTCCTTGAGGTATGCCTGGACAAATGGGTCGATCTCCCCATCCAGAACCGATTCGGTATCTCCTACCTCTACCTCCGTTCTGTGGTCCTTGATCTTCTGGTAAGGATGGAGTACATAAGAACGGATCTGGCTCCCCCATTCGATTTCCTTCAGCTCTCCCTGAATTTCCTCTATTTTCTCCGCCCGTTTTTCCATTTTGAGTTGGTAGAGCCGCGACCGGAGTATTTGCATGGCCGTCTCCCTGTTCTTGTGCTGGCTCCGCTCGTTCTGGCAGGTGGCAACCAGCCCGGTAGGTTCATGAGTTATCCTTACAGCCGAGTCCGTGACATTAACGTGCTGCCCGCCTGCACCGCTGGCCCGGAAGGTATCGATCCTCAGGTCGTTTTCGTCCAAATCCACCTCTACGTCGTCCTCGAACTGGGGAGTCACGTTTACCGAAGCAAAAGACGTATGTCTCCTGCCCGCCGAGTCGAACGGGGATATCCTCACCAGCCTGTGGACTCCAGCCTCACCCTTCAGGTAACCGTAGGCCCAGTCGCCCTCGACGTCGAAGGTCACGCTTTTTATCCCTGCCTCTTCTCCCTCACTAATCCCGAGAGAATCGTAGGAAAACCCCTTCCGCTCGAGCCACCTGGTATACATCCGCATAAGCATTCCCGCCCAGTCCTGAGCGTCCGTTCCTCCCGCTCCTGCGTTTATTTCCAGATAACAGTTTTCCTCGTCGAAATCACCGTCCATGAATAGTTCCAGCTGGAAGGAATCCATCCTGTCCGATAGCTGATCCAGCCTTTCTTCAATAGCCTCTAGTTCCGACTCGTTTTCTTCTTCATCCGCGAGCTCGTACAACACCTCCACGTCCTCCAGCTCTTCTCTCATCTCACGGAAACCCTCTATCCTTTCCTCTTTCCTGTTCGCCAGTTTCGATTTCTTTCGGGCCAATTGAGGATTATCCCAAAAGTCGGGCTCGTTCATTTCCCTCCGCAGATCCTCCAGTTCCTCCTCCAGTTCCTCCAGGTCAAAGGTAATCACCTATTTCTTCGAGTTGATCTCTCAGTTCGGATATTCTTTCCAACCGTATCACGCTCCGGCTTAATGTTATCCTCAGCCCTTTTTCTTAACAACCAGCCCAGGAGGTTACCTTCGCGATAAAGCTCTTGATATCCAAAGGGGTTCTACTCCCAAGCGAGCTAGACGAAATTTGCTTCAAAGCTAATTTGGGCTAGAATAAAAAAGCCATAAAACCTATTACGTCTAACACGATGAAAAGGCGCCCGATGGTACTGGTTTTTCTCGGCCTGGTCTCGGGAATTCTGCTCGGGATCTTCCTGAAAGTTCACACCGTGCCGGCTTGGTCGCTTGGAGGAATCGGCGCATCAATTATCGTCTTCGTTTCGTCCTCTCTCGACCGTTACCGGTTAAAGACGGCGGCAATCTTTACCGGGCTTGCCTTTTTCGGGATAGCCCTTTACGGAGCCAGTTACTTCCAACCGGCCTCTGTCGATACTACACCCGAAGCCCTGAATCGGGCCACCGGAAGGGTAGTGACGTACCCGGTCACCAGCAAACAGGGGACGGAACTGGTTCTGGAACCGGAAGGTTATCGTGGAAGGATTAAAGTTTTTTCCGAGGGAGACACTGGAAAGAAGATCGACTACGGGGACCGGCTAACGATATCGGGGGACTTTCGTACCCCAAAGTCCTTCCGGGGTTTCGACTACGGAGAATACCTCCGAAAAAAGGATATATGGTCCGTGATCTACGATGCCGAGATCGTATCCTCCCAACCCGGATACGCTAACCCGGCCATGGAGCTGGGCTGGTGGGTAAGGAAGAGAATATCGCGGCAGATCCTGAAGCAAAACGAGGACCAGGGGGAATTCCTGGTTGCCCTGATCTTTGGAGCGAGGGACTTGCTTGCGGAGGACGTAGAGAGAGCCTTTACCGAGACCGGGCTGGCCCATCTGCTCGCGGCATCGGGCCTACATCTCGGACTAATACTTGGCGTAACCTGGGCGATCCTGAACTGGCTGGGAATGGACAGGGGGAAAATCTACTTATCCAGCCTTCCGCTGGTATTTATGTACTTGTTGACTGTCGGGTTCAAACTCCCTTTGCTCAGGGCTTCGGTTATTTACCTGTTCGGCGGAGCACACTTTTACCTGGAGAAAAAGGGGGTCATCCTGAGCGACTGGTACGACCGTTATCAGGCGCTCGCCAGTGCGGGATTATTGCTTGCGTTATACGACCCACAAGGGGTCACAACCGCCGGTTATCAGCTGAGTTTTGGAGCGACGTTTGCCATAGCGCTGTACTTCGACCCGATCAGGGAAAGGTTACCCGAGAGGCCCCACTACTTGTTCGGAATTCTGGCGGCATCGCTGGCGGCTCAGCTCGGCGTGGGGCCGGTACTGGCCGCTCATTTTCACCGGGTTCATCCCTGGGCACCTCTTACCAACCTGGTCGCCATACCGTGGGCCACCGGTATACTTTACCTTGGGCTTTTGTCGGTTCCACTGGGAAACCTCCCGCTGATCGGCCCCGGTATCATTAACCTCGAAAAGACGGCTATCCGAGGATTCAAATGGGTAATTACGATGTTATCGGAAGTTCCACTTACCAGTCTGGAGATTCCCGCCGTAACCTCGACGGGCCTCCTCTCTTACTTCCTCATACTCTTCTGGCTAAAATGGCGAATGAGCCGAGGGGGGAAAAGGGAAACCCTCGGGCTACGCCGACCTCCAATAAATCCCCGGTCTCTTTGTCTTAGCGAGGCTTCGCGGTTGAGGGAGGTCGCGGAATGTTTATTGATAGGAAAGGGAAAAGGAAGCTAAATTTCGTCGTCCTCCACGTCACCGTTTACGTCTATGTAGGTCTTCTGCTTGGCGCTCCACTCCTTCCGGAACCAGTTCCTTCCGTAGTCAATTAACTTACTTCTGAACCAGGGAACAAGCCCTATCAATCCGATGAAATCGGTAAGAATTCCGGGAGTAAGCAGGAAAGCCCCCGAAACCAGAAGGATCATCCCGTCAATTAGCTCCTCCGCCGGTAACTTACCCTCCCTGAACTTCCTCCGGGTTCGTTGAAGAACGGAAACACCTTCCTTGCGAGCCAACACGGCACCAAGCACCCCAGTACCGACCACCGCAAGCGCCGTGGGAATTACGCCAATGGCCGTACCCACCTTAACTAGAAGGTAGATTTCTATTATCGGAATAGCCGTAAATAGAACTATGAGCTTCAGGGTCAACTTGACCAACCCCTTACGGTGGGGAGCCGCCCCGCGAGACTTCGATCCTTCAGCTACTCTTCCGGAGGACTGCCTTTAATTCGTCTTTTATCTTTTCTAAAGCCCGTCTGCGATGGCTAATCTCGTTTTTCTTCTCCTCTCCCAGCTGAGCAAGGGTTTTCTCGGAGCCCTCGGGAACAAAAACCGGGTCATAGCCGAAGCCCGAGTCACCCTCAGGGCTTCGAGTTATTTTACCTTCCAGCACGCCCCTTGCCGTATATCTTTCTTGAGAGGAGACGTAAAGAGTTGCCACCGTGACGAACCTGGCATCTCTTTGCTTTAGCCCCTCAAGTCTACACAAGAGCAGAGACAGGTTTTGCTCGTCGCTCGCATCAGGCCCCGCAAACCTCGCAGACCGAGGCCCTGGAGCTCCGTTGAGCGCCGAGACTTCCAGACCGGAATCGTCACTCAATACGGGTAAACCGGTTTCCTGACTTATAACCCTCGCCTTTTTAAGGGAGTTTGCGGCGTACGTATCTCCCGTTTCCTCCACGTCGGGGAAATCGATATCCCGATAGGAGAGCAGCTCCAGCTCCTCGTCGACCACTGCAAGGATCTCGCTCGCCTCTTCCACCTTCCCCGGGTTCTTCGTTCCCAGCAGGAGTCGAAACCTACTCACTTTCTCTTTCTATAGAAGCAAGGCCCTTCAGTTTGAGGTCCTCGGCGTAATGGCAGTGGACGTAGTGGTCGTCCTCGACCTCCCGAAACTCCGGCTCGGATTCGCTGCAGTCGGGTTCGCTGTAGGGGCACCTCGGATGGAAGTAACAGCCCGAAGGCGGGTCTACCGGCGAAGGTACGTCACCTTCCAGGACTATCCGTTCTGACTCGAAGTCCGGGTTGGCAACCGGTACCGCCGACATCAGAGCTTCCGTATAGGGGTGTTTCGGATCCGAGAAGAGCTTCTCCACGGAGCTTAACTCGACTATCTGGCCGAGGTACATTACCGCTACCCGGTCGCTTATATGCTTTATTACGGAAAGGTCGTGGGCGATAAATAGGTAGGTCAGCCCGAACTCCTCCTGGAGGTCCTCCAGCCGGTTTAGAACCTGAGCCTGAATCGATACGTCCAGGGCGGAGACGGGTTCGTCAGCTATGATCAGTTGGGGGTCGAGGGCCAGTGCGCGCGCGACACCTATCCTCTGTCTCTGGCCGCCGGAGAACTCGTGTGGGTAGCGCTTCATGTGGTTTTCGGTCAGTCCAACTGCCCGCAGCAGTTCTTTAACCCGGTCGTTTCTTTCCTTCTTGGAGCCGATCCCGTGAACTACCAGCGGCTCTCCAACTATGGAGGCCACAGTCATCCTCGGGTTGAGGGAGGAGTAGGGATCCTGAAAGATTATCTGCATGTCCCGGCGGAGGGTCTTCAGTTCGCCCTTGGAAGCACCGGCGATGTCGACGACCTTCCTGGAACCGTTGCCCAACTCCTCGCTGCGGAAGAGCATCTCCCCGGCTGTCGGCTCGATCAACCTCAGTATTGTCCTGCCGGCGGTCGTCTTGCCACAGCCGCTTTCGCCGACCAGTCCCAGGGTCTCACCTTCACGAATGAACAGATCGACGTCGTCTACCGCCTTTACGTGTCCGACTACCCGTTTGAATACGCCTTTGCGGACGGGAAAGTACTTCTTCATCCCGCTAACCTGTAACAACCTATCCTGCGATTCCATCTCTACCACTTAAACTCACCTCTGTTAGTGATCAATATGCAGCCAGCAGGAGGACTCGTGACCATCTTCTACTTCGACCAGCGGGGGGTCCTCCTCCCGGCAGATATCCATAGCGTGCGGGCACCTGTTGTTGAAGGGGCAGCCTTCGGGTACCTCGTAGGGGTCGGGGACTACCCCCTTTATCGGCTCCAGACGACCTTTGTCGACGTCCAGAGAGGGGATAGACTCCATCAACCCCTGCGTGTAAGGCATGGTCGGGTTGTGGTATATCTCCCCTACGTTCCCGCTTTCGACTATCTTGCCTAGGTACATGACGACGACGTAGTCGGTGATTTCCGCTATTACACCCAGGTCGTGGGTGATGAACATGATCGAGGTATCGAACTCCTCCTGCAGATCACCCATCAGTTCCAGTATCTGGGCCTGGATGGTCACGTCCAAAGCCGTGGTCGGCTCGTCGGCTATTAACATCGTCGGGTTACAGGAAAGGGCCATGGCGATCATCGCCCGCTGTCTCATACCGCCGGAGAGCTGGTGCGGGTACTCGTCGACCCTCTGTTCGGGTAAGGGAATACCTACCTCTTCTAACATCTGAATCGCTATCGATCTGGCTTCCGACTTGCCCACGTCCTGGTGGAGGGTAATGGCCTCCATTATCTGGTTACCGATTGTAAATACGGGATTGAGGGAGGTCATCGGTTCCTGGAAGATCATCGCTATCTCGTTGCCCCGGATGGACCGCATCTGCTTGCCCTTGGGGTCCAGTTTCGTCAGGTCGGTCGACCCTCCGTTACGATGGTAGATGATCTCCCCGCCTTCGATCTTTCCCGGGGGCATGGGAACCAGCCCCATAATGGACAGGGCGGTTACGGACTTGCCGCAGCCGCTTTCGCCGACGACACCCATCGTCTGTTGTTTGTCGATGTCGAAGGTGACTCCGTCGACGGCCTTGACCACGCCGTCTTCCGTGTAGAAATAGGTCTTCAGGTCGTTCAGCTCAATTAAAGGCATAAATCCTCCAGAGGAAAATAGGACCTATATAATTGACAATAGCAAACTAGAAATCATAAAAGTAGCCGCCAAAACTGACGTGGCAGTTCTTTTTGGATCGGTTTGTTCGTCCCGGCCAAATACAGTACTGGAACCACCGGCACCAAAAGCGCCGCCTATCCCAGCGTGTTCGCTCATCTGTACCAGCACGATGCCAATCAATCCCGCAGAGCTAATATAAAATATAACTCGGATAAGTAACGCTATCATCTTACCTCCTAATATTATAACCTTCTTCCATTCTTCGCAAACGAATTGCTACCGAGAGAACAATAGTTCGGCAAACCTCATGTCTTTTTCCGTGGTCAGCTTGACGTTTTCCCTCTCACCGGAGACCACTTTGGGGTTAAGTTCCCAGTAATCCATTACCGCCCCACCGTCGTCGGTGTAGTAATTTCTCCTCTTCACGGATTCCTCCAGTGCCTCGAGAAGCAGACTTCTCTCGAAACACTGGGGCGTCTGTACCCGAACGAGTTCGTCCCTATCCAGGGTGGGCCCTGCGAAACCGCCTTTCTTTTTTCGGATCGTATCCACCGGCCTTATACCGGGAAACGCCGCCCTATTCTCGCTCGCGGCCTTAAGCAATCTCTCCAGCAGGTCAAGAGAAAAGTTCGGCCTGGCACCGTCATGTACGATGGCGTATTCCGCAGTTAATTCATTCAATCCGGCCAGGGAAGAATCCTGCCTTTTTTCACCGCCCGTGACCGCTTTTAACGGCAGACCACGGTCCAACTTTGAGACCACCTTTTCCTCTAGATCGGCCTCGTCCTCTTCGTTGTAAACCAACACCAGCTCGTCCACAAACCCGGAACCCCCAAACGCGTCAATCGAATGTAACAGTACGGGTTTACCGCCCACCTCCCGATAGACTTTGTTTACCTCCCCACTCATCCTTTCACTCTTACCAGCAGCGAGGATCACTGCACCAACCGTCTTGTTCCTGAACATTTCGACCTATTCGTTATCCTCGTTACCGCTGGAGGAGGTTAACTGTTCGATCTCGCCATCGGCAATAGAGATAACGTAGATCTCCCACGAATCGGTACGATCCGAGTTGAAGACGACCTCGGTAGTTCCGTTCCACCTCGGGTTTACGTCCTGACCAGAATCTTCCGTTAGCCTCTTCTCGTTATCCCCATCTACGTCAACTGAATAAATGTCCGTGTTATCGTTCCTCTGTGACACGAAGACGATCCGTTCTCCTTCCGGCCCCCAGTCCGGCCCCCAGTCGTCGTATTCGTTGTCGGTTATTTGAGTCCGTTCTCCGCTCTCCCTATCCATCCAAAATAGTTGAAAGTTGCCGCCGACCTTTGAAGAGAATACAATCGACTCCCCGTCCGGCGAAGTATCGGGCTGCCACTTCTGGATCTCCGGCCCTTGATCAAACATACTGCAACCCGAGAGGAATAAAGCCAGACCACCTATCAGCAACGCCAGCAGTATAAACCTTTTCTTCATTGTCCCTCCACTTCCAGTATATAAAGATAGGAACCATCCCACAGAGTTCACCGTCCGTGTTTTCCAAGACGCAACTAGCTACGACAGGCACTACATAAGCCGGACGGACGATAAGAAAGTTTAGGGCTGACTTGACCTTTTTGCAATGTTATGATATCCTTAAATTCGCTTTAGAAACCACTTGTGAAACCTACACAGGGGGATAATACTGTCAAAAGACTGGACGGTTAAAGAGATCTTAGACTGGACCAGGGACTATTTTAAGGAGGCCGGGATAGAGAAATCGCGTCTGGAAGCGGAGCAGCTGCTGGCCCATACCCTGGACGTCGATAGGTTGAACCTCTACGTAAACCCGGATCGACCGCTGGACGAGGAGGAACTGGATCAGTACAGGCCCCTGGTTAAAAAAAGAAAATCCGGTCGTCCCCTCCAGTACCTGACGGGCCAGGTATCCTTTATGGGCCTAACTTTAAAAATAGACGAAAGAGCACTTATACCCCGGCCGGAGACGGAGGAAATGACGGAGGAAATTCTATCGGATTTTAGGAAGTACGAAGGGTTAAAGGTCCTCGATCTCGGCACCGGGTCGGGGGCAATTGCCATCGCCTTAGCCCGGTTTCTGGTCAGCCCGGACGTTCTTGGGGTAGATAAAAGCCCGGAGGCTCTGAAGCTGGCGCGGGAAAACGCGCGGAGAAACGATCTGGGTGGTCAAGTAGAGTTCAGGGAATCCGACTGGTTTTCGGAAGTAAGCGGCCGGTTCGATCTGATAGTCTCCAACCCCCCTTACATCAGCAGCTCCGAATTGGCCGAACTAAAAGAAGAAGTAAAGGATCACGAACCCCGGGAAGCCCTGGACGGCGGGGGAGACGGCCTAAGAGAAGTAGAAAAGATACTTTCTAAGGCCCCGAGTTACCTTACCGAGAGAGGGGCTGTATTTCTGGAGATCGCCCACGATCAAGGCCCCAAAGTGAAAGAACTGGCAAATTCCTACGACCTCTCAGAAGTAAACGTCCGAAAGGATACGCAGGGTAAGGACAGAGTGATCTACGGGGAAAAGGGGAATCACAATGTCTAAAGTCGTTCAGGTAGCGGAACTGTCGATCTACGACGAAGAGGACGAGGTGATATTCGAGAACCTCAGCTTCAACCTCGGTCAAGGCGAAGTTGCTCAACTAACTGGATTAACGGAGGGACAGTACCAGGTACTTTTCCACGTACTTACCGGAGAGATTACACCGGACTCCGGTCAAATAGTCCTCGCCGATAGAAACGTCGTTCGCTTGAGCGGTAAAAAAAGACGGAGGATGTTCCGGAACGAGGTTAGCTTTCTTCTCAGGGATTTCACCCTTCCAGAGGGAAAGACAGTCCTGGAGTCCCTGAAATTCAAGCTGAAATTAACGGGACCCCGACGAGAAGAGGAAGAGAAGCTACGGGAAGTCCTACAACTAACCCGGTTAACCGGGGAAGAAGAGAAGCGGGCTCAAGAACTCGATTCGGAAAAGAGGATACAGGTAGCACTTGCTCTTTCCGTCTTAAACAAACCAAAACTCCTAATTTGCCAGGACCCTTTTTCCTCATTAAACTCAAATGAGCTAGATGAAATTCTGGAGATCATTGCCGGGATTAACTCGGAGTATGGATTGACAGTCTTGTTCCTTACCGATCAACTTGGGAGACAAGGGGAAGGTATAAAGGTAATAGAAAGCAACCTTGACCGCAGGGTAGTTGGATAATAATGAAACACACTTTATTTTTTGCCGGAGAGCTAGTGGGTTCCCTGGATAGAAGAAAGACCACCAAGGCTTTCGGCGCCCTTCTTTCCGTATTTCTGTTCCTGGTTCTGCTTTACGTGTTGTTGCTTCCGAAAGACCAGCCCCTGCGAACTACTTCCGAACTGGAGTATTTCCCGGAAGACCACAAAACGCTGGCCCAGGTAGAGGAAGGGCTTTCCACCAACGCCATAGATGATCTCTACCTCGCTCTAAGACGTCTCGATTCAGTTGACAACCTTATCCTGGTATTACAGGAGGAGGTTCAGAATGGAATCCTGACCGTTCCGGAGGAGCTGCCGGAAGATTCCAATTACTTCCTGATCAAAACCTCCGACAGGGAGCAACTCCGCGAGGAACTAAAAAGTCGTCCCGAGATTCCCGTGGTCACGGTACTTACGGGAGGAGCCAGCGGGGGTAAATCCGGACCTTTAAATACCTGGATGAAAATAATTATCCTGCTCCTCGCTTTTCTCATGGCCGGTGGGACTTTTTACCTGATTCGCTCCTTTACACGGGACCTCCTGGAAGGTTGGCTAGGAGAGCTGGAAATCATCAAGTACTCCGGTGGTTCGAGAATATCCGTAAAAACCCCGCTCGTCCTAATCGGTACGTTGACCGGTTTCCTCGGTTCCGTACTGAGCGTTGCCCTGCTCCTTTTGCTATCCCTCTGGTCGAGCAGTGGAATTCCGTTCAGCCGCTACCTGGCAGGGTCGCTTCAGGGCACACCTCTGCTCGTAATTTCGGGTTGGTCGTTGCTTCTGGGTATAATTCTCGGATTCCTTGCTTCCCTTTCCAGTACAAGGTTGGTCGACGAAAAATGGACGCCGGAGTTATAAAGGAGGTCTAAATCTATGGGTGATGGAAATTGAATAGAGAAGACGCTCTTCAGCTGGTGAAGGAAGAGATTTCCCAGGATAACCTGATAAAACACATGAAGGCAGTTGAAGCAGGAATGAGGGAGCTGGCAAACTATTTTGGCGAAGACGAAGACCAGTGGGGCATTGCCGGCCTCCTGCACGATCTGGATTACGAAGAAACTGAAGACGAGCCGGAGGAGCACGGTTTACTCACAGCCGAGATGCTGGAGGAAGAGGACCTTTCCGAGGAACAGCTAGACGCTATAAAAGCTCACGCCGGACAGAAAAGTCCTGAAACGAAGATGGAGAAGGCAATTTACGCCACGGATCCGTTGACGGGATTGATCGTCGCGGGAGCTCTCGTGCATCCGGACGGTCTGGGGGAGATGGATCCGCAATTCATAAAAAACAGGTACGAGGAAAGCAGCTTCGCCAAGTCGGTCGACAGGGAAGCCATAAGTAGCTGTGAAGAGCTCGGCTTCGAGTTGGAGGAATTCTTCGAGGTAGTATTACGAGGTATGCAGGGAATCCAGGACGAACTGGGACTCTAACTAAGACCCGAGACAAAGATTACAAACCCCGCCGCGAGAGCGGGGTTTGTAATTTTCAACTTTAATTAACGGAACCTGACGGTTAATCCACGAAGGTCAACCGGGCCATTTCAGCCCCATCTCCTTTTCTCGGCGGGAGGCGGAGAACTCTAGTATATCCTCCGTCCCTTTCCCTGTAATCGTCGGCAATTTCTCCAAAAAGGCTCGAGACCGCTTCCTTGTCCTCGAGAAAACTGAAGGCCCTCTTCCTCGCGTGATCATCCCCTTCCTTCGCAAGCGTTACCATCCTGTCCGCGAATCGGCTGGCCTCTTTCGCCTTCACGACCGTCGTATCCACCTTACCATGAAGGATTAAATCCTTTACTAAGTTGGATAGTATGCTTTTCTGATGACTAGATTCCGCGATATTCCATCCTTTTGTCTTATGATCCATCGTTACTTTCCTCCTTATCTGCCAGGGAGTAACCAAGTTCGTCCAGCTTTTCTTCGACCTTCTGTAGCGTCTTGCTCCCGAACCCGTGTATATCAAGAAGCTTGTCGGACGTCTGATCAAGCAGGTCTTCCAGGGTCTCTACACCTTTTTCCTGCAACAAGTTACAGGCACGCTGGTTAAACCCGAGGTCTTCAAGCCTTTCTTCGAATTCTTCCGGGACTTCCTCTTCAACTTCCTGCAAGGTACCCAGTTCTCCAAACGGATGTTCCGGCAGGTTGGAAAAGAGCTCAAACCTCCTGGCAAGAACCCGGGAGGCCCTGCCAACGGCTTCTTCTGGTCTTATCCCGCCGTCCGTCTCGAGATCCAGCTCCAGCCTATCGCAGTCCTCCTTTCCGCCCGCCCGAACTTTTTCCACGTCGAAGTCGACCTTTTTGACGGGTGAAAAATCCGAATCTATCGGGATAACCGATAAAGGAGAATCCTCCAGCTTGTTTTCATCAGCCGACCTGTAACCCATTCCCGCTTCGACGTCCATTTCCATGTTCAACTCCCCACCATCCGCCAAATGCGCCAGGGTATGATCGGAATTGATTACTTCCACTCCCGATTCAAACTGAAGGTCCGAAGCAGTAACTTCCCCTTCTTCATCCGCTTCCAGGTACATCTTCCTTTCTTCCGCTCCGTTCAGACGGAGAGATAGCTCTTTGACATTCATAAGGATCTCTATGATGTCTTCTCTGACGCCCTCTATCGTGTCGTATTCGTGGTACTTACCATCGAACCTGACACGCGTGACGGCAGCTCCGGGGACCATCGACATCAGGACTCGCCTTAGAGAATTCCCCAGCGTCGTCCCCATTCCTCGCTCCAGCGGCCCCACTACAAGCCGGCCGCTATCGCTTTCCAGTTCCTCAAAATGGACATCTTCCGGTTCAATATATTCTAACATTAGCCCTCCGCTATTTATAAATTCTATCTTGAGTAGAACTCGACAATTCTGTTGACCTTAAGAGTCTCCTCGACGTCCTCAATAGCGGGCTCGGTTAAAACAGAAGCTCTCATGTTATCGGGTTCTACGTCGACCCAGGCAGGCACACGGGGGCTATCCTCTTTTACCAGACTGCGCAACCCCTCTTTCTCCCTCGAGTTCTTCTTAAAGGCAACCACGTCGCCCTCTTCAGTCAAATAAGAGGGAACATCGATGGAACGACCGTTTACCTCGATATGGCCATGGTTGATCAGCTGTCTCGCCTGGTCGCGGGATTGTGCCAATCCACTCCTGTACAGTACGTTGTCCAGCCTTCTTTCCAGTTTCTTTAGTAGAGCCTGACCGGTAACTTCCTTGCTAGACTGTGATTCTTCGAAGTACTTCCGGAACTGTTCCTCCCTAAGACCGTAAATACGGCGGGCCTTCTGTTTTTCTCTCAAGCGTATCCTGTATTGGGACCAGCGCGACCTGCTTTCTCCGGCCTCTCCAGGGGGATAAGACTTTCGAGTCAACGGACATTTATCCGAGTAACACTTTTCCCCTTTGAGAAAAAGCTTCGTTCCTTCTCGACGACATTTCTTACACTTTGCTTCCGTATCTCGTCCCATTTTATCAGTATCCTCCTCTTAACTATGTGCCCGGGGGGTAATGTTGGTTACATTTGTTACCTCTATCCCGGCCCCTTCTATAGTCTGAATGACGGAATTTCGTCCGGAACCCGTTCCTTTCACGGTAACAATGACCGAATTTACCCCGTAATCCCTCAATTCCTCAACGAGGTTTTCAGCCGCAACCTGGGCGGCGTAAGGGGTACCCTTTCTTGATCCCTTAAACCCCACAGCACCGGGGGTAACCCAGGATATTACGTCTCCATCGGTATCCGTCAGAGTAAGTATCGTGTTGTTGAAAGAAGCATTTACATGTACTCTTGCCTTGTTTAGCTTAACTTGTTTTCGTGCCAATTAAATCTCTCCCTATTTCAAATCCTCTCGTTACTTGCCTGCCTTCGCTTCCCTCGGACCTTTCCAAGTTCTCGCGTTGGACTGGGTCTTCTGGCCGCGAACGGGCAAGCCTACCTCGTGCCTTTCTCCACGATAACAACCTATGTCTTTTAACCGCTGAATATCGGCCTCGACCTTTCTTTCGAGATCACCCTCGACGCGGTATTCGTCTATTTCGTTTCGCAACTTGGCTACATCCGCTTCGGTCAGATCATAGACGTACTCGTCTGGATCCACGCCCGAGGCCTCGGCAACTTTTTTTGCCCTGTGGCCACCTATTCCCTTGATGTAAGTAAGCGATATTTTGACCTTCTTGTCCTCCGGTATATCCACACCTGCTAACCTTGGCATCCTTGATCACCTTTTATATGAGTTAACCCTGGCGCTGTCTATGTTTCGGGTTTTTACAGTCGACTTCAACCCGACCATTGCGCCTGATAATTTTACAGTCGTCACAGATCTTCTTGACGGAACTCCTCACTTTCATCTTACCCCTCCTCTATCAGGATTCACGATAGACGATTCTACCTTTGCTTAGATCGTGGGGGGAGAACTCTACCAGAACCCTATCTCCGGGTACTATCCTGATAAAGTGCTTTCGGATCTTACCGGATATATGACAAATCGCCTCGTGCCCGTTATCCAGCTCTACCTTAAACATCGAATCCGGCAAAGCCTCAACGATCTCGCCCCTCTTTCTAATTATATCGTCGTCTTCTTCTTCAGCCATGGTTATTTATAAACCACCTCTTACGTAAACGTCCGGTCCGTTCTCGGTGGCAGCAACCATCCCCTCGAAGTGTGCGGAGATACGGCGGTCAGCCGTAACTGTCGTCCAGCCATCCTCGAGAACTTCTACCTTTTCATCGTCGAACTTGACCATCGGTTCGATGCAGAACACCATTCCGTCTTGAATCCTCTTTCCCGTGTCAGGTTCGCCGTAATTCGGGATCTGAGGATCCTCGTGCATGTCTCTTCCAATCCCGTGCCCGACGAACTCCTTAACCACCGAATAACCGCTGGACTCTACGTAAGAACCTATGGCATGGGATATATCTCCAATCCTGTTTCCGGGCCGCACCTGATTCATCCCCTTAGTCAAAGCCTCGTCTGTAACTTCCATAAGGTCCATAGCTTCGCCGGAAACCTCACCTACAGGCACGGTAGTGGCAAAGTCGGCAAAAAGGCCGTTCCTTTCAATACCGACATCTATCGAGAGGATATCACCGCGGTTAACTTCCCTCTCACTCGGTATACCATGAACTATTTCCTCGTTGATCGACGTACAGAGGGAGCTGGGAAAGCCACGATAATTCTTAAAAGCAGGGGTTCCTTCGGCTTCTAGAATGAGTTCTTCTGCGTACTTGTCGAGGGACTCGGTCCGGACCCCGGGCTCCACCCTGGACAGGACTTCGTCCATTACTTCCCGTAATATACTAGCGTTTTCTTTCATGATTTCAAGTTCCGAACCGGATTTTATCTTGATCATTGACTGTCGATCCGGGCGAGTGACTCCTCGATTTCAGCGTAGACCTCGTCGGGGTTCTGTTCCCCGTCAATCTCCGCAAGTAATTTCCTCTCGTCGTAGTAATCGATTAAAGGAGAGGTCTCATCCAGAAAGGTCTCAAATCTGTCCCGGATCACCTCGGGCTTGTCGTCGTCCCTCTGGTAGAGCTCGCCCCCGCACTCGTCACAGATACCCTCTTTTTCCGGCTGCTTGAAATTCTTGTTATATATCTTTCCGCAATCGGAACAAACCCGGCGGGCGGAAAGCCTCCTAACTGCCTCTTCCCGATCTATCCTGATGTAAAGGACTAAATCGAGCTCAAGAACCCCTTCAAGGGCTTCGGCCTGATCGACCGTCCGGGGAAAACCATCGAACAGGTAACCTTTTTCCTTGTCCAGTTTTTTCTCTACCATATCCACGACCAGTTCGTCAGGAACGAGGTCTCCCCGATCCATGTACTCCTTGGCCTGCCTACCGAGCTCCGTCTCCCTTCGGACCTCTTCCCTCAGTATATCTCCTGTAGCTAGGTGATTCAGTCCCCTGCTTCCCACAAGCTTTTCGGCCTGGGTTCCTTTACCTGCACCGGGCCCTCCAAGCAAAACCAGGTTCAGGTCACTTTCTCCGTCACTCATCTTAACTCCTCCTCCCTAGTAGTGCGGAACCGCCGGCTTCAGTCAGACTATCATAATGCCTCATAACCATGTGGGACTCTATCTGCATCAACACGTCCAGACCGACACCAACCACTATCAGCACGGAAGTTCCACCCAACCAGAAGGAGGAAAGTCCGCTTATAGCTGTAAAAACGTAAGGCAAAACTGCTATCGCGCCGAGGAAGAGCGCACCAACCAGCAGCAACCGATTTAGTATAGAACTTATATAGTCAACCGTCGATTCGCCCGGTCGGACACCGGGGATAAACCCGCCGGACTCCTTCAGGTTCTTCGCCACGTCGTTTGGATCGAATATTATCGAGCTATAGAAGTAGGTGAAGAAGACGATCAAAAGGACGTACGTAATGAGGTACGGTATACTACCCCTCTGAACCCAGCTCGTCATCCATGATAATCCCGGGGCCCACTGTGCGAGCGTCATGGGCAGAGACAGGAGTACGGAGGCAAATATTATAGGAATAACTCCGCCTTGGTTTACCTTTATCGGGAGGTGGCTCGTATGTCCTCCGTATACCTTACGACCTGCAGTCCGTTTTGCATACTGGATCCTTATCTTCCTTCGACCCTGCTGAACGATCACGACCCCGGCAATTACCACTATGAAAACTGCAACCAGAATCAAACCCCAGAGCGGGCTTACGTTCCCGTAATTGACCTCAACCCATGTACTGTATAGCTGGCTGGGGAACCTGGCCATTATCCCGGCCATTATCAGAACGGATATTCCGTTGCCGATGCCGTTCTCCGTTATCCTTTCCCCGAGCCACATCAAAAATACAGTTCCGGTAGTCATGGAAAGCACGGAAGTTACGAAAAACAGGGCTATCGAGCCTTCCACCATACCCTGGCGGACCAGAAAGAAGCTCCAGCCGTAGGATTGGATAAAGGCAATGGCCAGCGTACCGTATCTTGTATATTTCGTTATTACCTTTTTCCCCTCGCGGCCCTGTTGCTGGAGTTCCTTCAGCTTGGGTACCACTGCGGTAAGCAAGCTCATGATAATCGAAGCATTAATGTAAGGCGTGATCCCCAACCCAAAAAGAGTACCCCGGCCGAGGGCTCCACCTGTAAACATGTTCAAGTACTGAAGGATATTGCCCCCGCCTCCTTCGAAAAGGCTTTCCAGGGCTTGGGTGGAAATTCCAGGAATCGGAATATGGGTACCGGCTCGAAAAATGGCAATGGCTCCCAGGGTAAAGAGTATCCTCTTCCTGAGTTCAGGTATCTTTAATATGCTCGTAAGTTGATCAAACACGGCGTATCACTCTTCTTCACCAACCAGTTCCCATTCACCGCCCGCTGCCTCTATCTTTTCCTTGGCACCGGAGCTGAAATCATGTGCCTTAACCTTTAACTCCCTTTTTAGCTCTCCGTCTCCAAGGACCTTAATTCCGTCCCGGGACCTATCGACGAGGCCGTCGCTTATAAAACGTTCCGGGTCGACCGAATCACCATCATCGTACCTGTTAAGCTGGTGGACGTTTATCCATTCAGGGTGGCGCTTATTGGGATTGGAAAAACCTACTTTCGGAAACCGACGCCAGATCGGCGTCTGCCCCCCTTCAAAACCGACCTTCGGCTTCCCACCGCTCCTGGCGTTCTGTCCCTTGGTCCCTCTACCGACTTCGTGTCCACCTTTGCCGGAGCCGTAGCCCCTGCCGCGTCTCGTTTTCTTCCGGGTACTACCCTCAGGGGTTTCTAAATCCTCCAGTTTCTTCATTTCTGGAAAGCCTCCTCGAGTTCTTCGACATCCATATCCCGCCTTTCGGCAACCTCTTCTGGCGTCTTAAGCCTGCTAAAACCCTCGATCACTGCCTTTGCCAGGGTAATCGGGTTGTTCGTTCCAATCGATTTCGTCAGGATGTTGTCGAGACCGGCAAGACGGCTAATCGTTCCGACTACGTCGCCGGCTATTATCCCCGTCCCCCGATAGGCGGGCTTCAATATCACTTTCCCCGCCTTGAACTTCCCGGTCACCTCGTGCGGAATCGTTCCGTTCACTATTGGGACTTCGATCAGGTGCTTCTTCGCGTCCCTTACTGCTTGTCCGATTGCTTGAGGAATCTCGCCGGTATTACCCGAACCGACCCCTATCTTGCCCTCGTAGTTCCCGGCCGCCACTAGAACTCGAAAACGTAAATTCCTTCCACCTTTCGTTACCTTGCTAACACGACTGATATCGATGACGTTATCGTCATATTCGTCTTCCCTTCTGTTGTTCCTAGCCATGGCTAAAAGTCTAGTCCCTCCTCTCTCATCTGGTCAGCCAGTGCCTTTACCTGCCCGTGATACGGGTAACCGCCTCTGTCGAATACGATGTACTCGTAGCCCTTTTCCTGTAATTTGGAAGCCAGCAGGGCCCCTACTTCTTTTGCAGTCTCAACCGTGGCGTTTTCTACCTCTTCCTCAAGTTCCGGGCTCAAGCTGGAAGCAGCCGCCAGGGTTTCAGAATTCATGTCGTCCACCGCTTGGGCGTAAACGTGTCGATTTGATTTCTTCACGTATACCCGGGGCTTCCTGGGAGTACCACGGACCTCCCTCCTGATCCTATCATGCCTTATCTTTCTCCTGCTTTCTCTATCGACTTTTGGCACTGATTAATCCTCCTATATACTTGACGAATCTATCGAGCTTACTAACCAATCTCGGCCTCTTCTCCGCCCGAGAGCTTGCCTTCTTTCCTGATTATCTCTTCCCCTTTGTACTTTATCCCTTTGCCTTTATAGGGTTCCGGAGGTCGCAGACTCCTTATGTCAGCCGCTACCTGACCAACTTTCTCCTTTTCCGGCCCTTTAATCGTGACCTGGTCGTTGTTTTCGACCTCAGCTTCTATGTTGTCCGGCAGATCGTACTCGATAGGATGCGAATATCCCAGTTCGAAGACGAGGTCAGTTCCCTGTTTCCTCACTCGATAACCGAGACCCTCCAGCACGAGAGTCTTCTCGAAAGGCTCAACGAGACCCTCTATCATGTTTGCAACCAGGCTTCGGTAAAGCCCATGCTTTTCCTTGTACTCCTTGCTGTCCGCTTTTCGCTTCATTATCAATTCTTGCTCACCCATCTCGGCGGTGACGAAATCAGGATCGTAATTTTGGGTGAACTCCAGGCCGTCCTCGTTTCTCGCCGTAACGGCCCCTTCTTCGAGGGAAAGTTCGACTTCCTCTGGTATTTCAATCGGCGCTTTTCCTACCTTGGACATCTAAATCACCTCACCAAACCTTCAAGAGCAGTTCCCCGCCAACGCCTTCTTCCCTGGCTTTCTCGCCGCTCATTAACCCCATGGAAGTACTTAGCACGGCCGTTCCCAGTCCACCTAAGACGCGCGGTATTTCGTCCCTGGAGACGTAAACGCGCCTTGACGGTTTGCTCTCCCGCTCTATCCCTTCGATCACCGGCTCACCGTCCCGATAACTCAGGTTGACCGTAAGGGTCTTTTTATTTCCCTCTCTTTCCTCTACCTCGTAACCTTCGACAAATCCTTCCCCCGCCAGTACTTCGGCAATTGATTCCTTCAAACTCGAACCAGGCAGGGAAACTGACTCATGTCCCATCCGACTGGAATTTCTTATCCTGGTTATCATGTCACCAATTGGGTCCTGCGTGGTCATGTTCTTCCTCCCGGTATTTCTTACCTTTACCAGCTAGCTTTTTGTACCCCCGGCAGCTCCCCTTTGTGAGCGAGCTCCCGAAAGCAAACACGACATATTCCGAAATCCCTGATGTAGCCTCTGGAACGACCACAGATATTACATCTGTTGTTGTCCCTGACGTCGTATTTTTTCTCTTTTTTCGACCTTTCCACTAAGGCTTTTCGCGCCATAATATCCTCCTCTTATTCTCTAAACGGGGAACCAAGCTGATCCAGGAGATAATAGCCCTCTCTATCCGTCTCGGCACTGGTCACGATGGTTATGTCCATTCCCTGAACCTGCCTCACGTCGTCAAACGTAACTTCCGGAAAGACGAGCTGTTCGTCTATCCCCAGACTGTAATTCCCCCTCCCATCAAATGAGTCAGGGGAAAGCCCACGAAAGTCCCTGATACTGGGCAGAGCGAGATTATAAAGCTTGTTTAAAAATTCGTACGCTCTCCTTTTCCTCAAGGTGACCTTACAACCAACGGGTACTCCCTTTCGGATATCGAAATCGGAAATCGACTTCCTCGCCCTGGTTACGACGGGCTTCTGTCCGGTTATCGTCTTCAGGTTTTCCATGGCCCCGTCAAGAATGCCGGGATCTTCCCGTTCAGAGATCCCCATGTTGACGACTACCTTTTCCACCTCGGGAACTTCCATCGGGTTATCGTAGCCCAGTTCGTTCATCAGCTTATCCCTGACCTCGTCTTCGTACTTTTCCTTGAGCATCGCTTATTCCAGAACCCCCTCACAATTCTTGCAGACCCTGACCTTCTCCCCTCCTGCCTCGTCAAAACCGACCCGAGTAGGTTCTCCACAGGATGGACAGACAGGCAGAACGTTGGAAATATCTATCGGTTCTTCCCTTTCTATAATCCCGGGCTCCTTCTGCTGCTGGGTTCTTTGCTGATGCCTCAGGCGGAAATTCACGTTTTCAACCACTATTCTATTGTTTTTCGGATCGACTCTGAGCACTTCACCTTCTTTACCTTTATCGTTACCTGAAATTACCTTGACCCGATCACCTTTTTGGATCTTCCTCATAATTTACCTCCTAAAGAACCTCGGGAGCCAGGGATATGATGCGTAACATGTTACCTTCTCTTAACTCCCTGGTCACTGGGCCAAATATCCTCGTCCCAACTGGCTCCATCCTCTCGTCGACCAGTACCGCCGCGTTGTCGTCAAACCGTATGTAGGACCCGTCCTTCCTGCGAAAATTACTGTTAGTCCTGACGATAACGGCCCTGACTATTTCTCCCTTTTCCAGGTCGCTATCCGGGATTCGCTTCTTGACGGAAGCTATAATTACGTCCCCTATTTCGCCCCTGTTCTCGTTGGACTGCCCGAGAACGTTGATACACCTTAACCGCTTCGCACCGGAGTTATCGGCGACCTTTAATTCCGTCTCTTGCTGGATCACGATTCCCCTCCCGTCTCTTCCAGTACCTTTTCCAGCTTCCACCTCTTTTTCTTGCTGGTCGGCCTAGTTTCGCTGATCAGAACCCGATCGCCTTCCTTGGCCTCTTCCTCCTCGTCGTGAGCATAGAACTTCGAACGCTGCTTCAAATACTTCTTGTAACGAGGATGCTGCCTCTGGGTATCTACGGCAACCGTTATGGTCTTGTCCATGGACGCGCTAAGGACTCTACCTTTCTTTTTCTTTTTCATCTTACTCCACTCCTTCGCTTTCTCTTTCCCTCTGGATCGTTTTTACTCTGGCTATATCCTTTTTAGTCTTCTTCAATTCAGCTGTATTATCCAGTTCGCCGGTAGACTTCTGAAATCTCAAGTTGAACAGCTTTTCCTTTAACTCCCCGGCTTTCTCCTGTAGCTCTTCGTCAGTCATATCCCGAATCTCGGCCGGCCTCATTTTTCTCCTCCCAGTTTCAGCCTTTCCTTGAGCCTGGTTTTCAGCGGTAGCTTATAGGAAACCAGTTTATGAAGCCGCTTGGCCTTTTCTAAATCCACCCCGGAAAATTCGAAGACGATCCTCCCCGGCCTGATAACCGCTACCCATTCGGCCGGTTCACCTTTCCCTTTACCCATCCTGGTTTCGGCAGGTGTCTTGGTTATCGGCTTGTCAGGGAAAACCCTGACCCAGATCTTCGAATCACGCTGTGTTTCGTGTGCGAGAGTCATCCTTGCCGTCTCTATCTGCTTACTCGTCAACCAGCCGGGGTCCGTCGCCTGAATTCCGTACTCGCCAAAAGACACGGTATTACCCCTGCTTGCCTCTCCCTTGGTCCGACCCCGTTGCTGCTTTCTGTGTTTCGTATCAGCTGGATATAGTGCCATTTAAAACCATCCTTACCTTGTTAAGAATTAAAGACTCAATCCCTCGGGGACTCCCTCAGGCAGTATCTCCTCTCTAAACACCCAAGCCTTCACTCCGATCGGTCCGTACTTAGTCCTGGCCTCGATAAAACCGTAATCGATGTCAGCCCTAATCGTCTGAAGAGGGATTCTTCCCTCGTCTTGAGAGACTGACCTCGCCAGGTTGGCGCCTCCAATTCTACCCGAGCACTTAACTTTCACGCCTTTTGCTCCCTTCGACATGGAGCGGGAGATCACTTCCTTCATCGCTCTGCTCGGGGGTATTCTGTTTTCTATCTGGAAGGCGACCTCCTGAGCGATAAGCTGTGCCTGCAGGTGGGGATCGTCGGCTTCTTTTACCGAGATGTTCACGTTCCTGTCCGTCAGTTCGCCCAGTTCCTTCTGGAACTTGTTTATTTCGCTCCCACCCTTTCCGATTATGATCCCGGGCCGCGCCGAGACGATTATTATAGAAATCCTGTCGTCCCTCGGACGTTCTATGCTGACCTTCGCGATGCCTGCTCCCCTGTATCTTTCCTCAATTATATCTCGGATTTCGCGATCCTCAGCCACGTACTCCGGGGCCCTTTCGTCACTGTACCAGTTAGATTCCCACTTCTTATTTACCCCAACCCGAAAACCGACCGGATTTATCTTCTGTCCCATTATTCTTCCTCCACTAGGATCACTTTTATATGACTCTGCCTTCTCTTCATTACGTCTGCCCTTCCCTGAGCCCTTGGCTTCATCCGCTTCATCGTTTGCCCCTCGTCAATTGCAGCCTCCTTTACCTTTAGCTTATCGACGGCCATGTCATGGTTGTGCTGAGCATTTGCGACTGCCGACTCCAGAGTATCCTGCAAAAACCGGGCGGCTTTCTTCTTCGAGAACTTGACGGTCTTTAACGCCTCATCCACCGTCTTCCCCCTTACCGCATCGGCAACCGGTCTCGCCTTTTTAGGAGATATCCTGACGTTCTTGGTAATTGCTTTGGCTTCTTTCATACTAACCTACCGGCGTAACGGGTTCTTTCTTCTTGATACCGCCGTGTTCCCGGAACGTCCTTGTAGAAGCAAATTCCCCAAGTTTGTGCCCGACCATGTTCTCTGATATTTCGACGGGAACGTGATCGCGTCCGTTGTGTACCTTAATCGTCAGGCCAACCATCTTTGGAAGTATAACCGAGTCCCTCGACCAGGTCTTTATCTCCTCGATCTCACCGGTCTTTGCACGTTCCACCTTCTCTTCCAGACTATCCTTTATATACGGTCCTTTTTTTACTGACCTTGGCATTTCTTACCCCCTCTCTTTATTAGTCCGTCTCCTGATGATTTTCTTGTCGCTCGCTTTTGCCTTTCTGGTCTTACCGCCTTTCGCGGGCACTCCCGTGGAGGATACTGGCGGTCGTCCAACGTAGGCCCTCCCTTCGCCCCCACCGTGAGGATGGTCAACGGCGTTTTTCGCTACCCCTCTGACCTTGGGTTTACGGCCGAGGTGTCTTGACCGACCGGCTTTGCCACTCTTGACGTTCTTGTGGCTCGGATTGCTTACCTGACCGACAGTCGCCTTGCATTCCGGATCAAAAGATCGGACCTCTCCGGATGGCAACTTCACGTCGATTTTCTCCGGATCCTTTGCAACGACCCTGGCATCGACGCCGGCAGAGCGGGCAATCTGCCCTCCCGTACCGGGAGAGAACTCCAGGTTATGGATCGGTCTTCCGGCAGGGATCCTGCGCAGCGGCAAGGCGTTACCCGGTCTAACTTCTGCCTCCGTCCCCGCTTCTACCATATCCCCGATCTCTAGCTTGAGAGGAGAAATTATGTACCGTTTTTCTCCGTCTTCGTACTGTAAGAGGGTAATCCAAGCTGATCTGTTCGGATCGTACTCGCGGCTCAATACCTTCCCTTTTACCCCTTCCTTGTCCCGCTGGAAATCGATCCTCCTGTACTTCCTCTTGTGGCCTCCGCTGCGACCGCGAACCGTCTGTTTTCCCTGGTTGTTCCTGCCACCGGTCTTCTTCAGTGGTTCAAGCAGGGACTCCTCCGGCTCGTCGGTAGTTAGTTCTTCGTAATTCGTGACCTCGGCGTGCCTCTTGGCTGGAGTAACCGGTTTAAACCTCTTTATTCCCATGTTTTCACCCTATACCTATCCAAATATATCAATCCGATCCCCTTCGGAAAGCCTTACGTAGGCCTTCTTCCAGGAACCCGTCTTGCCCTTCTCCTGATTCAACTGCTCTCTCTTAGGCTTTCCATTCATGTTCATGGTGTTTACGTCCAGCACCTCAACGTCAAAAAGCTCCTCGACGGCTTCCCTTACCATGATCTTGTTCGCCTCCGGGTGGACCCGAAAAACGTATTTGTTGCTTTCCTCCTGAAGCCGCCAGGAATTCTCGGTAACTATCGGTTCGATCACTACGTCCTCTCTGCTGAGCTCCATTCTTACCACCTATCTTACCTTGCTTTTGTCGAGAAGGACTTCCTCTAACTCCCTGACCGCGCCTCTTGTTAGAAGGATCCCCTCGTGTTTTAGGATATCGTACGTGTTGACCTGGGAAGTGGAAGCATAAAGTGCATCTGGAATGTTGCTGAAGCTTTTGGCAATCTTCCAGTCGTTCTCTTCCTGAGAGACAATTATAAGCGTATCCCGGGGGAGATCAAACTCGTCCAGGATGGCGAGGCCTCTTTTGGTTTTGGGTTCCTCAAAGTCCAATCTTTCAACCACGAACAGGTTTCCCTCCGAATACCTAGTCGAAAGGGCGCTCCTAATTGCCTTGTGTCTCATCTTCTTGGGGAGATCCATCTCGTAGTCCTTCGGATTCGGACCAAAGATGACCCCACCACCACTCCAAAGAGGAGACGCCCTCGAACCATGCCTCGCTCGGCCAGTTCCCTTTTGTCGCCACGGTTTCCTGTTAGAGCTCTTTACTTCCGACCTATCCTTCGTGTTGGCGGAACCCGACCTACCGTTGGTCCTATAAGCTTTGACGGCCCGATAAAGCAGGTCCTTATGAAAATCTAACCCGAGCAGTTCTTCCGAAACCTCCATTGCTTCGCCACTGCCACCCTCGGTATCCTTCACTTCGACGTTAATCATTGGTACTCCTGATCCTTAAAATATTCTCCCGAGGTCCCGGGACCGAACCCTTAACCACCAGAAGGTCTTCATCTTCGTCAACCCGCAACACCTTGAGGTTCTGAATCGTGACTCTTTCATCACCCGTCCTTCCCGGCAGCTTATGACCCTTGAGCACCCTTCCTGGTTCCACACACATCCCTACGGAACCGGGCTTCCTGTGGAAACGAGAGCCATGCGTCTTGGGCCCACCGGAGAAATTCCACCTCTTGACAACTCCCTGAAAACCTTTGCCCTTGGAATTTCCGGTAACGTCAACCTTTCCTCCTTCCTCAAAGAGCCCCACGCTGATCTCTTCCCCTGAACTGTATTCCTCCGGGTCTTCTACCTGAAATTCCGCGAGGAACTTCTTCGGACTTACGCCGTGTTTCTCAAAGTGCCCCTTCATGGGCTTGGTTAGCTTCCGCTTTTCCGTGTCCTTGTAACCAAGCTGAACTGCCCTGTAACCGTCTTTTTCTCGGGTCTTTACCTGAACCACTACTGCGGGCTCTGTTTTGATTACGGTTGCCCCCACGGCAGCACCAGAGTCATCGTAGTACTGAGTCATTCCAACTTTTTCCCCTAACGTCCCTAACATTTTGTTAACCTCCAGATTTGTCTTAGCTGGGCTGTTTATAACTTTATCTCTACGTCTATACCTGTAGGCAACTCGATATCCATGAGCGCATTTATGGTTTCAGAAGTGGGTTCCTGGATATCGATCAACCTATTATGAATCCGGCGTTCAAAGTGCTCCATCGAAGTCTTATTTACGTGAGGCGACTTCAGGACCGTATAGAGCTTTCTATCGGTCGGAAGCGGTACGGGACCGGAGATCTTCGCCCTGGTTTCCTCGGCGGTGGAAACGATTTTTTTCACGGACCTATCGACCAGTTCGTGATCGTACCCCTTGAGCTTTATTCGAATTTTTTCTCTTGCCATTTTTAATAACCTCGTTTATTTAATATTTCTTCTTTTACCTTCTCTGGAACTACTTCGTAGTGAGAAAAACTCAACGAATAGGTTCCCCTACCCCGGGTAATGGAGCGAATCCTCGTAGCATAACCGAAGGATTCCGCCAGCGGCAGCTCGAACTCTATCAGCTGAACCCCCTCGCGGTTCTCTATACCGGACACCTCTCCCCGGCGTTTTGAGATGTCTTCCATGACGTCCCCCACGTGATCCGGAGGAACGAAAGCCTCGCCCTCCATGATCGGCTCAAGCAGCTTGGAATTTCCTTTTAAAGCTCGAGCGGTGGCTCTGGAGGCAGCTGCCTTAAACGCGATATCGGACGAATCTACCGGATGGTGATCGCCGTCGTACAGGGTAGCCTTGACGTCGGTCACTGCATAGCCGGCCAGTTTTCCGCTTCCCAGAGCTTCCCTGATTCCCGATTCGACCGACTTAATGTACTCCTTGGGTACCCTTCCCTCTCGGATCGTGCTCTCGAACTCAACTCCGGAACCCCTTTCCAGGGGTTCAAATTTGACCTTGACTCTGGCGTACTGGCCCCTACCGCCCGACTGTTTCGCAAACTCCTCATCGATATCCGACTCCGACCGGATCGTTTCCCGGTAAGTCACGCTCGGTTTTCCGACCTGGGCATCGACGTTAAATTCTTCTTTCAGCCGCCTGGTCAGGATTTCCAAGTGTAGTTCACCCATACCGGAAATGATGGTCTGATTCGAATCAGGGTCTGCCTCTACTTTGAATGTCGGGTCCTCTTTGGCGAGCTTGTTAATGGCGCTGTTCAGCCTGTCCTCATCGGCTTCCCTTCGAGGCTCAATCGCTACGGAGATGACTGGATCGGGAAATTCTATCCTCTGCAGGACGACGGGATCGTCGATACTGCAGAGCGTCTCTCCGGTCGACGTATGGTCAGGCCCAACGACGGCCACGATATCTCCTGCTTTCGCCTTTTCAATCCTCTCCCTTCGATTTGCGTGCATATGGAACATACGAGATACCCTTTCGCGCTTTTCGGAGTTGGGATTATAAAGATTATCCCCCTCCTCCAGGACACCGGAATATATTCTCAAGTAAATCATCGTACCGGTGTACTGGTCCGTCGTTACTTTGAAGGCTAGGCTCGCAAAAGGCTGCTCGGGAGAGGGGAAGCGACGTACCTTCTCCTCGGAATCCTCCCCTCCTACATCGTAACCTTCCACGGCCGGGACGTCGTTTGGGCTCGGCAGGTAATTGACGACCGCATCCAGGATTGGCTGAACTCCGACGTTTTTGAGGGCCGAACCCCCCAAAACGGGAACGGCCGAGCCTTCTATCGTAGCCTTTCTGATCGCACGGTGAATCAGGTCCTCGGGTATTTTTTCTTCATCCAGGTACTTCATCATGAACTCGTCATCGTGGTGGGCGAGCTCTTCGAACAGGTCGTCCTGCCACCTCTCCACCTTTCCCCGTATATCGTCGGGAACCGGGTGCTCCTCGTACTCCGCTCCCTTCGTCTCTTGATCCCAGGTAAGCAGGGAGTGCTTTATCAAATCTATCATCCCAATCAGCTCGTCCGAATCGTCCCTATAAACTAATTGAAGCGGCAGGGTGGTGACCCCTAACCGCTCCTCGATCATTTCTATCGTCTTATCGTACCTGGATTCCGTCCTGTCCAGCTTGTTGACAAAAGCAATCCTCGGAATTTCGTAACGGTCGGCCTGCCTCCAGACCTTCTCGGACTGGGATTCGACCATTTCCACGCCTGAAAAGAGCGCGACGGCCCCGTCCAGCACCCTAAGTGACCTTTCCACTTCGGCGGTAAAATCTACGTGGCCGGGGGTATCAATTATATTGATCTGGTGCTCTCGCCAGTGACAGGTGGTAGCGGCGGACGTAATCGTTATCCCTCTTTCTTTTTCCTGATCCATCCAGTCCATCTCTGCGTCCCCGTCATGAACCTCCCCAATCTTGTAAGTACGGCCGGTGTAATACAACATGCGCTCGGTGGCCGTCGTCTTCCCCGCATCGATATGCGCCATTATCCCGATGTTCCGTAGTTCCTCTAGCTCCTCGTCCCTGATCTCCTCGTCCACGATGGCATCCGTTCTCTGTTTCGTCATTGTCATAATTATATAACCCTTACCCCTGTCACACCCCTTCCCGACACCGTTCAGGGGTTGCCATACAAAATAGTAATTAAAAAAAGACAAACCAAAATTTAAATGAATCGCCGAGGATTACCAGCGATAATGAGCAAAGGCCTTATTCGCCTCTGCACGTCGGTGGGATTCAAGCTTTCTTTCGTAAGCTTCCCCTTCCTTGTTGCTGGCTAATATTATCTCGTTTGCCAAGCGATCTTCTATCCGGGGTTCGTTTCTATCCATTGCCACTTCAACCAACCAGCGAAGGGAGAGAGCCACCTGCCTCGCAGGCGGTACTTCGTAAGGAACCTGGTAATTGGCACCCCCAACTCTCCTGCTTCTCGTCTCCAGTTCCGGCGAAATATTATCTATCGCTTCCCGAAACACCTTGACCCCAGGCTCCCCTTCCCTTTCCTCGATTAATGAAAAAGCATTATAAATTATCTTGTAGGCCCGGTTCTTCTTCCCATCTTGCATTATATAGTTAACAAACTTCCCTACCAACTTGCTACCGTGTTTTATATCCGGCTTTACGTCGCGTCCTGGCAGTGCCATTAACCCTTCCTCCTAGCTCGACTTTTTGGTTCCGTATTTTGAACGACCTTGCTTTCTACCTTCCACGCCCGTTACGTCATATGCACCTCGAACGATATGATATCTCACACCGGGCAGATCCTTGACACGTCCCCCTCGGACCAAAACTACGGCGTGTTCCTGCAACTCGTGTCCTTCGCCTGGTATATATGCCGTCACTTCTTTGCCGTTGCTCAACCTAACTCTGGCAACCTTCCTTAGCGCGGAGTTCGGCTTTTTCGGCGTACGGGTGTATACTCTCGTAACCACGCCTCGCTTCTGGGGACAGCCGTCAAGCGCCCGTGAACTAGTCTTCTTCTTTTTCGACGACCTTCCTTTTCTGACCAGCTGATTTAACGTCGGCATAACTTTTTGTCACCACTCCTTTTAAGTGCCAGCAATTATAAGTTAGCCCCCTAACCTTGTCAAGCTGAGCTGGATTCCACGGGGGCCAAAGAGTCCTCGCTTTCCTTGCTTTCTTCTTCGGAACTAACTTCATCTTCCTTAGGTTCGAAACCCGTGCCCACGGAGACCTTCTTACCCACGATTATGTTTGGTTTTAACCCCTTCAACTTGTCCGATTGTCCGCTCAGAGCGGCATTGGTCAAAGTAGAGGTAGTTCTCTGGAACGAGGCTGCCGAGAGCCAGCCCTTCGTCTTCAGCGCGGACTTGGATATCCTAAGCAACTGCCTGTCACCTTCGGGGAGTTCGTACTCCAGGATTCTCGGCTTTACTATCTCGCCGTCTATAAGCAGAGGAAGCTCCTCAACCTTCGACCGGGTCGCGTGCCTCAGCAGTTTCTCCGTAACCCTCTCACCTTCCCGGGCAATAAGGTGTCCGCCGCTGTAGACGTCTTCCGAGACTTCTTCCCCGAGTATCTCCCTCCTGCGTTCCCGGATCTTTTCGTTCTCGGATCTCAATTCTTTGACCACGTTACGGAATTCTTCAAGAGTGATCAACTCGTTCTGGGTTAGGTCGGAATCCCCTCTATTGGTAACGATGACGTTGTTGAGCATCTGCGCAATTATTATCTCCACGTGGGTGTCGTTGATGTCGACCCCCTGGCTCTTGTAAACCTTCTGGATTTCCGTGAGCAGATACTCGTAAGTCCTCTCCATTCCTGCCTTCTCTAGCAGGTTATGGGGAGGGATAACGCCTTTCGAAAGCTGTTCGCCGGGCTTGACTTTGTCGCCGGGTCCCACAACGGGGGAATGGGTCACTTCTGTCTCCTCCCTGTACCGGTAGTTAACCCGGACGAAATCCTCACCGTCCTCCCCTATTGATTCTACGACCAACTTTCGGTCCTTTGGCCTATCAAGGGTAAACAGGGTTTTGCCCTTCTTCACCTTCTCCCCGTCTGCTACCTCGGGAACCATCGCCTCGGACAGAGGGATTCGCTTCCTTCCGTCTTCGGGCTGGAAGATAATTACCGCGTCCTCAGTTTGGACGAGAAGGCCTGATTTATCGGCGGTCAGCTTGTCGGAACTCTTTACGTCTATCAGTTCTTCGCCTTCCTCTACGCCTTCTCCTTCTTCGACCAGCGGTTTGGCCATCGGGGGGATCAAGTGGTCGACGAAATTCCCTTCTTCATCAACCAGGGTAATCAGGTTGCGATCGCCGTCGATCTTGTCCACCGTACCGTTCTTCTTCGCGTGGACTTGCTGAAGTTCGAGCTCTTCGGACAAAACGTCCCCTTTCTCCACGTAAGTCCCACCTTCGACGTTGATTTCGATTCCATCGGGAAGTTCATAAAAAGCATCCGTCCTGCTCATCAACAGGTACATGGTGGGCTGCCCGTCCTCTTCCACGAACCTAACCGTTCCGGCGTGCGGGCTCGTATTGTCGACGAGATCGGAGAGGTCCACTTCTTCCTCGGGCTCGACTAGACAGAGGGAAGAAGGAATAGACAGAGACTGGAGTTCTCCTTCTATTTCAATTAACTTCCCTTCTTCCGTATCCTTCATCTCGGTAACGTGGCCTTCTATATCCGTTATCGTCGCCTGTGCACTCTTCGTCGTCTTTCGGGCTTCGAAGAGCTCCTCGGCTCGGGGTAAACCCTGGGTGATATCTTCACCTGCCACACCACCGGAGTGGAAGGTCCTCATCGTAAGCTGCGTCCCGGGCTCGCCGATGGACTGAGCGGCCACAATTCCAGCAGCCAGTCCGACTTCGACCATCTCGTGCTTGGACATGTCCATGCCGTAGCATTTCTGGCAGACCCCTTTTTCCGTCTCGCAGGTAACAGGAGACCTAACGACTATGTTCGGCCTAACTTCGATTTCTTCGACGCCGTTTTCCACCAACCTATCCAGTTCGAACCTACCGATCGTCTCGTCCCTGGAGACTAGGACATTTCCCGTATCCGGGTCCTCGATGTCGCTCACGCTGTTAGTTCCCACGATCCTCTCCCGCGCCTTCTGGTCCAGCTCCAGCGGGTTAAGCGTTACCCGTTTTTCCGCCAGGGAGACGGCAAGCTCCTCTCCAACCAGTTCTCCTTCCTCGCCCATGATAGAACCGTCCTCCGGATCTATTACCGGTTCGGCCAGCGTCTTGCCATAGACCCTTTCCTCTATGCCTTCCATCATTTCGCCACCGCCGTACCGGAGCGGGTCTATTTCCAGCCCCCGGTTGGTCTCACAGTCCTTCTCTCTGACGACTATGTTCGAGACCGCCTCGACGAGACGTCGCGTCAGGTAGCCCGAATCGGCCGTCTTCAACGCCGTATCCGCAGTACCTTTTCGACCACCGTGAGTGGAAATAAAGTACTCCATCATGTCCAGTCCTTCCCGGAAGTTCGACTTGACGGGCATCTCTATGACGTCCCCGGAAGGGTCAGCCATGAGGCCTCTCATCCCCGCAAGTTGTTTGACCTGATCGGCACTTCCCCTCGCCCCCGAACCTACCATCATCTGGAGCGGGTTGAACTTGTGCCTGGCGTAGTTGTCCATCGTCGCGTCCTCTACTCTATCGACGGTCTCGTTCCAGACATCTACGATGGTCGAGGATCTTTCCTCTTCCGAAGCGAGACCTTTGTCGAACATCTCGTTTACCTCGTTGACCCTTTCATTCGCCTGTTCGAGGATCATCGATTTTTCCTCGGGTTCGATACAATCCTTGGTAGCTATAGTCAGGGCCGACTTCGTGGCTTCCGAGAAACCGAGTTCTTTCAGATCGTCAAGCAGACTGACGACCCTCTCGTTTCCGTATTCCTCGTAGACCTTCATCAGGACCTCGGAAATGTCCGAAGATTCAAAACGGGTGTCGTAATCCCGCAGGTCCTTCGGGAAGAGATCGTTGAGCTTAGCCCTGCCGAGAGTGGTTTCTCGTACCTCCCCGTCTATCCTTATCTTTACCGGGGCGTGCAGGCTGATTACGTCGTTGTTATAGGCTCTCTTCGCCTCCTGCAGGCTGGCGAAGAACTTCCCATTGCCTTTTCCCTCCTCGTCGACTTCAGTCAGGTAGTAGTAAGCGTATATCTGGTCCTGTGTCGGCTTAGTCAGGGGACCCCCGTAGGCAGGCGAGAGCAGGTTTCTCGAGGAAAGCATAATATCCCTGGATTCCTCCACCGCTTCACGGGTTAAGGGCAGGTGTATTGCCATCTGATCCCCGTCGAAGTCAGCGTTGTAGGGTGGGCAGACATGAGGATGGATATGAATCGCATCTCCCTCGACCAGCTTCGGTTCGAATGCCTCTATCCCCAATCTGTGGAGAGTGGGTGCACGGTTGAGTAAAACGGGCCTCTCCTCCATCAATTCCTCTAGGTAATCCCAGACTTCCGGCATGTCCCCGGACAGAGCTTTGTTCTTCACTTCGTTGAAATCCGAATAGGTAGTGTCGTCCAGGTATCTAGTCACGAAGGGCTTGAAAAGCTCAAGGGCCATCTTCTTCGGGACTCCGCACTCCCAGAGTTTCAGCTCGGGGTCAACCACTATCACGGCACGTCCCGAATAATCTACCCGCCTTCCCAGCAAGTTCCGCCGCAGCCTCCCGTGCTTGCCGGAAATCCTGTCCGATAGAGACTTAAGCGGTCGATCGTCCTTCCCCTGAATGGGGGTGTTTTTCTTCTCGTTGTGGATGAGAGCGTCGACGGATTCCTGGAGCATCCTGCGCTCGTTTCGCAGGATCACCTCCGGTGCCCCCATATCCTCAAGCCGCTTTAGCCGGTTGTTTCTGTTTATTATTCTTCGATAGAGGTCGTTTAGATCGGTGGTGGCGAATTTCCCGCCCTCCAGGTGAACGATAGGTCTGAGGTCGGGCGGCAAAACGGGAATGGCTTCCAGTGCGATGTCGTCCGAGGAGTTTCCGGAATCCCTCAACTTTTCCATCACGCTCAGCCGCTTGGACAGCTTGTTCCTGGCGGTCTTGGAAGTCTCCTTGTCCAGTCGGTTGCTGAGCTTCTCGCTCAATTCTTCCAGGTCGATGTTTTCCAGCAGCCCTTTTATCCCCTTTGCACCGGTATGAGCCGTAAAGCCAGCGGGATACAACCTCTCGTAGGCCTCTTTGCCCAGCTGGGTGATCTTCTGCCCCACCTCCAGGGGTACTTCTTCGTCTTCTACGGAGGTAACGAGAAAGGCGAGGTTATCGATCTCTTCTTCTGCCGGTTCGGACTCGATCTCCTCCCCGTAACGAGACTTGGCCATGTCGAGGAAGGTCTCCGAACAAACCTCACCGACCGGGGTCTCCGCTATCAGCTCTCCTTCCTCCACCGAATCGCCTTCGCTGACCTCCAGAATCACGTCCTCCGCTACGGGGTACTCTTCCTCCCCGACCCGTACCAGAGTTACCCCCTCACCGTTCTGGAGCTTTTTGTGCTCGATTTCGACCTCTCCGGATTCACCGGCGGTAAGCTTCGGGGCTTCGTTTATAACCATCCCGTTTTCGGTTTCGAAGTCGAGATGTCGGGATAGAATATCGAGTTCGGAACTGTAAAGCCTTTCGCCTTCCCTGAGAGTTTCCCCTTCGGAGGAGGTAACTATATAGATGTCCTCGAGAGTGGTTTCGGCTTCGTAGTAGGCTATTTTACGTAAAGTCTTTTTCTTTATATCCAGCAATTTGCTTAATGGACTGGATATCCCCTTCAAAAACCAGAAATGAATTACCGGACTTGCCAGCTCTATGTGACCCATGTTTTTCCGCCTTACGGAAGAATCGGTAACAAGCACGCCGCACTTTTCGCAGGTTATCCCCTCGTACTTCTTTCCCTCGTACTTACCGCAAGCGCACTTATAATCTTCTTCGGGGCCAAATATTTCTTCCGCGTACAACCCACCTTTCTCGGGTTTGTGCGTCCGGTAATTTATCGTCTCCGATTCCGTAACTTCACCATGAGACCAACCTCTGATCTCCTCGGGAGAAGCAAACATCAATTTTACTTCTTCGATATCGTCACCCGACAACATCCATAATCACCTCTTTACAAAGTTAAAACAATCCATCCAGAAAAGAATAACTTCCGGTGAGGGCCAATAACTTCCTTAAAACCGATAAATAATCGAACAGGAGGACTTTAATTCGGAATTAGATACGGATAAAGCCAACTTTACCGCCCGCTAGAAAAGCTTTTACAAACTGTCATTAGGGATTCCACTGAAAATTGGGAGGATTAACGCCCCGAACTGGGTCAACCCAGCTCCAGCGGGCGCCAGCAAGCTGCGAATAATTAATTGTCGGTAGAGGTAAGAGTTAGAAAATCGAAAAATTACTACCCCCTCACTTGGCATTACACCTAAAACAACCGAAATTTACCGCCCAAAATTCGGTACTCGAGTTCAGTGGCGCGGAGTCCCACAATTCCTTCCCAATATAACTTTTACAGCGTTCTTAAACCTCACCCGAACTCGATTCCTGTGCCTCACCCTGATTTTTCGAACCGTTACCGCTTCCGGAGTCCTCGTTTTTCCCTCCATTGTCCTTGTAACTGGAATTGTTATCGTAATCGGTCCGGTAAAACCCGTTCCCCTTGAACCTCAAACCGACGCTCGAAATTAACCTCTCTACATCGGTGCTCCCACATTCGGGACACTCCGGTATTTCGTCTTTTTTGCCGTTCTTCCGCAATACCCTAAAGGTGTTATCACATTCATTACAGCGATACTTGTATAATGGCATAACTCCCTCCACCGTCCATAAAACCTATCTTACCTAACCAGTTACCAGCTCCGGGATCGTTACCCACGAATAACTCTATTTAACCACCCGTCCGTACCCTGGATTTTGGTTGGCTATTTGGTTCTGGATAAGAATAAAGAAACATAAAAACCTTGATCTAATACGAACTGCTCACCAATTATAAGGAAGGGGGCGGTCATTTCAACTTATTCCAGAAAGTCCTTCCAGCTACCCTCACTACGACTCCGGACCTTTGTTGCTTTCGGTCCACCGCTCGTCCGGACAGGGATCTCGCCTGCCCGTTCTATCTCCTGGTCGGGTATTTCACCTAGAAAACGGGAAGGAGGATCGTTATACCGCTGTCCGTAGAGGAAACGGCTGTCGGCGTAACTAAGAAACACCTTCTCTTTTGCCCGAGTCAATCCGACGTAACAGAGGCGCCTTTCCTCCTCCAGCCCCCCTTCCTCGAGGGACCTCCTATGGGGAAGGAGGCCGTCCTCCATGGCAACCATAAAAACGTATCCGAATTCGAGGCCCTTCGCGGAATGCAGCGTCAGCAGGGACACCTTATCCCGCCTGTCTTCAAACTGGTCTACGTCCGACTCAAGAGCAACTTTCTCCAGAAAGTCTTCGAGCTCGAGTTCCTCTGAATCCATCTCTTTGAGCTGCCCGAGGAGCTCCCTAACGTTGTTCTTCCTGTCCTCGGCGGAATTCGGATCGTACTCCTTTTCCAGATAGGAAAAGTACTCGATCTCAGAAACAACTTCCTTCACGAAATCCACCAGCTCCACTTCCTCCCTCCGATCTCTCAGGCCCTGGATGACCTCCACAAAGGAGTTTAGTCGGGACCGCTGACGGCCGGAAAGTTCTGCGGGCTCCTCGGAACTGGTGAGGAAGTCCCAGATGGAATCACCCTCCACTCTGGCGCGAACCCTGGCCGCTTCCTGTGTCTTTTTCCCAATCCCTCTCCTCGGAGTATTTATCACCCGCATCAGGTGGAGATCGTCATGGGGATTACACATAACCCTCAGATACGCCAGCACGTCTTTTATCTCCTTTCTCTCGTAGAATCGTGTTCCGCGAACGATCTCGTAAGGGACCCCTGCTTCGACCAGCCTCTTCTCTATCCCTCGCGAAAGCGGATTTACCCGATATAAAATTGCTATCTCTCCGAGTTCAACTCCTTTCCGTCGCAGCTCCTTTACACGTCGGGCAAGGAAGTCTGCTTCGTCCTCCTCGTCCTCAGCCCGGTATAGGCAAAGCGATTCCCCCTCGCCCCGGCTCGGTTCCATCTCCTTCGACTTCCTGAACTGGTTGTTGCTAATTACGCTATTTGCCGCCCTCAGTATCGGTTTCCTGGACCGATAGTTCCGGGAAAGGTTCACGACTCTGGCCTCCGGGAAGTCCTCCTCGAATTCCAGGATGTTACTTACGTCCGCCCCCCGCCAGCCAAATATCGCCTGATCGTCGTCGCCGACAACACAGATATTGTTTTCGGGCTTTGCCAGCTGGTTGGCCATAACGTACTGGGCATGATTCGTATCCTGGTACTCATCCACCAGCAGAAACTTGAACTTCTTCCTCCAGGCCCGAACCAGCTCCCGATCCTCTTTCATCAGTTCGGCGGGAACTCGGATCAAGTCGCCAAAATCGAGACCATTCCACTCCTCCAGCTTGTTCTGGTAACCTCTATAGACCCTATCCACCGTCCTCAGCATATAATCGTCAAGCTCCCCCGCCATCTCCGACCGGAACTCTTCCGGACCGATCAACTCGTTCTTGGCATCGTCTATAAACGACCGGATCATTCCCGGCTGAAATTCCTCCGTCGATATATCCAGGTCAACCATCACTTCTTTGATCGCTTCCTTCTGGTCCGAATCGTCGTAGATGGTAAAGTAACGGTCATAGCCCCGATCCAGCCTATTCGCGTACCGACGCAGGAACTCCGCCCCAAGCGCGTGAAACGTCCCCAACCAGGGAGAACCATCCTCCATTTGCCCTGACAAAAGTTCCTTTAGCCTCGCGTCCATCTCCTCCGAAGCCTTATTGGTAAAAGTGAGGCCCAGGATCCTTTCTGGGCTAACCCCATAAGCCTCGATCAGGTAGCCAATCCTGTGCGTGATAACCCTCGTTTTCCCGCTCCCGGCACCGGATAGGACGAGCAATGGCCCTTCATAATGGGTAACGGCATCGACCTGTCCGGAGTTGAGCTCTTCGAGCAGTTCCTCGTGTTTCTTCACGTTTTCACCCTGCTTAAGAAGTATTCACAACCTGTACTCGCACAACCTTTCCTCGTCCATCGGGGAAACCATCAGACGGTAAGTTTCGTCCTGGTGCTCGAATCGATAGTTGACCTCGACCTTTCCGTCTTCGACCTCCTCACACCCGCCAGCGGTAATCCGGGCGGCCAGCTTTACGACCTCTCGACCCTCGCCGTTAGCTTCACCTTTTAATCCCGATCGAACCAGCGCCATCGGACCTTCCCGGGTCGGGAGGTAAAAGCGGAGATCCTGAGGTAGAAAGTAATTATGCAGTCTCCTTTTGCCCTCGGGGCCTTTACCCAAAACTACTTTCGTATCCGGAGGAATCTTGTAATAGTTCTCGAAATCCAGCAGGCTGATGTCATTGACGTTAAACTCTTCTTCCCGGAGCAAGTCCTTCAACCTCCTGCGGTATCGTCCCCGGGTCAACTTGCACCTGTCTTCGGCCGCCAGGAAGCCCTGATCCTTTGCCCTTTTTCGCCTCTCGAGGTCATCCCGGATTCTCCGAATTTTAACCTCCGTTAGCTCGTCCTTCCCCGGCATCCAGCCGTTCTTCTCGGGTACGGTCTGGGGTAATCCAGCAGAAGATAAAGGCCGGTATACCCTCCCCTCCAGTCCCACCTTTCTGTCTATCCCATCAAGCTTCTGCGGGGGAGTATTCTCTCCAGGTCCTATCATTTCTCCCGATACCAGGAAATCCGCCCCGATCCCGTCGAGGAAATCCCTGCCCGTTTCCAGAAGGATCGCCTGACACTTCGAACAATAGGTCTTTCGGTCGTTCGATCCCGGCCTCTCGAATCCCCCTATTCGGCCCGTCTTTTTCTTTATGGACTTACTGCGAAAACGCGTCCCGGGCCAGAGCGTCTCGGCCAGCTCTTTTACCCTGTCGAACTTCGCGAAGAACGGTGAACGCAGAGTAAGCACTATAACCCGGTCCAGAGAGCTATGGTTTACAGCCAGCTCCGTCGCTACGGAACTGGAAAGACTACCGGAGTAAAGGGCAACGGCCTCTGCCATTGTGATTGCTCCTGTCGGGCGGGAAACTGCAGGCTCCTATAAAGTTAACCTAAATACGCGGGTCGATTAAACCGTACTTTCCGTCATCCCGGTGGTAAATTATGTTGAGTTTGTCGTTATTTGAATTCCTGAATACCAGGAATTCTTGTTTATATGACTCCAGTTGCATAGCCGCTTCATCCGGTGCCATGGGTTTTTTCACGTAGAGATCGGTTCTGACGATTTCCCCATTATCGACCTTTCCGGGGGATCCTTCCGTTTCCTCCCAGGGAGGGATCTCCCCTTTGTGTTTGTCCTTGAGTTTCTCGTTATACTTTTTCAGCTGCCTCTCGATCTTGTCCATGGCGCTATCTATCGACACGTACATGTCGTCGGACTTGGCAGTTGATTTGACTATCTTCTTATTTATCAGGTGCGCAAACACCTTGACGATCCTTCTCTCCTTTTCCACGTCCATCGTAATTTCTACGCTGATTATGCCGTCAAAAAACCTTTCCAGGTCTTCGGCCTTGTTAATTGCGTATTCCCTCAGGGGATCACTTTGTTCCATGTGCCTTTCTTCTATTCTAACTTTCATTTGACTCACCCGTGGTAAAATGATGGTAACCAATCCGTTTTCCTAATTCAAAAGAGTACAGACAGAAAAACTAATTCTGTTCTAGATATAGGTGTCTTCGACCAGACCCTCGGGAAGGAGCGACCTGTCGAAATGATACCTCCCAAACCTGCTGAGCAAGAGGAAACCACTTTTCATGTGATCCTCCGACAATTTTAGCCGGCGGACCCGATCCTGCGGCAGGGCAAGTAACTTTATCAGTCCCCTTCTCAGACCGCCGGATATCCGGATCCCCTCACCGGTCCCGCAATCCCGACAGATGGCCCCTCCTTCCTTGGGCCTAAACCTTACGCTGCTTTCGCCCTCAAGGCTCTTACCGCATTCGATACACCTGTTAAGAACCGGACGATAACCCAGGAGCTGAAATAGCTTGAGGTGAAAGGAAAGCTCCAGCATTTTTGGTTTACCCTGGCTTTCGTCCAGGGCGGAAAGAGTGGACCAGAATAACTCAAAGGAGCCTTTATCTAGCCCCCCCTCTTCCAGAACCCTATCTATGGTTCGAGCACAGCGTAAACCCGCGTTGATCGCGTCCGGGGCGGTCCGGAGACCCTCCCAGTTTCGGATCAGCTCTCCTTCCTTGAGGAAGTCCAAGCCGGAACCCTCGTAATAAACCACCTCCACGTAATTGAGCAGGTCAAATACGCCGCCGAACTTGCTCTCGAATTTACGCGCCCCCTTGGCCAGTCCCGCGAATTTACCCGAATCCCCCCCGAAAAAAGTCACTATGTAGTCGCTATCCTTGAAATTTACCTTCTTAATTACGAAAGCCTCGACGCGCTTTATCGCCATATCGTCAGGAAGGGATTCTACTCACCGGGCGCACCCTCGACTATCTCAACCCCGCTGCTCGCACCAATTCTGGTCGCGCCGGCTTCCAACATACTCACGGCGGCTTCGTAATCACCAATTCCCCCTGCCGCTTTGACCCCCATCCGATCGGATACTACCTGGCTCATCAGCTCGACATCCGCTATCGTGGCTCCACCTGGGCCAAACCCGGTCGAGGTTTTTACGAAATCGGCCCCGCTCGCCTCGGCTATAATGCAGCCGGCCCTCTTTTCCTCCTCTTGGAGTTCCGCCATCTCGAGTATTACTTTTACGTTGATATCCCTGGTACTTTTCTCGGCCACGTCAGTTACGGCCATTATGTCGCGAGCGACCAGCTCGTAATTCCCCTCCTTCAACCCGGATATATTGGCCACCATGTCGAGTTCGTCCGCACCGTCCTCGACGGCGACCTGTGCTTCAAACCCCTTGACCTCGCTCTTGTGGGTGCCGTGAGGAAAACCGACGACAGTATCCACCAGAGAAGTTACTCCTTCGAGCAGTTCCGACGCCAGCGAAACGTACACCGGCTCCACGCAGACGGAGGCAAAACCGTACTCCTTGGCCTCCCTGCAGACCCTCCTTACTTCCGCCTCGGTAGAATTCCTTCCGAGAGTCGTGTGATCGATCCTTCCGGCAAGTTCTGACTTCTCCATCCCGACCTCCTTTTTATATTACTCCGTTTCGAACCCCGTCAAGGACTCGACCGATTCGTCGTGCCTGTTCCAGTTCTTGGCGACCTTTACTTTCAGATCGAGGTAAACTTTGCTCCCAACCATCCTTTCCAGATCCTCCCGGGCCCTTTGACCGATTTGTTTGATCTTCTTCCCTCCCTCTCCGATAATTATGCCTTTTTGAGATTCCCGGACCACAAAAACGTCCACGTAAACCTCCATCAAGTCCTCGTCTTCCCTTTCCTCGTAGGATTTGGTTCGGGTAGCGACCGAATAAGGTAGTTCCTCGTAAGTTAGCTGGTAGACCTTTTCCCTGACGAGTTCCGACATGAGAAAACCCATTGGCTTGTCCGTATTCATCTCCTCCGGAAACAGGCGTTCCCCTTCCGGTAGGTAGGTGATGATTTCGTCCAGGGCTATATCCACGCCGTCCCCGGTAAGCGCGGAAATAGGCACGTATTCGTCGAATATCTCCTCTCCTTCGTAGGCCTTCAGGGTTCTGGCTATCTCTTCCGGTGTGGCAAGGTCGACCTTGTTTACGAGCAAAATAGCTGGTTCGTCCTGGCTGGCAACCTTCCTCAAAAATGGGCGTTCGTCCTCACGTACTTCCCCCCAGGCCTCTACCATATACAGCAGCAGGTCACCCCCCTTCACTCCCTTCTTTGCTTCGTCCACCAGGTAGTTACCAAGCGGGTCCTCCGGCTCGTGAACCCCTGGAGTATCCAGGAAAACGACCTGTGACTCTTCTCGATTGTAAATACACTTGATTCTGTTTCGGGTGGTTTGTGGTTTGTCGGAAGTGATAGAAACTTTCTCGCCGACGACCCCATTTATAAACGTGGATTTACCGACGTTCGATTTCCCAAGCAAATGAACAAATCCAGATTTCAATTCGATCGATTACCTCCAGTGCTTTCATTATAGTTGAGTCCGGAGAATTCTTCCAGCATACGAACGGCTGGAACTCTTGTCGACGTCTAGTTCGCCGGGTATAATTTGCGCCGATCAGATCCGAAATAGCGTCGGAATTTGTCAACCGCTTGAAAGCACCCGGGACCGAAAAACTCGGGAGGAATCATCCGAATTTGAATGCCGACACGGCGTTCGGAGGGTCAAAAAGGGGGAGTCTATAACGTGGCCCGATTGATCCATATGGAACCGGAGACGGAGGGCTCTTAAGGTGAAATTATTTGCCAGATCATTTGCGAAGGTAAACCCTTACCTGGAAATCACGGGGACCAGAAGAGACGGCTACCACGAGCTAGAAATATCTTACCTAAGCGTCAACCTGGACGACAGATTAACCTTCGAATCAATTCCGGAAGAGAGTTTAATAATCGAGACGGAGTCCGAAATCCCGAGAGAGGAAAACCTCTGCTACAGGGTGGCAAAGAAGCTACAGGCTCTCTGTTCGGTCGATTCCGGCGCGAGGATAATTCTGGAGAAGCGGATACCAATTGGAGGGGGGCTCGGGGGCGGAAGCTCGGACGCGGCCACCACTTTGATTGCGTTAAATCGACTGTGGAAATGTGGTCTTTCGAGAAACAGGCTTATCGAAATCGGGGGGGACTTCGGGGCAGACATCCCTTTCTTCTTTTACGGCGGATACTGTAAGGCCGGCGGTACCGGGGATCTTCTGCAACGGCTGGATAACCCGTTCACGGATCGACTGGTTCCGATCATCGCCCCTCCCTTTTCACAGCTCACCGGCGAAGTTTATTCGGAATTCGATCGGATTGAACGGGAGGGAGAAACCCAACAACGCGAGGGCCGGGAAAAAGTTAACGAGGAACCGCCGGAAGGCTACCAGATCAGGAACGACCTACAGGAACCGGCCCTGAGGTTACGCCCGGAGATTTCGGAATACCTGGAAATCATGGAACGTTCTCCGCTCATAACGACCTCGGGTTTATCGGGAAGCGGAAGTGCCGTTTTCGGAATTACCGAACCGGGAACCTCCCCCGAAGCCGTAAAGGAGCACCTTCAGCCCGAACTTAGTTCGCACCCGAGAGGTGGCAGGCTGGAAATCACGAGGCCGACGAAGACGGGTCAGGTAATTTCCGGGGAGGGGGAGTAAGGTGGTTCGTGTTACTATCGACGGTCCGGCCGGGGTAGGAAAGACCAGCGTCGGTCGAGAGGTCGCCGAGAGTTTCGGCCTCCTATTCGTTCAATCAGGACGGCTTTATAGAGGGATAGCCTACGGCAAGCTTCAATCAAAGGACTACAGAACTCTAACGCTGAAACCGGGCACGGGATGCGTGCCAGAATTGCTCCTGAACGGGGAAGGGATCCCGGAGGATCTCGACACGGAAGAAGTGGGAGAAGAAGCCTCGAAACTGGCCCAAAGGGCCGAGATAAGGGATCTCGTAAACGACAGGATACACGATATAGCTCAAACGAGGGACGTTCTCGTCGAGGGAAGGGATATCGGTACCGTGGTTTTGCCGGAAGCAGACGTCAAGGTATTTCTCACCGCTTCTGCCCGCGAACGCGCCAGGAGGAGAAAAAAACAGCTGGATCTCGACCGCCCGCTGGGAAAAATTGAAGAGGGGATAAAGCGGCGAGACCGGAGGGACGAGGAAAGGGAGGTCGCCCCGCTGAAGCCCGCCGAGGAAGCAACTATAATTGACACGACCGAGCTTTCAGAAAGAGAGGTCATAGAGCAGGTAAGCGAGCTTGTTGAACGATTTCTCTCCGACGAAACTGATTAGAAAATTTCAAATGAAGAAAAAAACGCTGAATAAACTCCGTAACCTGGTTTATCGTCTGATTCTGCTGATACTGAAGCCCGTGGTGAAGCTATTATTTAACCTTCGGGTCAGGGGGAAAGAAAACATCCCGCAAAATACGGATCGGGTACTCATAACCGCCTCTCATACGAGCTACTGGGATCCACCTTTTATCGGGATCGTATTCGGACTGGGCCGACAGGTTCATTTCATAGCCCGCGAAGGACTGCTAAATAACCCGATATTCAAATATCCTGTAAGGTGGTTCTCGACCACGATCAACAGGGACAATTTTGGTAAAGGCGATCTGAGAAAAATGCTTGCGGCTTTTAGAGAAGAAGGATTACTCTGCATCTTTCCCGAAGGAACGACCTCCGAAGGCGCCCCGCCAAAAAGCGGAACCGTCAGGCTGGCCGAAAAAACTGACCGGAGGTTCCTTCCCGTGAAAATCAAGATAGAACGCAGCCCGCTTCAGTATCCCTTCTTCTTCGCACCCGCCGTCCTCACTATAGGTAAACCCTTCGACCTCCAGGATTTGAAGGACCGAGCCGACGAAACTAGAAAGCCGAATTCGGGAGAAGCGTCCTCGACGGACTACCGCAGGTTGACCACAACGCTCATGAAGATAGTAAACGAACTTTAACCGTCGCCCTGGCGGCACAGTAAGGGCAGAAAAAACAATTCTATCTCACGGTAACTGTTGATTCAAAGAGACAGAAAGGTTATCATATTGTAACTTATGGCAAGTCGGTAGTCAATTTGATTGAAATCAATTCGGATTTGTCAAAAACAAACTCAACAGGTGGTCGTTTGATGGAAGAAAAAATCAAGATGGAAGAAGCGTTTGACGAGACAGACGTCAGGACATACAGCCGGGGCGATACCATTACTGGCAGCGTCGTCCAGGTGGAAGACAAGGACATTCTGGTAGATATCGGTTACAAGTCCGAGGGCATCCTGCCCAAGTCGGAACTTTCCCCGTTTCGGGAAAGAGAGGAAATAGAACCCGGCGAAGAGGTCGAGGTACTGGTAACTTACATCGACGAGGAAAAGGGCACGGTCTACGTCTCGGAAAAACAGGCAGCTTACGAGCGCAAGATCGGTGAACTGGAAGAGGCATTCAAGAAGGACGAAACCATTACCGGGACCATAACAGAAGAGGTCAAAAGCGCCGGTTACCACGTGAACGTGGACGGCATTCAGGCCTTCCTTCCGGGCTCGCACCTGGGATCTGACATGCCCAGCGTGATCTCCGAGCTCAAAGGAAAGGAGCTGAACTTTAAAATCCTGGAGCTGAGCAGGAAGAATAGGAATATCGTGATCTCGCGCCGGGAATACTTGGACGAGGAAAGAGAAAAACAGATAGATAAGTTATTCGAAGATCTGGAGCCGGGAGATACCGTCGAAGGGGAGATCAAGTCCAAAGTCGATTTTGGGCTATTCGTCGACATCGGCGGGTTCGAAGGCCTGGTACATAGATCGGAAATCAGCTGGAAGGACTTACCTGCGCCTCCCGACGAGTACGAGGAAGGGGACACGGTAGAAGTAAAAGTCATAGACATGAACAGGGAGGAAGAAAAGATCTCCCTCTCAATCAAACGCCTGAAACCCAATCCCTGGGAAGGCGTATCCAAACGATATCCGGTAGGAAAGACGGTGGAAGGGGAAGTCGTCTCGATTACGGACTTCGGTGCCTTCGTCGAACTGGAAGAAGACGTCGAAGGGTTAATTCATATATCTGAACTCTCCTGGGGCTACCCCGAGGATCCTCACGAAGTAATAGAGGTCGGGGAAACGGTCGAGGCAGAAGTTCTTGAAGTGGACGAAGAGGAACAGAGGATTAGCCTCTCCGCCAGAAAAGCCCAGGAAGATCCGTGGGAAAGGATCGAAGAAGAGTACGAGCCGGGTACGGAAGTCAGCGGGAAGGTAACGAAGGTAACGGACTTTGGCGCTTTCGTCCAGCTTGAGGAAGGTGTCGAAGGCCTCGTCCATGTCTCCGAACTATCCTGGGATCACGTAAATCACCCAAGCGACATGCTCTCCGAAGGTGATCAGGTAAACACTCAGGTACTCGAAGTAGACAAGGACGACAGACGGATCAGCTTGAGCATCAAGCAGGCTCAGAAGGACCCGTGGCACGAGTTCCAGGATCTTTACTCGGTCGGCTCGAAAGTCAAGGGCGAAATATCGGAGATCAAGGAGTTCGGCGCGTTTATCAAGATAACCAGCGACGTCGAAGGATTGATTCACGTTTCGGAACTCTCCCCTGAGAAGGTTTCGGACCCCGAGGACGTGGTAGAAGTAGGGGAAGAGGTAGAAGCCAAGATAATCGGAATTAACGACGAAAAAAGACAGGTTCGTCTCTCGATCAGAATTCTGGAAGAGGAAGAATCCGGTTCTTCTCAGGAAGGGGAATCCGAGGACGACGACAGCGGGCACGAGACGATCTCCATGAGGGAGCACCTGGAAGACAAGGGCTTCTAACCACCTGAATGTCCGCCGAACTGCCTTTACTGTTTTTGGTCGCTCTGGCGTCCTATCTTATAGGTACGATACCTTTCAGCTACGTAATCCCCAAGGTGTTTTCAAACACCGACATTCGACAGTACGGTTCCGGTAATCCCGGAGCCTCGAACGTCTCACGCGTTTGTGGAAAGGGGTACGGTGGGCTCGCTCTACTTCTGGATACTGGAAAGGGGTTTCTGGCGGCTTTTCTCGCCCACCAGCTGGGATTGGTTCCGGTCCTGGGCTTTCTCGCTGTTCTGGGACACGTTTACAACCCTTTCCTCGGCTTTTCCGGCGGCAAAGGAGTGGCCACGTCGTTAGGTGCGATAAGTTTCGTCTCCTGGCCGACCGGGCTCGTGTTCGCCGGGGTATGGATACTGGTATTCTCGACCTGGAATATAGCCGGGTTGAGCTCTTTGACCGCCATCTCTTCGGTTCCAGCAACCCTTTATCTTATCAAGGGGCCGGGTATCCCGCTGTGGGTTTCCCTGGCCCTAACCGCTTTCGTATTCTTCACCCACAGGGGAAACATAGCTCGACTAATCCGGGGCGAAGAGCGAAAAGTTTGAACGCGTGCAGGAGATCGGAACGACATCCATCCCTAATCCCTAGCTCTCGGCTTCGAGGATCGCCACTGCGATCGCGTAACTTGCCGTGTGGCTGATGGAAACGTGAACCACCGGCCTGCCGACAATTTCTTCGTCAACCAGCTTTGCAGAAGGGTTTCCGTCCTCGCCTGATAAAACCTCAATTCCCAGCCAGGGCAACTTGTGACCGACCGCCTTCACGATTGATTCCTTCGCCGCAAACCTGCCGGCCAGGTGTTCGAATTTTCTACTCCTGCTTAGACAGTATTCCCTCTCCTTTTCGGTAAATACCCTTTGCAGGAATTCCTCACCCCGCCTCTCGACGACCGACCGTAACCGTTCTACTGAAACGAGGTCCACGCCGAGCCCTTCTATCATCTCCACCGCCCCTTAACTTTTAACCTTTCCGCTTCAATCACCGAACTGAGAGAGGAGACGGTCCTGTCCAGTTCCTCGTTTACAATAAGGTAGTCAAATTCGGGAATTCGGGTAATCTCTTTTCGGGCAACGCGAAGGCGTTTCCGAGTCGTTTCCTCGTCTTCCTCACCTCTCCGGGAAATTCTTCTCTCCAGCTCTTTCATTGAAGGAGGGGCGAGAAACACGTATACCCCATCCAAGTCGGAATCCCGGCGCAGCTGCGCGGCCCCCTGCACGTCTATATCCATAAAGGGATCCAGACCTCCCTCACGTATTCTATCGATCTCCCGACGGGACGTCCCGTAGTAATCACCGTAGATCTCCGCCCACTCGATAAATCCTCCCTGCGCTTTTATCCGTTCGAACTCTTCCTCTGCAACGAAGTAGTAATCCTCGCCGTGAATTTCGTTGGCCCTTGGTTCTCGTGTTGTATGGGAGACTGAATAGCTCAACCGAACGTCCTCATCGAGCAACCGCTCCATCACCGTCGTCTTTCCGACTCCGGATGGCCCGGTGACGACAAAAAATATTCCTTCCCTGCCGTAATCGGAATACGGTAACTCTTCATCCATTAGGACCACTACACCTCTCTTCTTCAAATAGTTAGAGGGCCCTCAGTCGGATGGATCTTCACCGGTTAACAGGTTCAGGCGAGATTGCGGGATTGCTCTTTGAATTTCTCAAGCGCGAGCTTCATTTCTATTACTTCTCCCTGGATATCCCCGTCCTTTGATTTGGCCCCCAGGGTGTTGATCTCGCGCTGGAGTTCCTGAGAGAGGAACTTTAGTTTTTTACCGACCAGACCACCGCTCTTCAGGGCATCTCTGGCCGAGTTTACGTGAGTCCTCGCCCGGGATATTTCCTCGTTCACGTCGACCTTATCCGCGAACTTCGCCACTTCGGTTTCCAGTTCGCGCCCCCCGACGACGGCCTCGTCTCCTTCTAAGAGATCGCTTATTCTCTCCCGCAGGTTCCTTTTATAGCGATCAACCACCTCGGGTACACCCTCCTCGGCCTCGTCCAATCGTCGATCGATCTCATCCAGGTGGCCCAGCAGGTCTTCCCTTATCCGTTCACCCTCCTTTCTCTGTGCCCGTCGGGTCCTGGATACAGCTTCACTTAAGGCTTCCTTTATCTGTGACCATGCACCTTCATATGGGGGCTTGGTATGCAGGAGATCCAGCGAAATCAAATCCCCGAGAGTCGGACCTTCAATTAAACCAAGATCCTCCGCCAGCTCCGAGAGGCTCTCGTAGCTTCCCCGTATGGCCTCCCTATCAAGTTCTTCCGGGGGTAGACCACTCCTCTCCCTGGTTTTTATCCTCGCCTCTATCCGCCCCCGCGGAAAGGACTCCTTGAGCAGTTCTTCGGCTTTGTGGAGGGTAGCCTGGTCCTCATCCAACCCCCGAACGCTTATCGACGTACCATCGTGATTGTAGGTCCTGATGCTCGCCTCTAGTTTCCTTCCATCCAGCTCAACCTCGGCTTCGCCGTAACCAGTCATCGAATAGACCGGGTTCCCATTATTCGAATCCAATTGCACTATAGCCCACTACCTCCTCTCCAAAGCCTGAAACGTCGCCGGAAGTGGCGTACTTCAATTCCTCCGGATCGAGCCCCCTGATATAGGCAAAAGTCATCAGGGAAGCAGCCGCGCCGTAACCACAGATCGAGATGTCGTGTTCCGATATATTACCGTAAAGACCTTCAAGATCACCTTCGACTATGGCCTCAATAGCCATGCCGTCCTTTTCTACCGCCACTTCCTGGCTTTCGTAATGGGAAAAATCGGTACTTGCCACAACCAACGTTCCCCTCGGTGTAGCTTCCTCCAGCGCTTTCCCGACGTCCTCGGCAACAGACCTGCTTTGATCCTTCAGGCAAATAGGGACAAAAGAGAGAGCGCCTTTCCAAGAGCCCCAGAGGTGCTGGAGAAAGGGTAACTGGACTTCGATCGAGTGTTCCCTGGAAAAAGCGGCGGTCCTATTCCGCAGTTCATCGCTTTCCTCGAATATACTCCTCGCCAGCTCTTCGTCTATAGGGACGTCGCCCAGTGGGGTCGCCCAGGAACCCTCCGTGGCAATAGCGGCGCCGGGACCGAACCCCGTATGGTTGGTTCCCAGGATTACGACCGCCGCTGGCCTTCCGTGGCGAGCCAGCCAGCCGTAAGCATGGGCCGCAACCGGCCCGGAAAACTTGTAGCCGGCGTGAGGAGCTATTATCCCGAGGTCCCCATCCAGGTCTCGATCTACCGGGTCCGGTGCTTCGCCCGGTCCGTGTCCATCGGTATAACACGCCCCGATCCGTTTGAGCAGACTTTCCCTTTTCCCTGGGTAGAATTTTCCCGCTACTACTGGACCAAATTTATTGCTCATCGTCCCCCTCCTTAGTTTACTTACGAAATCCAACGAAATTATAGGCGACAACGCGTCAATTGGCAAAAGACGAATCCGTAACCCGGGGCAGGAGACTTCCCGGCTAATTATGAGTTTTAGATTCTTAACTACGCTTAGGAAAAACTGAGTTGATCTAATATCCTCCTTTGGTATAATTTGTCCGGCTGTGGGAGATCGTCTAATGGTAGGACGGCGGGTTCTGGACCCGTTAGTGGAGGTTCGAATCCTCCTCTCCCAGCCAAACCCGGTCCCGTCGTCTAGTGGCCTAGGATATCGGGTTCTCATCCCGGCGACAGGGGTTCGAATCCCCTCGGGACTGCCAAATTTTTTTAAAGAGCTGAGTGACAAAAGATTTACCTTTCATTGGAAGTTTTTGTATCATCTAACGCCCCTGCAACGGTTATTCCTGCATGTTCCACGAACTTGAGAATATTCAATCCCTGTCGTAAAATTCCTGAGTTAAGAGGTGAGTTTGCTTGAACGAGGATAACGACTTCGACAACGACTTTAACCGGCCGGACCAACCCGGTAAAGGCCCGGAACGAGACGATAAAGATAACGGCGGGCAGTTCAACTTCCCCAACAACAATAACAATTTCAGAAATATCGCACTTATAGTTGGGGCAATCATTTTATCCTTGATACTCTTCCAGACCCTCTTTAACTCTCCGTCGGCCCAGGATGAAATCAGTTACACCGAGTTCCTCAGCCAGGTCGAAAACGAGCGCGTCCTTGAGGTCACGATCAAGGGAGGAATGATAAGCGGTACTTATAAAAGCGGCGGCACCTTTGTCACAAGGGGTCCTACGGAATCGACGGATTACCTCGACAGGCTGAGGGATCAGGGCGTCAAGGTCACCTTCGAGGAGGCCTCCGATAGCAACTGGTTCTTCTCGCTGCTTATCTCCCTCCTGCCCGTTCTGTTGATCATTGGGCTCTGGGTATTTATGATGCGCCGCATGCAGGGAAACAACGCCCTGAACTTCGGTGAGAGCAAAGCCGATCTCGTCAACAAGGAATTTTCGGAGGTAAGTTTCGACGACTTTGCGGGCGTCGAAGAGGTGAAAGAAGAGGTCGAGGAAATCGTAGAGTACCTGAAAAACCCCGAGCGGTTCGAGAAGCTGGGAGCGGAGGTACCGAAAGGTATGATACTGGTCGGACCTCCCGGTACAGGAAAGACCCTCCTCTCACGGGCGATCGCAGGGGAGGCCAACGTGCCCTTTTACCAGACAAGCGGATCGAACTTCGTCGAGATGTTCGTTGGGGTGGGGGCATCCAGGGTTAGAAACATGTTCGAAAAGGCGAAGAAAAACGCGCCGTCGATAATTTTCATTGACGAGCTGGATGCCATCGGCAGGAAGCGCGGAGCCGGGCTGGGTGGCGGCCACGACGAGAGAGAACAGACTCTGAACGAGCTTTTGTCCGAAATGGATGGATTCGACCCAAACGAGGGAGTAATAATTCTTGCCGCGACCAACAGACCCGACGTGCTCGATCCGGCACTGCTACGTCCGGGGAGATTTGATAGAAAGATAACCGTACCTTCCCCGGATATACAGGGGAGGAAGGAAATATTAGCACTCCACACGAAGAACAAGGAAACAGCGGACGACGTCGACCTGGACGTCCTGGCCCGACGTACTCCCGGCTTTGTAGGCGCCGACCTGGAAAACCTGGCGAACGAAGCCGCCCTCCTGGCAGGCCGAAAGGGGAAGCAAAAAGTCGAAATGACCGACTTCGAGCAGTCTATAGATCGGGTAATAGCCGGAGTCCAGCGCAAAGGAATGGCAATCAGCGAGGAAGAGAAGGAAAAAATCGCCTACCACGAATCGGGGCACGCGCTGATAGGTAAACTCCTGCCAAACGCCGATCCGGTTCACAAGATATCGATAGTACCGAGAAGTAACGGAGCACTTGGCTTTACCCTCCAGCTCCCTCTCGAGGAAAAGTTTTTGGTTTCCAAATCAGAACTGCTGGACAAGCTAACCACGCTTTTGGGTGGGCGTACTGCTGAAGAACTCGTCTACGACGATGTCACCACCGGGGCCCAGGACGACTTCAAAAAAGCGACCGACATTGCAAAGAGAATGGTCGTAGAATACGGGATGAGCGACAAGCTGGGACCGATTAACCTAGGTCAGGACAACGGAAACGTCTTCCTTGGAGAAGAGATAGTTAAGAGCAACGAGCATTCCGAGGAGGTATCCTCGCTGGTCGACAAGGAAATCCGAAGCATAGTTGAAGAATGCCACGGCAAAGCCAGAAAGATCCTCGACAATAACAAGGAGGTCCTGAACAACCTGGCGGAGAGGTTGATCGAACTTGAGGAACTGGAAGGAGAGGAACTGGAAGAGATACTCGATCAGGCGGCCCTCCCGGCCGGGATCACCTAGGAAACAATTATGGCTGAAGACGTAGTAGTTCTCGGCTCCACCGGCTCCATAGGTACTCAAACTCTGGAAGTAATAAGTGAGTTAGTCGAGAATGGTCAGGAGCATTTCAACGTAAAAGGCCTGGCCTGTGGTTCCAATACCTCCCTGCTGGCACGACAGATTCGCAGGTACGAGCCCGAAGTGGTTTCCGTAAAGGGCGAAGAGGAAAAAGAAGACCTCTTGGGCATGGTTTCAGCCGAGCTGAGCATCAGGACCGGTCGCCAAGGGCTAAATTACCTTTCCTCCTTCTCCGAGGGCGGAACTCTGGTAAACTCGCTGGTCGGCTTCCTCGGCCTTGAGCCCACCCTCAAAGGGATCGGAAAGGCAGACAGGTTGCTGCTGGCCAACAAGGAATCCCTGGTGGTAGGCGGCAGGCTCGTGAAAGAGAAGCTCGAGGAACATCGGACCGAGCTGATACCTATAGATAGCGAGCATAACGCGATTTTCCAGGCCCTGGAATCGGGAAGCAGGGAGGAGGTAGAGGAACTGCTAATAACCGCCTCCGGCGGCCCGTTCCTGGAGATCCCGCTCGAGGAAATAGAGGATGCCACTCCCGAAGAGGCCCTGGACCATCCGAACTGGGATATGGGTAGCCGCATTACTTGCGACTCGGCATCGATGGTAAACAAGGGTCTGGAGGTAATAGAAGCCCACTGGCTTTTCGGGATTCCCTACGACGGGATAAAAGCCGTCGTCCACCCCCAATCCGTCATCCACTCCCTGGTTCAGTTCAGAGACGGTTCCATGATGGGCGAAATCGGCCCACCGGACATGAAAGTACCCATACAGTACGCCCTTACGTATCCCCGCAGGAGGGAGAACGACTACGAGCGCCTGAACCCGGCGGAGGTCGGTAGCCTGGAATTCAGAGAGCTCAGTACCGACAGATATCCCGCGTTCGACGTGATAGTCGAAGCAGGCAGAATCGGTGATAACGCCCCAGCGGCAGTCAACGGGGCGGACGAGTCCCTGATTGACGAGTTCCTGGCCGGTGGGATAAAATTCGGTGATATTGCCAGGGGTCTGGAGCTGGTACTGGAAGAAGTCGAGAAGGTCAGCAGTCCCGGCCTGGACGAATTGAAGAGGACTGACGAGCAAGCCAGGAGAGCAGTCGACAGGCTTATAGAGCGCGGAAAACTCGGGAGGTAGGTCAGATGTCCGAAACTTGCGTTTACGGCGGAAAACGAAAAGGCAAAAGGGAATGTCCAGCTCTGGGTGGAATGATCTGCAGCAGGTGCTGCGGGGAACACAGGGCTGTCGACATAAGCTGTCCTCCGGATTGTCGTTACTTCAAAAAACACGAGGAATTCCAGCAGTCAAAACAGGCCGAGCCATACAGGGAAGTCTGGGTGAAAAAAAACGAAGACATCCTGAAAGAAGAAGACAGAGAGATGGTCGAGGCAATCGGCATACTGGAGACGGTGATATACTACCACTTTCGAGAGGACACGACCCTGACGGATCGGGAGGTTACAAAAGGGCTGGAGGGACTGGAAAACAAACTCAAAACAATCGAAGTGCCCGGTTCCACGACGCAATTCGCCGACTTCGCTTTCGAGGAACTGAAGCCCCTAATTGAAGAAGGAAGGATCGCGAGGGAAACCATGAGGAAAGCGACTTCGAGGTTAATAGATGTAGCCGAGGCCTTTTCCGACGATTCTCGGCGTCTGGTACAGGGAATAGTTGGAAGAACCAGGGAAGACTACGACCTGCCGGAGGAAGGATCCGGCGAACCGGTCGAGAAATTGGAATCCCTCATCTCTACTCCCGGAGAAATCAGCAGGCGACGTTGAGAGGAACTCCCCGTAAAGTCGAGTGTCAGGAACGGATTAGCGGGAACTTTTAGGTTCTCAGTCAATCCCCATAGTGCAGCATTTTTGTGTAAAACTAGCTTTGGAAACCGTTCAGGAAAATCCCATCGGAGGCGAGCCGAGATCGGAAAGGGGGCTTTCACCGCTGGGGAAATTGATCCCTGGTTTTGTCGAACGGTTCCCAAAGCTATAAATTAATTTTACACAGTTGCTTCTACACTATCTCAATCACCCGGCCCAGTTAGCTCTTCCACGAAAGTATCCTTCAAACCGAACAACATACCCGCACCGAAGTAGCTTCCTGCACCAAAGATAACTCCGGCGGGAACGAGAAAGAAATTACCTCTCACGGGAGAGTATTCCCTGAGGGCGTAAACCACGATCCCCATAAGCGCGGCCGAGACGGCCACCTTAAGGACGAATCTCCAGTCGGGGAGAAAACCTTCAAGCCCTGTCTTGAACCCGAAAACCGCCATAAGCAAACCACCGTTCACCACCCCGCTGACCCCGGTCGCCAGTGCCAGACCTCCGGCCTCCATCGGCTCCACAAGTGCCAGATCAAGGCCAACGTTAACGCCAACGGCCAGCAGGCTTACTACCACGGGCGTAACCGTGTCCTTGACCGAATAAAAAGCCCGGGAAAACAGGGTGACAAAACTGTATCCGATCAGTCCGACCAGGTAAAAATTCAGGACGTGGACGGTTCTTGCCGTGTCGGAAGGAAGGAAGCTTCTGTGCTCAAACAACAGTTCGACTATCGGTTCTCCAAGCAGGAAGAGGCCTGCTCCGGCCGGCACCACGATCAACAGCGAGAATTTTACCCCTCGGTCGAGCATATCGGCAAAATCCTTCCGGGAATCCTCGGCCCAGAGACCGGAAAGCCGGGGCAGGATGGCAGTAGAGATTGCTATCGCAAAAAGTCCGAGCGGAAGTTGATAGAGCCTCGTAGCGTATTGCAGAGAGGAGACCGAACCCGGTACCAGGTGAGAAGCGAGCTTGTTGTCCACCATTACGTTGACCTGCATGGCAACAAGCCCGATTACGACAGGTGCCATCAATCTCACGGCCTTCTTCAACCCCGGATGGACCGGAAGGAAGTTTGGCTTCCAGCTGAAACCCGCCTTCTTCAGGTAGGGTAGCTGGAAACCGAGCTGTCCTAGCCCTCCGATCAGTACGCCAATCGCCAGACCGAATATCGGCCGGGAGAAAAACCTACCCAGAAACAGCGCCCCCAAAATCACGCCCACGTTGAAGAAAACCGGGGCGAAAGCCGGCGGAAAGAAGGATTTTTTCGACTTTAATATTCCCATGACCAGGGCAGCAAGGCCAATAATCCCTATGAAGGGGAAGATAACGCGCGTCAGCTCCACCGTCAATTCAAGCTGGGAAGGGGAAAAGCCGGAAGCAAGGAAAGGAATATAGTACGGTGCCAGTCCTATTCCGACCACGACAACAACCGGGAACGCAATTAAGGAAAGGTTAAATGCGTTAGAAGCCAGTTTCCGCGCTTCTGCCGGGTCGTTTTGAAGGTAATCCGTATATATAGGGATGAACGAGAGGGCAAGAGCTCCCTCGGCCAGCAGGCGACGAAGAAAGTGAGGTACGAAAAACGCAATCAGGTAGGCATCGTAGGCTCGGCCCGCTCCGAATTTATCCGCAATCACCACGTCCCTGAACAGACCAAATACCCGCGAGACCGCCGTGGCGGCAGCAATTATAGCGACGTCACGCGTGAACCGCTTCATCAGGACCGGGGGACGAGAACCAGCCCCACCGGGATCTCCCTTCGACCGCCGACCGACTTAATACGGGTCCCATCGCGGTAGGTTATTCCGGCGGAGGAACCGCCGTCGAACGCGATCGCGTTTTCTATGTTCAGGCCCGAATCCAGAAGCAAAGAAGGGAGCTCCTTTAAGCTTATCCCTTCGTCCGAAATTACCATGAAAAGTATTTCCCCGTCCCCGGTTGTAGCCAGGACGGAACGAGTGGACTCCGAATTTACGAGGCTGCTGTTCCGTGTAAAATCCTCCTCCTCCAGCGCCAGCACGTTCCTTCCCCCTTTTATCAACAGAGGACCGCCGCTGACCGCCCCACGCAGTAGGGATACGGGTGGGTCCATACTCCAGTCGTAGTCGACCTCGTCCCCTTTTTCCAGAGGCTCCAGCTTTGACCTGGCGCCCCCGGTAGCGACCACTAACGTCTCCCCTTTCCCCACGGAAGAAGGAGGAGAAAAAGATCTATATACCAAATTTCCCTCCCTAACCTTAACGAACACGGAAGAGGAACCGGAAGGTATGTCATTCCCGTACTCCGCGGTATACGCAACCAGTTCGTCATCTCCTGCGGGTCGGTTCAGGCCATCGATATTTATTTTCCCCCCGGGTGTTCGCAGGAACAGGTCGACCTCCGGTCGGATGAACTTGAGGCGACCGAAATAATCGACCCCCAGGGCCGCCCTATTACCCCAGTTCTTAGAGATCAGCCTGCCGTCCTTGACCAACAGCCCGATCGGGTAATAAGATCCGGTGTCAAAGAAATTGGCGTTTAGCCCCGCCACGCCCAGGTTATCCTTGACCAGGCGGGAGAGACTACTCCCACTTCCAAGTTCCCCACCGGCTACCACGGGAAGCAGGCGATAGTTTTCCCTCCACTCGGAGACCTCGAGGTATCGGATCGTATGATTTCGCCCACCGAACGGGACCCGCAGCCGATTGAAGGAAAACTCCTGTCTCCCCGTGACCAGGGAGCCGTCGGGGGCCTCTTCATCGTCCGGGGGTTGGAAATCGAGCGTGAAGTGGAAGCCCGATTCGCCTCTGCTAGTCTTTATCTTGGAGGAGACACCTTTACTGTGTTCGACAACCAGCGTAAGCCCCCCCTGCTCCCCTTGCTGGATATGGACCGACCTGATCGCGGTCGAGTTCGGCGAAGGATCGATGGCTTCTTTTACGTCCCCCTTCTTCGCGTTGAAGAACTTAATTTCCGTTCTCTCAGTCGAGCTCTTGGACCGGGTGAAAGTAGAGTACTTGGTGAAGTTCAGTGATATTTCTTCGCCTCTGACTGAAGCCGCCAGCAACTGAGAAGGGGGAATTCTAACGTCCAGAGACCTATCGCTCCCCGTCACCTCCCCGCCAAGCTTCTCCGCAAGGTAATCTATATCGACAAAATTATGTGTTCCGGAACGAGTCAGTCTTTTTTCATCAACGTAGAAGGAGTCGGCCTTCCCCCATTCGACGATAAAGCCGTCCCCCCGGCCGGAATCAACCCTGGCCCCGAAAAGGCGAGCTGCTTCCTTCAAAGGTACCCCGAGTCCGTCCGAGGTGCTAATAACCTCCAGCCCGTCGAGTTGCTGGCCGTTCAAGGACACGACCGGCTCTCCACCGGTCAGCAAAACCGCGGATAAAGCGGCCAGGCCAAAAACAGCCAGCACCAGGGCCCTGGTTAGACCAGAATCCATTTAAATTACCTCTACAGGGATCCGGGAGACCTCAACTTCCAGGTGAGGAGGAGAACCATCAATCCTCTGCTTTTTCTTCGACCTCTTCCTCTCCTTCCTCCTCCACTACGTTTACCTTTACGTTGGCGTGAATTTCCTCGTAGAGCCTTACTTCGACGCCAAATTGCCCCAGTTCCTCGATCGGCGAATCCAGCTGAACTTGTTCAGGAGTAATCCCAATGCCGGCTTCTTCTTCCACGGCGCTGACGATGTCCCCCTTTCTGACGGAACCATACAGGTGGTGTTCTTCCTGGGCCTTCCTTTTAAAGGTAAGTTCCAGTCCGTCAAGTTCATCCGCTCTTGCCCTGGCTCCCTCTCTCCTCTCTTCCTTTTTCTTGCTGATTTCCTTTCTAACCTTTTCGTATCGTCTCCTGTTACCGGTAGTCGGTTCCACTGCCAATCCCTTGGGAAGCAGATAGTTGCGTCCGTAACCGTCCGCAACCTCCACGGTCTCTCCAACTTCACCCAGATCTTCAACTTCTTCGGTTAAAATTAGTTCCACAAATTCCACCCCTAAAAACTTATTGTATTTGTTGACGAAATCGAAACAGCGATGCGGCGCGATCCGACCCAAGCGGAAAGCCAAAATCTTTAATAATACTACAGCGCCCGGTTAGGTCCTTCAACGCCACCAGTCAAACCGGAAACCCGCCTCCGGTTAAGCCGAAAGAATCACTTCCCGGTCGGAGGAACCCTTAAAACGCACCATTACCCGTCCAGAATTTTTTCTTTAAGTGATTCCGCCTTCCTCTTGGCTATCTCATTGACCAGAGGGTATTTATCCCCGAGAGGTCTTTCGAGTACCTCGTCCAGTAGTTCCAGAGCCTTCTCCTCCTTTCCCCTATTCAGGGCGTAATACCTTGCGTAGACCTGGTAGTTCTCGAGGCAACCTGGTGCGATCTCTATGGCCTTTTCGAAGTGCTTCTTCGACTTCTCCCAGCTGAACCCGTTACTTCGAACCTGCCAGAAAGTAAGAGGAAGCTTGTCGAGTACTTCGGCACCAATCGTGCCGAGGTTTCGATGAGCCCCGCCCCCCAGGTAGGTTTCTTCAAGTTCGAGAACCCTCCTGTTTAGAGTCACCAGGGCGGGAAGATCGTTATCGTTGAGGGCTTCCGGGACTCCTTTCCTTTCCGCCAATCGTCCGAGATTTGCCCCGGTCCAAAATAACGCCTCGACGTCCTTGACGGAGTCCGGCAATTTCTTCAGGGCGGGGTATCCGATTTCCCGATAGATCTCCTCGAAGTCCTCGTGTGCCCGCAAACCCCGCAGTCCGAACTCGTAACCCTTCTCGTAGGCGGACTTTTGTCGACTTTCCTCCAGGTACGCTTCGGCAAGGGTAAAGTAACCAAGAGAAAGCATCTCCAGGGCGCGAGTATTGTCCGGGTCAAGCTCGACAACCCTTTCGAAAATCCGGATGGATTTCCTCAATTGCTCTTCCGTTCTCTTCTCGTTTCTCGCCTTCGCCGCCGCTTGTTCCCCGGCACGCAATAGCTCCTCAAGGCTGGCGTCCTCGGACAACTCCGAAATTTCTTCGTCGGCAGCCCAGGACGCGGTGAACGTCAGGGTAACACCGATCAGAAAGACCAAAAACAGGGCGGCCGTTCTCTTCATCTGTGGATCACAATGTTAGATTATACAGGCCCGGTAATCGAGAATAAACGGCCTAACCGGTAAACCGGAATCAGTAGTCTCCGGGCCTAGATCC
>JBKGZT010000019.1:0-22743 GCA_046543235.1 Candidatus Acetothermia bacterium | reverse complement strand
TGAGTATCTACGACGAGGATGGAAAGCTGGTTGAGGAAATTGAGAGGTAATTCCACGGATAATATTAGAGGAGCTAAGCTATGACGAGCTTTTTTGGTAACCTTTCGACAAAACCGCAGGCGATTTCCCCAGCGAGGAAATCGCTGCTTCCGATCTCGGCCTCGCTCTCCGCTCTTTCAGAGAAAGAGCGGAACCATGCCCGCTCGGCCTCCGATAGGATTTTCCTGAAAGGTTACCAAAAATCTCGTCTTCCATACGAGAACCCCAAGTCAATTCGAACGTACGAGTTACATTGGAAGAAACTTAAAGAGAAGGAGACATTATGAATTTAACCAACTCCAACCGGGAATTGACGGCTGAAGTAGAGGAGTTGAGCGGGGAAAACGTCTATTCCTGTTACCAGTGCGGCAAGTGTTCTGCAGGTTGCCCGTTTACCGAGGAAATGGATCTGTTACCCAACCAGGTAATCAGAAAGGTTCAGATGGGGAACGAAGGCGTCCTCGAGGCAGAAACCCCGTGGATCTGTGCCTCCTGCCTCAGCTGCGAGGTAGACTGCCCCCAGGGTAACGACGTCCCGGCGATAATGGAAGGAATAAGGGAGATCAGCCTTAGGCTCAACGTGGACAGGGTTGATCTGGACGAGATCGAGACGAAGGAATTACCGGAGATAGCTTTAGTCAGCAATCTGAGAAAGAAGACGGGTTGATTTCCATGAAAGACCTTTTTTACTACCCCGGCTGCAGCCTTAAAGATACAGCAAAGGGTTTCGAGAGTTCTGCTATGGCCGTTTCGGAAGATCTCGAGATAAATCTGAAAGAGCTTTCCCCGTGGAACTGCTGTGGTACCGTTTACTCCCTGGCAGACGACAACCTGATGAAACAGCTGGGGCCGATAAGGAACCTTATACGAGCGCGGGATGAAGGGGCTGAACGGCTTTATACGCTCTGCGCCATGTGCGACAACACGTTGAAGCGGTCGAATTCGCTCGTAAGGGAAGACGAGGAAAAACTAAACAAGATTAACGAGTTCATGGATCAGGAAGAGAATTACTCGGGAGAAGTCGAAGTCCGCCACTATCTGGAGCTTCTCCGTGACGAACTGGGCTGGGAGGCGATTCGGGATAAGGTCATTTATCCCCTGGAAAACATGAACGTGGCGCCTTACTACGGATGCATGCTAACCCGGCCGAAAGAAGTCGGTCTGGACGATCCCCATAATCCGACGATATTAGACGACCTCGTTCGCAGCCTGGGCGGGAACCCGGTTGAATACCCTTACGATTCGGAATGCTGTGGCTCGTATAACACGGTAGACGAAAAGGAGGTAGTTCTGGACAAGGCAGGAACGATTACCGGAGGAGCCGAGAAAGCGGGAGCGGACGTCCTGATTACCGCCTGCCCCCTATGCCAGTTTAACCTGGATACCAGGCAGGCGGAGTACGCCGAAATAGCCCCCGGCCATCACCCAGTACCGGCCCTTTACTTTACACAATTAATGGCCGTCGCTTTTGGCCATTCCGATCTCTGTAGATTCGAAGATCACGCAATAGAACCCACGAAAGCCCTAGACTTAGAGGGCACAGCGGGTAACGTGAGGTGATACCGTGCCCGAAGAGCCGGAAGCCGAAACAGTCGAGATATTTATAATGGGTAAGAAGTACGAAGTACCGAAAGGACTCACCATAATGAAGGCTATGGAGTACAGCGGTTATCAGTACGTACGGGGGGTAGGCTGCCGGGGGGGTTTTTGCGGTGCCTGCGCCACGATATACCGGATAGAGGGTGATTACAAACTCCACACTGATCTCGCCTGTCAGACAACGGTCCAGGACGGAATGTACCTTACGCAGCTACCGTTTACGCCGGCGGGCAGGGAGGAATACGATATAGAACAAATAGAACCTTCCGGTAATCCTTTACTGGATCTCTACCCGGAACTGGCCCGGTGCGTTTCCTGCAATACCTGCACCAAGACCTGTCCCCAGGACCTGGAAGTCATGGACTTTGTCAACGACGGGATCCGGGGAGACATAGAATCCGTCGCGGAACTGTCCTTCGACTGCATCCAGTGCGGACTCTGTGCAGCTCGCTGCCCGGCAGAAATTCCGCATCATCACGTCGCACAGCTCGCACGAAGAATTCATGGCAGGTACCAGGCTCCGGACTCAAATCACCTGGAAGAACGAGTAGAAGAAATCCAGAATGGAAAATTCGACGAGGAGCTCGAAGAACTGGTCAACCTTCCAAAAGAAGAACTGGAGGAGAGATATGAGAACAGGGAAATCGAAGAATAACGGCAAGGCCGGCGAAGACCCCTATCCAGAATCGATGCGGGAGTCGATACGAAAAGTAGAAGAAACCAGGGATGACAGGCTTGGAAAGGAAATCGACAGGATGGATCCGGCAGAGAGGGAAGATGTCTTAAACCAATTTCATCCGGACTACAGAGAAGAGGGCATGCGTAGCCTGGAGGCAGGACCGAACCGGGGCGACCAGATGCCCCTGGAACTGGCCGACCTGCTGGAAGCTTACCCCGCCGTTGACCCTCAAGAGGTTGATCTAACGAAGGTTGACTACGAAGTAGACGTCCTCGTAATTGGTGGCGGTGGCGCCGGTACCGTCGCGTCCCTCTGGGCAATCAGAGAGGGAATCGACCCCTCCGATATATTGATCGCAACCAAACTCAGGCACGGTGACGCCAATTCGATGATGGCCCAGGGCGGGATTCAGGCCGCGGACAAGGAAGAAGACAGCCCCGGGGCCCACTTCCTCGACATTATCGGCGGAGGGCATTTCGCAAACAAACCAGATCTTGCCCGGGCGCTGGCGAAGGACGCGCCCGGGATCCTGAAGTGGCACGAACAACTGGGGGTTATGTACGACAAGAGCGAGGACGGAACGATGAAGACGTTGCACGGAGGGGGGACATCGCACAAGCGTCTCCATTCGGCCAAGGACTACACGGGAATGGAGCTCATGCGTAATATACGGGACAGAGCCAGAAACCTTGACGTACCCGTTGAGGAGTTTTCACCGGCGGTCGAGCTACTGACCGATTCGGAGGGGTCCGTAACCGGGGCACTGCTTTATAACATGGAGACCGAACAGTACTACGTAGTCCGGGCCAAGTCGGTGGTTATGGCGACGGGGGGGTTCGGCAGACTCCACATACAGGACTTCCCGACGACCAACCACTACGGGGCTACCGCTGACGGTCTTGTTATGGCCTACCGGGCCGGTGCAAACCTGCTCGACATGGACTCGGTTCAGTACCACCCGACCGGAGCCGCTTTTCCCGAACAGATAGTCGGCCTGCTCGTAACCGAGAAGGTCCGCGGTTCGGGCGCCATCCCGGTAAATCGAGAAGGGGAAGCATTCGTATTCAACCTGGAGCCCAGGGACGTGGAAGCGGGGGCACTAATACGGGAATGCTACGGCCGAGAGATGGGAGTAGAGACTCCCACCGGGATGAAGGGGGTCTGGCTGGATACACCGATGATCGACATGATACACGGAGACGGAACTTTCGAAGAGAACCTTGCTTATATCTACAGGCTTTACACTAGATTTGGTATCGATCCGACCGAGGACCCGCTTCTGGTATTTCCGACGCTGCATTACCAGAACGGGGGAATCGAAATCGACGAAGAAGGTAAGACGGCCGTCGAGGGCCTCTTTGCCGGAGGGGAAGTAGAAGGTGGAGTGCACGGGAAAAACAGATTGATGGGAAATTCCCTGCTGGATTACAACGTATTCGGAAAGCGTGCCGGGATTTCCGCCGCAAGGCGAGCCCGGGAAACGGACTGGGGAGAGATCACCCTAAACCACGCGGAGAAATACGCAAGGGAACTGAAAGAAGCAGGTGTCGACGAAGACCGTAAATCTCCTATGCTGATTCCCGAATACAGAGGCGAAGAGGCGTTATCACGCTCAATTGATATCCTCTAAAACTAAAAGACACAAAGGGTGAATATGACAACCAGCACGAAAGACGAAGCAAAGACGAAGAAGTGGGAAACCGACGAGGGCGAACTTTATATCAAGGAAGACTACTGCAAAGGATGTGGCTACTGCATCGAGTTCTGCCCTCAGGACGTCCTGGAAGAATCCGAGGAATTCAACGAGAAGGGTTACCACCCGCCAGTACCTGTCGACCTGCGGGAGTGCGTTGATTGCAATTTCTGCGGGATGATCTGTCCTGATTTCGCCATTTGGTCCGAAGAAGGCGATAAGAATGAGTGAAAAAAACGAAGTCGCGATAATGACCGGTAAGTACTTTATGAACGGTGACGAGGCTTGTGCCGAGGGGGCTCTTGCTGCCGGCTGCCGATTTTTCGCCGGTTACCCGATTACCCCGCAGTCCGAAATAGCCGAAAGGATGTCCCAGAGAATGCCGGAAGTCGGGGGCAGATTCATCCAGATGGAGGACGAGCTAAGCTCTATCGCCGCCGTACTCGGCGGCTCCTGGGGCGGCTCGCGCGCGATGACCGCCACGTCAGGGCCAGGGTTCTCGCTGATGATGGAGAACATCGGGCTGGGCATGATGACAGAAACCCCCTGCGTAATCGCCAATATTCAGAGGGGCTCGCCCAGCACCGGACTACCCACGGCCGTTGGTCAGGGAGATATGATGCAGGCCAAATGGGGTTCACACGGCGACTACGGCGTAATAGCGTATGCTCCGACGTCTCCACAGGAGATGTTCGACTACACGGTAAAGGCTTTTAACAAAGCAGAGCAGTATATGATGCCCGTATTCGTCATGGCGGACGAAAAGATCGGTCATATGCGCGAGCGAGTGGTAATTGACGAGGAAAGGGTAGATATCTACCCCAGGCGGAAGCCGGAAGCGGATCCCGACGACTTTTTGCCTTACGAGCCAAAGGAGGATCTCGTCCCGGAAATGGCTTCCGCGGGCGAGGGATACCGCGTCCACGTTACCGGTCTGACCCACAACCAGAAAGGGTATCCGCAACTGGACGTGGAAACCCAGGGAGAAAAGGTCGGCAGGTTGGTCGATAAAGTAGAGGAAAACAAGGACGACATAGTAGAAATCAAAAAACAAGGAGTGGAGGACGCAGAAGTTCTAATAGTTTCCTACGGAATGGCTTACAGAACCGCAATGGGAGCCTACAGGCGGGCTCGCGAAAAAGGAATAAAAGCCGGTATAATCAGGCTCGTTACGGTTTGGCCGTTCCCGGAAGAAGAGATAAGGGAACTCAGCAAACAGGTCAAAGGTATAGTCGTCCCCGAAATCAACCTGGGGCAGATAGTCCGGGAAGTCGAACGCGCCAGCAAAGGGAATGCCGACGTGAAGTTAGTTCCCCACCCTGGCGGAGGTCTGCACGAACCAGAACGGATACTCGAAGCTCTGGAGGCTTTGATATGACGACGGAGATGCAAGAGAGAAAGGAATTTACCGAGCCGGAGATCACTGAGGCAAACCATCCGGCCACGAAGTACCTGAGAGAAGAAAGATTGCCGCACATCTGGTGTTCCGGCTGTGGTCTCGGGTCGGCAGTCACGGGTCTAACGAATGCATTCGATGAGTTAGAGCTTCCAATAGATGACATAGGTATAGTGTCAGGTATAGGTTGCGCCGGTCGTGGAGCAGGATATTTCGAAACTGATTCGTACCACACCACCCATGGAAGAGCCATCCCCTTTGCAACAGGGTTAAAACTTGCCAACCCAGAGATGAACGTGACCGTCTTTAGCGGTGACGGGGATCTTTTTGCCATCGGGGGGAACCACTTTATCCACGCTGCCCGGCGAAACCTCAATATGAACGTAATCTGTGTAAATAACTACAACTTCGGTATGACGGGAGGACAGTTCGGACCGACGACGCCCCAGGGAGCAAATGCCACCACCTCGCCATACGGTAACTACGAAAAGCCCTTTAACCTCCCGGACCTGGCTGCTTCATCGGGAGCTGTTTACGTCGCCCGCTGGACAACCGTCCACGCACGGAGAATACAAAAGAGCATGGTGGAAGCCCTTTCCAAGAACGGGTTCTCCTTCATAGAGATCCTGTCTCCCTGCCCCACCGGATACGGACGCAAGAACCAGCTCGGTGAAGGTATTGACGAGCTGAAAAGTTATCAGGAAAGGGCGGTAATCAAGCACGATTCGGATCCGGCGGAGGCCGAGATAGAACGGGACCCGGAATCGGAGATAATCGTCGGAAAGTTCGTAGACACCGACCGCCCCACTTACTGCGACGTCGCGGATAGTTACCTGGACTGACCGGTGGGGGAGAAAAAGATAAAAGGAGGTAAACATGGAGGAGGAAATCAGCGAAGAGGAACTGCTAAAAAAGGCGGAAAAACCGGGGAAGGACGCGCTCAAATTTCACCCTTTCTATAAAGGGAAGATCCAGACCAACCCCAAATGTGCGATAAGGAGTTTCGATGATTTCGGAATCTGGTACACTCCCGGAGTTGCCGAACCCTGCAGAGAGATAGAGGAGGAACCGGAAAAGGTATTCGAGCATACCAACAAAGCCAACACCGTAGCCGTCGTGTCGGACGGTTCCAGAGTTCTCGGTCTCGGGAACATCGGTCCGGAGGCCGGGCTCCCCGTGATGGAAGGCAAGGCCCTGCTGTTCAAATATCTGGGCGGTATAGACGCCTTTCCGATTACGTTGGATACCGAAGATCCCGAAGAAATCATCAAAACGGTCAAGATCCTGCAACCCAGTTTTGGGGGGATAAACCTGGAGGACATCGCGAAGCCAAAGTGCTTCGAGGTTCTAGATCGATTGAGGGAGGAAATGAGTATTCCCGTATGGCACGACGACCAGCAGGGTACAGCCTCGATCGAGCTGGCCGGTATCATAAACTCGCTCAAGATCGTGGGTAAGGAGCTGGAAGAGGCAAAGTACTCGATAATTGGCGCCGGGGCTGCAAACGTCGCGCTGACCCGGGTTATGTTTAACGCAGGAGTACCTCCGGAAAACGTGGTAATTGCGGACAGTACAGGTATTTTGCACCAGGGACGCGAGGACCTGGAAGAGAACAAAGACCATAACCCCTACAAGTGGGACCTGGCCGTAAAGACGAACGGAGAAGGCAGAACCGGCGGTCTGGAGGAGACCATCCGCGATACCGACGTGCTGGTTGCCGCCTCTGCACCCGGCCCGGACACGATCAAGAAGGAATGGATCGAAAAGATGAACGACGACGCGGTAGTGTTTGTCGTAGCCAACCCGATTCCCGAGATCTGGCCCTGGAAGGCGAAGGAAGCGGGGGCAAGGATCGTCGGCACCGGACGCTCCGACTTCCCCAATCAGATCAACAACTCCATAGGTTTTCCCGGAATATTCCGGGGAACCCTGGACGTAAACGCAGAGACCATCACCGACGAGATGGCGATCGCGGCCGCGCACGCCATAGCGGATACTGCTGAAGAGAAAGGACTGAGTGAAGAATACGTCGTTCCAAATATGGACGAGTGGGAGGTATTCATAAACCAGGCCGTCGCCGTCGGAAAAAAGGCAATTGAACAGGGGATTGCACGAAACGAAATGACGGAGAAAGAACTTGCCGAGTCAGCCCGGTCGAGAATCGAAAAGGCGAGAGAGTGGACCCAGAAGGCCATGGAGGAAGGCCTTATCGAGGAACCACCTGAGGAATGAAGTTTTTCTTTGAGGTTAACTCATCTAGAGGGCTCCGGGCTCCCCGGGCCGAGAAATTTCCGACTCGCGTGCTTAAACTGTCCTTTTCATGAAGTGAATCAAGAGGTGATAGACCATGATTCCGGAGAAACTGGCTCGGGATTTGGTCGGTCCGATTAAAAAGTCGGTTACCACGCTACCGGAGCCGACGCTGACAGCGCTAAAAGAGGCAAGAGAAAGAGAAGAAGATGGCGCCCGCGTCCAGCTGGATGCAATATTGGAAGCCGTGGAGATCGGCCAGAAAGAGGAGATACCTATATGCCAGGATACGGGGACGCCCACTTTTTACGTTCAACTGGGGTCCGATTATCCTGCAATCGATCAGCTGGCCGAGGTCAAAAAAGCGGTAAGAGAGGGCATCAGGCTTGCAACGGAAGAAGTTCCGATCCGACCAAATACCGTTCATCCAATTTCGGGGAAAAACCCTGGAGACAATACAGGGCGTTCAATTCCCTGGATAAACTGGAATATCGTCGACGGCTCGGACCTGAAGGTGACTTACCTGCCAAAGGGTGGAGGGAGCACGAACATGAGCCAGCTGACGATGATGACACCGGGGAAAGGTATAAAAGGAGTAAAAGAACTCATTTTGGAGAGGATAGCTTCAATGGAGGGAAAACCCTGTCCGCCTACGATCGTAGGAGTGGGTCTGGGAGGATCCGCATCCATTGCAATGAGCCTTGCCAAGAAATCCTTACTGAGGCCTGTAGGCGAGCGGAACGAGGAAAGTGAAATAGCTAACCTGGAAGAGGAGCTAAAGGAAAGAGCAAACAACTTGGGCGTCGGACCGATGGGCGTCGGAGGAAAAACTACGGTTCTGGACGTAAAAATAGAATACGACTACAGACACCCCGCTTCCTATCCCGTTGGTATAACGCCACAGTGCTGGGCCAACAGACGTAACTCGTTCCGGATTACCCCGGAAGGAGAAATCGAGGAGGTGTAAGGATGAAAGTGCTGCAGACCCCTCTCGACCCGGAAGAAGTAAACGGGTTGAGAGTAAACGATCCGTTCAAGATAACTGGTAAAATATTTACCGCTCGCGACGCGGCCCACGAGAAGCTCCTTGACCTGAAAGAAGAGGGTGAGGAACCACCTTTCGACCTTTCGGCTTCCCCCTGCTTCCACTGCGGCCCGGTAATGAAGAAAGATAATGAAGTCTGGAAGGTAATCTCGGCCGGCCCTACGACAAGTATTAGGATGGAGATATTCGAACCCGATTTTATGGAGGAGTTCGGAACGAAAATATTCATCGGTAAAGGTGGGATGGGCGAGGAAACCTCAAAAGCGTTAGAAAAACACGGTGGAGTCTACGCCCAATTCACCGGAGGCGCGGGCTCCCTCATGGCAGGTTCCGTCGAAAAAGTGGTCGACGTCTTTTATCTGGAGGAACTGGGGGTTCCCGAGGCGGTCTGGTTGTTGGAGGTCGTCGAGTTCGGCCCTCTGCTCGTGACGATGGACTCGAACGGTGATTCCATCCACCGGGAGATCTCGGAGCAAGTCGATCGAAATCTATCCAAGGAACTCGAATTACTTTAGGAACTAGGACTGGCAGGTAAAAATATTCTTACGGGGAGATGATAATTTTTTACGGTTGATGAGAGAAGTTCTTGCCCTCACCATATATTGACACTCTTCAGTAGAGTTGACGCAATAGAAGAGAGCTCGAGAATTAAGATAATAACCACCGGTGATAGCAACCATTGTTAAACAACGAGGAATCTTCAAAAAACTTTGGATTTAGGCAGCGGATGGGATTAGTCCTTGGCCTCGCTTTCTTCACCTTAATATTGCTTCTTCCCCTAGAAATTCACAGCCCGGAAGCCAAAAGGACCCTGGCAATCGCGGTATTGATGGCGACGTGGTGGGTTTCCGAAGCGCTGCCAATTGCGGCCGTGTCGCTGTTGCCGTTAGTCCTGTTTCCCGCCTTCGGCATCATGGACTCCGGGGACGTGGCATCTCAGTACGGGCACAGGCTGGTCTTCCTGTTCATGGCAGGATTTTTGATTGCAGTTGCCATGCAGAAGTGGGGGCTCCACCGGCGGATTGCCCTTTATATTATCCGAGGGATCGGAACCGGACCCAGGAGGTTAATTCTGGGCTTCATGGTCGCCAGCGGCTTTCTTTCCATGTGGATTTCCAATACCGCGACGGCAATGATGATGGCGACGGTGGGCCTGGCCGTGGTGTCCTTCGTCAAAAACGCAAACAAGGAGAAAGAAGAATCAAAAGGAAAGCTCGAAACCAACTTCGGCGTGGCTCTCATGCTGGGCATTGCTTACGCATGTAACATCGGAGGTATGGGGACGATAATTGGGACCCCGCCCAATGCCCTCCTTGCGGCCTTCATGGAAAACAACCTGGGGCAAAACATTTCCTTCCTGAACTGGATGATCGTCGGAATTCCCGTTGTGATTATTTTGCTTCCAGTTTCCTGGTGGTACCTCACCAGTGTGAGCAGTCCAATCCATATGGAGAGCATCCCGGGTGGGGATGATTTGATAGAAGAAAGGTTGCAGAAACTGGGTCCTATGGGAAAGGGCGAGAGACGAGTGCTAGTCGTTTTCGCCCTGACGGCCTTCCTCTGGATTATTAGGAGTTTTCTCATCTCTCCGCTTCTTCCAATGGTCGGAGATGCCACAATAGGTATCGCCATGGCAGTACTTCTGTTTATGATACCAATCAACCTGGATCAGGGAGAGTTCGCCCTGGACTGGGAATGGGCGGTCAAGATCCCCTGGGGCACGCTTATTCTTTTCGGCGGTGGCCTGGCACTGGCAAAGGGGATCGAGGAAAGCGGGCTGGCTACCTGGCTAGCCGGGGGGCTGGACTGGTTTACCCATCTTCCCCTGTTCCTGTTTTTGCTGCTGGTAATCGGTCTGATGGTCGCTTTGACCCAGCTGACTTCCAACACCGGAACCGCGGCGATGATGTTGCCGGTTCTCGTCCCCCTCGCATCAGCCATGGAGATAGAGTTCCTCGTGCTTGCCGTACCGGCGATACTCGGGATATCCGGTGCCTTCATGCTGCCCGTGGCGACGCCACCAAACGCGATCGTATTCGGTACCGGCCACGTGACGATCCCACAGATGGTCAAAAACGGTTTCGGTCTGAACATAATAGCTCTGGTCGTTATTACCGCATTCGGCTACTTTGTACTGCAACCGTTAATCGGTTTATTATTCTAATGGTGTTTTCAAGGCAAAAATAAGGTCGACTCGAACTAAAAGGAGGTCGTAATGAGGTTACTGGAATACCAGGGCAGGAAGCTATTGATGAAAACCGGAGTACCTCTACCCCTTGGTGAGGTCGCCGAAACGGGCGAGGAAGCTTACAGGATAGCCAGGTATAAACTGGAGGGCAAAGGCGTAGTAAAAGCCCAGGTGCCGGTGGGAGGAAGAGGAAAAGCCGGTGGCGTTAAGATCGTGGAGACCCCCAAGGAAGCTCGGAAAGCCGCGGAAGAACTCCTCGGTTCCGAGCTAAAAGGTGAGAAGGTCTCCAAGGTCCTGCTAGTTGAAAAGGTTGATATAGAAAAAGAATACTACGTTTCCATCCTGCTGGACAGAGAGAGGAAGGGTCCGGTAATAATCTTTTCGCCACAGGGCGGTGTGGACATCGAAGAAGTAGCCACTAACAGTCCCGATGCGATTTACGAAGCCTCGCCTGACCCCCTTATTGGTCTCCAACCTTATACCATAAGAGAGCTGCTTTACCGGACCGAAGTGAACGATGAACACTTTGGGGACTTTTACCGGCTCCTGGAGAAGCTCTTTTCGGTTTACGAGGAATACGGAGCCACCCTAGTCGAAATCAACCCGGTCGCCCTGACAAAAGAAAGGAAGCTGCTCGCGCTAGATTCAAAAGTCAAAATAGACGATGACACGAGAGCTTCCGAGAAAATTGAAGAAATACTTCCCCAGGGGATCGAGGGGGGTAGCAAGACCATCCTGGAAAGGAAAGCGGAAGCTATTGGCCTTCAATACGTCGAATTGGACGGGAGTATCGGGGTCATAGGTAACGGTGCCGGTCTGGTTATGTCGACCCTCGACGTGCTGAGCCAAAAGGGCGGTAAACCCGCGAACTTCCTCGACGTAGGTGGCGGAGCCGATGCCGAACTAATGAAAAAGGCTTACGAGTTAGTCACCGAAAAGGAAGGTCTAAAGGGGGTTTTTGTCAATATATTTGGAGGAATAACGCGCTGTGATGAGATTGCCAGTGGGATAGTAAAAGCCCTTGAAAACACGAAAGGTGATCTACTACCCCTGGTCGTTAGGCTAACCGGCACTAACGAGGAAGAGGGCAGGAAAATACTAAAGGAAAACGGGATCTCGGCCGCCGACTCGCTTGAAGACGGTGCCGAGACAATTATCGGGGCCGGAAGCACCTAATTGGTCCCAAGGAGCCCAACTCGTACCGGCTCAGATCAGCTAAGAGCCTTCCTGGCAAGATCCGCCAGTTCAGCAGGGCTCCGCCCAACCGGTATACCAGCATCCCTCAGAGCTTTTGCCTTTGACTCGGCGGTTCCCTCTTCACCCGAAACTATCGCCCCCGCGTGCCCCATTCTTTTGCCCCTGGGAGCACTAAACCCAGCTATGTAGGCCACTGAAGGGGTGGAAACCTTTCCCGAGATGAACTCGGCCACCCTTTCTTCCGCCGAACCACCTATTTCTCCAACCATGACGATTAAATCGGTTTCCGGGTCTTCGTCAAGCCTTGATACGACCTCGACGAAACCGGTTCCAACGATTTGATCCCCCCCAATCCCGACGACGGTGGATTGACCCAGACCCGCATCGGTTAGCTCGGAGGAAATTTCGTAAGTAAGTGTCCCGCTCCTGGAAACAATACCAACCCTTCCCGGACTAAACACATCTCCGGGCATTATGCCGACCTTGCTTTTTCCGGGCGATATAATACCCGGACAGTTGGGCCCTATTAAGGTCGATCCGGTACAGTTATTTACGTAATTGTAAACTTCAACCATGTCATGAACCGGTATGTTTTCAGTTATACAAACCACGAGCCCGATCTCGTTACTGACAGCTTCCAGGATGGCATCTTTTGCAAACTTCGCCGGTACAAAGATCACTGAAGCATCGATCCGGACGTCCGATCTAGCCCCTCTTACGCTATCGTAGACAGGAACTCCGCTTACCTCTTCCCCTCCTTTGCCCGGCGTTACACCAGCCACGATGTTCGTCCCGTACTCCTGCATACGGCGACTATGAAACTTCCCTTCCCCGCCCGTAACCCCTTGGACGAGTACATTAGAAGAACTATCGATTAGTATCGACATCTCCCCTCCCTTTCTTAACTTCAACTACCTGCACCAAAAGGTATTTTAGCGGGGCACTCTTTATTTTACAATTCCATCAAGATTCGCCAGCAGGGATTTAACCTAGGACTTGGGTCCAAAAAATCGATAGCTGCGCTTCAACCGGGAAACTGCCTTGAACTAAAGAACGCTCGGCACTACTATAGAATCGTACTTGGAGGAGTGACCGAATTTGGCAAGGAGCCGGTCTCGAAAACCGGTAAGGCCGTATGGCCCTGTGGGTTCGAGTCCCACCTCCTCCGCCAGCTTTCATGCGCCCGTAGCTCAGTGGATGAGAGCGACGGATTGCGGATCCGTAGGTCGGGGGTTCAAATCCTCCCGGGCGTACCAAAAAATGACCAACGACAGAGAATTTTCTAGCCTAACCGACCTCTTCGATTGCCTGGTCGAAAGCGAAGGAGCCAGGGTAGAATACGAACACGGGGAGACGATTTATAAGGAAGGAGAACCGGACAACAAGGTGTATCGCGTCGAAGTTGGTGGGGTCTCACAGTCTCAAAGAATTCCGAACGGGAAACTTTTAACTTACCAGATCCTACGGTCCGGGGACATCTTTTCGACTTTTCACCTCTCTTCCCAGGTCGTCAACCAGCCCTGTACTGCTAAGGCCTTGGTAGATACGGCGCTCCAAGAAGTCCTCCGGAATTCGTTCCGTAAACAGTTGATCAAAAATCCAAACCTCGCTCTTGATGTAGTAGACATGATTTCCGACGAACTTCAGTCGAGAGACCGCACCCTGCAGAACCAGATCTCCCTGTCTGCCAAGGAACGCATTCATTCCATTCTCCGTAAACTTGCCCCTTTAGGTGAGGAATCCGAAGAGGGTGCGAGGATCGGATTCCTTACCCGCCAAGAACTAGCCGAGATGGCAGGGATGACGGAAGAAACCGTAACCAGAAGTCTCGGGCAGCTGGAAAGCGAGGGCAAGTTGGAGAGGAATCGAGGCGAAGTGGTTTTGCTTTAGAGACGTGGTACCCAAGTCGGAAAAACTTGAATTATCCAGACCTTTCACCACACCCCCTTTTTTTAGACCCTTTGTGTAACAAAAATACCCCTTTAACTAAGCAAAAACGGTTTTCGTACGGGGACTATTTGCCATCGTTATTTATTCAAATCCCCAATTTGACAAACCGTTTAATTTCCCCATAATGTAGAGTATGTGGGGCTACCGTTTAGATCCATAAATCGTTTTCGTGATGAAATGTCCATGGAGGAGTCAGGAGTTTTACCGGTTCCGGCTGTAAACTTAAACGAAAGCGGAAGGTTTGGTATTATCCGGTCCAGCTTCAAAAGGGGTGGAATTTAAATGACAAGATTGAGCAAAATCCTCGTTTATGGCTCCATTCTGGTTTTGATAGGCGGTCTGCTTTTCGTGGGGATAAGCTATAACAACAGGCTCGGTTCCCTGGGGAATGATACTTCTTCCATCCAGCAGGAACTGTCCGACCTGGAGGATAGTACAAGCTCTCAGGCAGATGTTATATCCAGCTTACAGGAAGGTCAGACCGGCCTACGGGAGGAAATCGAAGATTTCGACACCACGGTGAAAAACTTTCAGTCCAGGATCGACGAAGTCGAGTCCGGTTTAAGGTCACAAATAGAGGAACTTGAATCCAAGACGGGCGAACTGGAGGCTGGGTTCGAGAGCGTCGATATCGACTTAAGCGACGCCGGAGAAAAGCTGGCCAGCCTATCCGAGAGGTATTCGGGGCTGGAGGAAACGACAAAAGACCTGGCCGGCGAACTAAAGGGGGTCAGGGAAGATCTCAAGGGAGAACTGGCCTCCCTGAAGACAGAAGAAAAAGAAAACCAGGAAGAGATCGTCTCCGTGGAGAAGAATCTTACGGAGAAGTTAAACTCGGTCGAAAGCAGAACCGAGGACCTCAAAGCGGAAACCCGGGGCCAGCAGGAGAGTTTGGCCAAGCTTCGGGACTCCGTCGACAACCTGAATCAGGCCGGGGAAGACACGGATGCTGAAATAGCAGATTTACGGGAAAAATACAAGGACCTGGCAGGCAATCAAAGTGACCTCTTGAAGGAGGTTGAAGGAGTCGCAACGGACCTGGATAAGGTCTCCTCGGAATTCGAGAATCAGCTCAATCGGGTTAAAAGCTCTTCTGACGAAAAGGATAAAGCCCTTGAAAACGATATAAAAAACGTCGAAAACAGGGTTGATGTACTTTTAAACCGACTGGAAACGTTTGAAGAAGAACAGAAGAATACGTCGGCATCTCTGGAGGGAAAACTGGAAGAGGTCGGGTCCGAACTTTCTTCGAAAGACGCCGATCTAGAAGAGGAGATATCGAACCTTAAATCCGAGAAGGCACGACTCAATTCGGAGCTATCCTCTCTGAAAGAAGAAATAAGTCTAGTTTCGGATCAGCTAAGCCGAAAAATAGATCAACTGGAGGCCGCATTGGAGGGCAGCGATCAGGAGCTACGGAGTAAAGTGGAGGACCTAAGTAAGAAGAACCAGGAGCTCAAGTCCTCCCTCGGTAACCTGGGAGATAAGGTAAACGAAGAACTCCATCAGCTAAAATCCAGAAACGAGAAGTTGAGCCAAAGACTCGACAACCTGGAATCCGAGTTTTCGACCCTGAGAACCAATTACAACCAATTTAGCTCGCGGATAGAGGACGAAATTTCCCAACTAAAGGATAAGGATACAAGCTTCGAGGAAAAGATAGAGGACCTCGACGAGCGGCTCCGGGAGAACCTCGCACACCTCTTTGAGGTGGATTCCGACCTCCGGATGGAACTAAACGACTTCATGGATAAGACTTCATCTTCTATCCAGGGGCTGGAAAGGAAGGTGGAGAATCTCGATGAAGAAACGGGTTCCATCGCCAAACAGTTAGTCCAGACAAACCAGGATCTGAGGGAAAGGATAAACCGGGTAAAGGAAAGGGAAACCGACCTGAGGAAAGAAGTCGAAACAATGATGGAAGAATTTCAACAGAAAACAACCGAACTCTCCGAAAAGGACGAAGAGGTCTCCGGAAAAATTTCCGCGATGGAATCCGAACAGACAGAACTCTCGTCGAAGCTTTCGACGCTTAACGAGAAACGGGCGGAAATGAAGAAGGATCTTAACGCCCTAACGGAACGGCTGGATTCCAAGGTAAAAACGTTAAAAGAGCTCCGAGAAAGTTTGAATGAACGAGTCGACGACCTTAATTCCCGGCTAGACAAAAGAGTAAACGACCTCAAAAACGACCTGGACGAACTCGACGAAGAAAAGGTAAGCAGGAAGTGGACACTGGAGCAGATGCGAGGTTACTTCAACAGCGAGTTCTCGGAGTTAAACTCTACACTGTCAGAGCGTATCTCAACCCTTCAATCCTCGATGGATGACTTTAAGGTGTTAAAAAACAGCCTTTACTCGAGATAAGAGTAGTTGTAGTTGTTCATACAGATAGACTATCGAGTCCAGGAATCGAAGTCGTTTTAGATACTATGCCTGCTAAACATACGGACTCGAACTCCGTTGTTGCTAGATCCACAAGATAACGATACTTCAATCGGTTCCTTGGTCTTCTCGGTCAATCTTGGATAGAACTTCCTCGTAACCTCTGGCCATTACCGGACTGTGAAGCAGGTCCACGACTTCCTCTTTCGGAAACCATTTCATTTCCTTTACCTCGTGGCTTGGCTTCAATTGTTCTTCATTTCCCGCAACTTCGGCCAGGTAGTAGAAAATTACCCACTGGTGGCTGTTACTGGCACCTATCCCGCTGAAGACGTTTACCAGGCCACTCAGGTCCGGTTCCACCCCGATTTCTTCCTTTACTTCTCTCCTGACGGCCTCTTCTGGCGGTTCACCGTAAACTAAGAAACCCCCCGGTAAAGTCCAGCAGTCCTTGTTATAGCCCCGGGACGCCTTGACAAGAAGGACCCTGTTACTTTTCCCGTCCCTTATCACGGCCTCCACCACTATTCGGGGAAGCGACAGGTCTACGGCCTTTCGAACCACCGGGTCAATGTCGTCCAACAATGGAACGTCTTCCTTGTTATGCCACTTGCTCGGGTGGTTCGATAGTTCCGGTTCGGAAAAGACTACCTCCCGGGAACCGACGACCATTTTACCTTTAGGTTGAATCTTGAAGGGAAACTCCTCCCGGGACCTGGGAAACCTAAGTTGCCCAGCTTCTTCCACCAAATAAACTTTGCCGTCCGTTTCGATATAGTATTCAGTCATGAGTTATAACTTAGAATAGTTTAAACCAGCCGAGGTCCGAAGGCAACGGGCGTAATGACAGATAACTCTTCGCTTCCCGATAGAAGGTAACTACGACTTAAAATTACCTCTTAAAGCCGTATCATACGGGATAGTATCGATATCATCGAAATTTTCCTTCGCTTGTCTCAAGAAATTTTATGAATAAACTTTATTCATACCGAGGTGGCAAAAAGTGGAAATAAAAAAAGTCAAAAAAAGAGATGGCTCTATTGTAGATTTCGATCAATCCAAAATCAGAGATGCAATTCTAAAGGCTGCCCAGGAGGCCGCACAGACAGCGGACTCGGATGCCATAAACCGGGCGGGCCAGCTAGCTGAGAAAGTTACGGAAGACCTCCAGGGGATATACGGGGATGAAGGACTGGGGGAAGAAGAGTACCCCGAAGTGGAAGATATTCAGGATACGGTAGAAAAAGTCCTGATCGAAGAAGGTCATTATACTACCGCAAAAAAATACATTTTATATCGACAGGAGCACAGGCAGAAGAGAAGGGAAAAGGAACAGCTACTCAACGAGACGAAAATCGGCAGCGTCGGTAAGAAATTTAGCGTGAAAGCCTTGAGGGTACTGGCTTCTCGCTATCTCCTGCGAGACAACGAAGGAGAAATAGTAGAGACCCCCAAAGAGCTATTCGAAAGAGTAGCGACAAATGTAACTATACCCGACCTGTTACGGGACGAAAGGATCTTCCATAGGGATGGCGGTCAAGACACGGCACCAGGTACTGAGAGCTATATCGACTCCTTTCGCGACTACGAAAACCGCTACGGTTTCGCCGATCACCCGATAAACGAGTGGACCTTCAAGGCGATGGCAGAGCTATACGAAGAACTTGCCAGGAACGGCCAGATGAAGGTTCCTTTCCCGGATTTTCTCGACCTCCTTGACGAGGGCTACTTCGACAAATACCAGGATAGATGGGAAACCTACTTCGACATGATGACTCAGCAAAAATTCCTCCCCAACAGCCCCACGCTGATGAATTCAGGGACCAGGCTGGGACAGCTGAGCGCCTGCTTCGTCCTCCCGATGGAGGACGATATGGGTAGAATAATGGACGCCTCCAAGGACGCCGCGCTGATCTTCCAGAGCGGCGGAGGGGTCGGCATCAACTACTCCGACCTCCGTCCGGAAGGCGACCTCGTCGCTTCCACCTCCGGCGTCGCTTCCGGCCCGATATCCTTCATGAGGATAATAGACACGGTGACGGACGTCGTCAAACAGGGAGGAAAGAGGCGGGGCGCCAACATGGGAATCATCAACATAGATCATCCCGACGTAAAGGACTTCATCAACGTAAAGCAGACGGAAGGAAAGCTCGAGAACTTCAACATCTCCGTGGGGACACAAAACGACTTCTGGGATGCCCTGGTGGACGAGGATAGATCCCACTATGAGCTGATAAACCCTCGAACCGGTGAAGCGGTATCCCGGGAAAAGCCGAAAGCAATCCTAGAACTTATCTCACACTCCGCCTGGGAATCCGCCGACCCGGGGATGATTTTCTTCGACAGGATCAACGAGTACAACGTGCTGGAACCAGCCAAAGGACGTATTAGCGGAACAAACCCCTGCGGTGAACAGCCACTTTACGACTACGAATCATGTAACCTGGGTTCGATAAACCTCCATGGCTTAATCGGAGAAGACGGCTTCGATTGGTCCGAATACCGAGAGACAATTCGGAATGCCACCCGCTTCCTGGACAACATACTGGACATGAATAGTTTCCCGCTTGAAAAGATCGAAGAATCGACAAAGGAAACAAGAAAAATCGGTCTGGGAGTTATGGGTCTATCGGACCTCATGTACGAGCGAGAGATAAAATATAACTCGAAAGAAGGCTTTAAAACCATGGAAAAACTCGCCGAGTCCCTTACGTACTTTTCCCTTGACGAATCGGTAGAACTGGCCAGGGAGAGGGGCGTCTTTCCACTTTACGAAGAATCCGGTTATCCGGAGGGGAAAATACCGGTGGCCGGTTACTACGAACATGAGGACCACGGCCGGGACTGGGAAGGTCTGATTGACAGGATAAAACAAAACGGAATCCGCAACGGAATGACGACGACAATTGCCCCGACCGGAAGCATATCGATGATCGCCGACACTTCCCACGGGATCGAGCCCGAGTTTTCGCTTGCCTACGAGAAGAACGTAACGGCCGGCAGTTTTTACTACGCCAACGAGGTATTCGAAGAGAAACTGAAGGAAGAAGGAATCTACAGCGAGGAGCTACTCGAAAAAATTAACAACAACTACGGGAGTCTCTCCGGACTGGAGGGAATACCGGAAAGGTTGAAGGAAGTCTTCGTGACGGCCCTCGACGTTCATTATACCGACCACTTGATGGCTCAGGCTTCCTGGCAGGACTGGATAACGGCTTCGATCTCCAAGACCATCAACATGCCAAACAGCGTAACGCCCGATGACATACTCAACTCTTTCCTGCTGGCACATCGATTGGGCCTAAAGGGCGTCACCGTCTACAGGGACGGATCAAAATCACGCCAGGTGGTCAACATGGACGGCGAAAGAACCGGCGAGAGAAACCTGGAGCCGAGTGATTACGTAAAAACTTTCCTAGAGAGGGAGTTCGCCGGGGAATCGAACGGGGACAAGTTCCTGGAGCCACAGAACTTCTACAAATCCCTTGAGGGAGAAAGAGGAAAAAACAAGGATCTGCTTGAGGACGAAGGACCTCGCCCCCTCGACCAGGTCGAGCCGCTCGAAAAATGTCCCGACTGCGGCGGTAAGGTCATCCACGAAGGTGGCTGCAATAAATGCGTCGAGTGTGGATGGAGTACTTGTTCCATAAAATAATCAGCCTTACAAGCCCCCGGCCGTCGATCGATTTATGGCCGGGGACTACATTTTTTAGCTCAGATCATTCACCCATACTGACAAAGGCCGATTGCCGGCTAAAGAAGCTGCATCATCACGGCCCGTTAACTGAAGAGGTCGGATAGCTCCTCAAGAACGTACGTGGGTTTTAGTTCGCTCTCCCTCAAACTGTCCGTTGTCTCCACGCCACTTAATATAAGTACGGAATCCATGTTCGCTCTTTCGGCGAGCCGTATATCCGTCTCGAGCCTGTCGCCGATGACGAGACAGTCGCCGGGTTCGGGTTTTCCCGCCGCTTCCAGGGCTATTTCTGCGGCTATACGGGATGGTTTTCCGACGATCCTTTTCGGTTCAAAGCCCATTCCTTTGATCGCGCCGACGCAGGCGCCGGCACCGGGAGACTCGCCGTCAGGGGTTGGAAAGGTACCGTCAGAATTGGTAGCAAAAAAAGTAGCACCCTTCGCCAACCCGGTAAGGGCTCTGTCAAGTTCGTCGTAGGTAAGTTCCCTGTCCATTCCAACAGCCAGTACCTCCGATTCCTCGGGCACCACGACGTCGTGACCGACCTCTTCCAGCTCCTGATCCAGGCCCTCTTCGCCTACGGTGAATACCGATGAGGGTCCTCGCTTTTCCAGAAGGTATTCAGCGAGGACAAAGGCACTGTTCACGACCCTTTCCGGGGGCAGATCGGCTCCCAGGTCAAACAGGTTTTCAGCAAACCTTTCCCTGGTTCTCGTTGAGTTGTTGGAAAGAACGTAAACTTCTCCGTAGGACTCCAACCTGTTTACGCTTTCCACCGCCCCGGGGATCGGTCGCCCTGACATCACGATTACCCCATCCATGTCGAGGAAAAATACTTCGTAGTCGTCCAAATCGAGCTTACTCATGAAACTCCTCCTTACCTCCTTGCTTTCAACTAAAGAAATTTATCAAGACCTTGACTATCATGAACGTTCCGATTCCGACCTTGAAAACTGAACCAAATACCTTGCCGAACATCACGCCGAGCCCGCTCTTCATTGCCTGGCCGGCGTCCTTCCGCAAAAACAGCTCCACTATGAAGGCTCCGGCAAATGCTCCCAGGAAAGCCCCGATCAAGTTCCCTATCAGCGGAAGCGGAAGGCCTGCAATCGCGCCGGCGATCGCCCCGATGAAGGAAGCCACGAGCCCGGGGGTGCTGGCCCCGTATTTCTTTCCTACGACCAGACTGAAGGTCCAGTCCAGGATCTCGCCAAGTACCGCCAGGCCGAGAAAGACCAGGAAAAGTTCAAAACCCACGAGCTCCCCGCCGGACAAAAGGCCAGCCAGAGCTGAAGCACCTACAACCACAAAGGTACCCGGTACCCCGATTGGCAGCAGGGCGAGGCCAGCAAGGGAGATCGGTAAAAACAGGGCTACGGCAAGAACAGCCATGAACTTCACCTCCGATTCAAAGGCCCCAATGGGCCGAATTTGCCCCTCTCAATAGATGAACATAAACAGGGAAATAAAGGAGGGAATCGTCACCGCAGCTGTCAGGTAACTGTAAACCAGGCCCTGTTTTAGTAGACCGGTTTCGTCCCCGTAATGGCTTCCAACTACCGCCAAGTTGGTAGCTGGAGGGGTCGCCGCTTCGATCAATATAACGAACGCCAGTATCTTCGGTGGACGGAAGAGGTAGATCGCCGTCAAACCGAGGGCCGGGTAAACCACCAGCTTCAACAAAACCAGGATTCCAACCGCTTTTGGGTACTTCTTGTCGGTACTATCGACCCTCGCGAGCATGCCACCAAGCACTATCATGATCAAAGGTACCGTCACGTCACCGGCGTAGGAAGCCGTCTCGATGGCCAGTTCCGGCACATAACCCTCCCAACCGGCGATAACCAGGCCAATGGATGCCAGAATGGTAAAGAAGGGTGGGGATGTAAAGACATTCCTCAGGAACTTCACCGGACTAACGAACTTACCGGACAGCAAAGCCACCCCTATCGACCACATGTTGGGAGTCATTCCCAGGGTCATCAGGAAAACCAGCTGAAAAGCCTTGGGTTGATGTGCCTCGGCTATCAGGGCAGCCACCAGTGCAAGGGGTAAATATCCCGTATTGGGAAACCCGAGCAAAGCACTAAATTGCCGTCTTTCAGGCCACTCCAGGAAGTTCGAAATAACCAGGCCCAGGAGGAGGCTCAGGAGGATAACTCCCGCCATTCCCAGAGGATAGATCCACCAGTTCGGAATCTCCCCGAGCTTGGAGCTCCCCAGGAAGTTGGAAAATATCAGTGCAGGCAGGGTGAAATAGATAACTACCTTGCTCAGGTCGTCGAAGCCTTCTTCGGATATCAAATTCATCCGGGATAGAAAGAAACCGGCGGCCCCTAGAAAAAAGATTTTGACGAGTGCCCGCCCCACCGTAAAAAAAGAATCGATAAACTGGCTCAACTGAAGATCCTCCTCACTATTAGGAGATAAATTCCATTCGGTGCGGTGATATAAGCTAAAACCGCGTTCCGGTTTAGTTGTCCGAAAACCCGACGTTGATTATAGTTAGAAAAGTTCCAGTATTCTAACCATGTTTAAGAAGGAGGACAACTTGTTCAGCAAACTCAAAAATGCACTACAAGCAAGCAAGGGCGAATTCACCGAAATAAGGCTGGAAAGGGAATG
>JBKGZT010000067.1:0-5168 GCA_046543235.1 Candidatus Acetothermia bacterium | reverse complement strand
TTTCGCGACAGAGATGTGAGAACGAAGCCGACGGTGCTAAGTCCTTTTTCTCGAGTCAATTAAGCCCTCAGATCGTGGATTCCCCCGCTGGATTGATTTGGGTTTTCGAATCCTATATTATTTTTCGGATTTTATCGATTCCAACGGAGGTAGTTATGCCGAGATACGGTGATTTGACGGAAGATCCCCTTGAGCGCGAAGAAGAGGTAATGGATTTCTGGGAAAACGAGGAGATCTTTCAACGGAGCATAGAGCAGAACGAGGAAAACGATGAGTGGGTCTTCTACGAGGGTCCGCCGACGGCGAACGGAAGGCCACATTTCGGCCACCTGATGGCTCGTGTCTACAAGGACCTGTTCCCCAGGTACAAGACGATGCAGGGCTATTATGTAGAACGCAAGGGTGGCTGGGATACCCACGGGTTGCCCGTTGAGCTGGAGGTCGAGAAGGAACTCGGGTTGGAAAACAAGGAACAGATCGAGGAATACGGAATAGAGAACTTCGTCGAGAAATGCAAGGAGAGCGTCTGGGAGTACAAGTCGGAATGGGAGAAGATGATCGAGCGCATGGGATTCTGGATCGACCTGGATGACCCCTATATAACTTACGAGGACGACTACATCGAGACTCTCTGGTGGGAGCTGAAGAACATCTGGGAACAGGACCTGCTTTACAAGGGGCACAAGGTTCTGCCGTACTGTCCGCGCTGCGGTACAGGTCTTTCCTCCCACGAGGTCGCACAGGGTTACGAATTAACGGAGGACCCCTCGATTTTCGTCAAGTTTCCGCTAGAAGACGATGAAGATAGAAAGTTGCTCGCCTGGACGACTACCCCGTGGACGATACCTTCCAACACGGCACTTGCCGTAAGCGACGAGCTCTGGTACGCGGAAGTCGAGGTGGACGGGGAACGGCTGATTATGGCAAAGGCCCTGCTCGACGAAGTGCTCGGCCCGGACTACGAGCTGATAGACGAGTTCGACGGCGAGGAGCTGATCGGGGAGAAATACGAGCCCCCCTATAGGTTGAGCGAGGACGAAGACGCCTACCGGGTCCACGACGCCGATTTCGTCACCCTGGACGAGGGTACCGGAATTGTCCACGTAGCACCTTCCTTTGGTGAAGAGGACGCCGAGCTCGGCGAGAAGGAAGGCATACCCTTCGTTCAGCCGCTGGATCTTAACGGGGAATTTACTTCGGAGTTCCCGCTGGCCGAGGGAGAATTCGTCAAGGATGCCGACGAGAAAATAGTACAGGACCTGGACGAGTCCGGTGTCCTGTTCAGGCACGGTACTTACGAACACGAGTACCCGTTCTGCTGGCGCTGCGATACACCGCTACTGTATTTTGCCCTCGATTCCTGGTACATAGAGACGACCGCCAGGAAAGAAGAGATAATTTCCGAAAACCAGAAGATAAACTGGAACCCGGACCACATGAAGGACGGTCGGTTCGGGGACTTCCTGGACAACCTCAAGGACTGGGCGCTAAGCCGTGACAGGTACTGGGGGACGCCTCTCAACATCTGGACCTGCGAGGACTGCGGCCATCAGCTTTCCATCGGTAGCAGAAAGGAACTTGTCGAGCACGCGAAGGACGAGGAGCTGGCCGAAGAAGTCGAGCTCCATCGCCCCTACATCGACGAGGTAAAGCTTACCTGCCCGAACTGCGACGGAGATATGGAGCGGGTCGAGCACGTCCTCGACACCTGGTTCGACTCCGGCTCGATGCACACCGCCCAGCAACACTACCCGTTCGAAAACAAGGAGAAATTCAAGGAGCAGTTCCCCGCCGACTTCATCTGCGAGGGGCAGGATCAAACCCGGGGCTGGTTCTACACGCTTCTGGTTACAAGTACCTTGCTCCACGACCAGACTTCCTTCGAGAACGTTCTGGTAACCGGCTACGGGCTCGATGCCGAGGGAAACGCGATGAGCAAGAGCAAAGGGAACGTGATCGACCCCTGGGAGACGATAGAGAAATACGGCGCCGACGCCATCCGCTGGTACCTCTTCTCCTCCACTGCCCCCTGGAAGACCAGGCGTCTGGAGGAGGATGGCCCGGGTGAGGTGCTCTACAAGTTTTTGGACACGCTCCGCAACACCTATAATTTCTTCTCTCTTTACGCCGAAATCGACGACTTCGACCCGAGCGAGGTCAATGAAGATGATCTGGAGCTTTCCCTGCTCGACCGCTGGGTTGTTTCGAAAATGAACCGAACTATCGAGCTCGTGACGGAGTCTCTGGACGATTACGACGTACCCGCGGCCACCTCGGCGATCGAGAACTTCGTCGACGATTTGAGCAACTGGTACGTCCGCTGCTCGCGAGACAGGTTCTGGAGCGACGAGCCTACCGAGGACAAGCTGGCCGCCCACTATACTCTGTACCGCTCCCTGCTGACGCTGAGCAAGCTATTCGCTCCTTTTACGCCGTTCCTGGCCGAGGAGCTTTACCTCAACCTCAAGACGGACGGAGAAGAAAGCGTCCATCTGACTGACTGGCCCGAGGTAGACGAAGGGGCAAGAGACCAAGAACTCGAAGATCACATGAAGGAAGTCCGAAGCCTAACCGCCCTGGGGAGGAAGGCAAGGAACAGGGCAGAGATCAAGGTCCGCCAGCCCTTGAGCGAGTTAATAGTCAAGCCAAGGACCGGCCAGGATCCCCTCTCCGGCGAATCCCTGGAGTTACTAAAAGAAGAGCTCAACCTGAAGGAAGTATCCTTCGAGGACGACCTGGAAAGCTATTACTCTCCGGTAGTAAAGCCGGACTTCAGCTCCCTTGGACCAAAGTTCGGATCCGACGCCCAAAAAATCGGTGACAGGATCGAAGAGGAGGACTCCGAACTGATTGCTGCCGCGCTGGAGGAACAGGATAATTTTAGCCTGGAAATAGACGGCGAGACCTACAAAGTGACGGACAAAGAGGTGGAGATCAGCCAGGAGCCGAAGGAAGACTACGTCCGGGTAGAAAGCTCCGATTACGTATTACTTCTGAACGTAGAGATGACCGATGAACTCCGGGAAGAGGGCTACGTCCGGGAGTTGATCCGGAGGATCCAGCAGCTAAGAAAAGAGGCAGGGTTCGAAGTCACGGATAGGATCGAACTTTACTGCCAGGCGGACGAAGATATAAACCACGCCATCGAAAGCCATACAAATTACCTGAAATCGGAGACGTTGACCCGGGAGCTCAGTACCAGTGAACTGCCCGGTGAGGCGGATATCACATCCGAGGAGAGCCTGAACGGAAAGAAAGCCCAAATAGCCCTGAAACGGGTTGGTTGAAAGTTGGCTGACCGGGACCCGCTGGAACGCTACGTAGAGGACTCGGACTTTTGGCTGGAGCTCATCCACCGGGAGCAGCTGGAATCGACGAGCAGTTTCCTCAGGGAGGGGGAATACGAGCCCGGCACGATAGTCCTGGCTGATAGGCAGACGCGGGGCCGCGGTCGGGGAACTAACAGGTGGTATTCGCCGGAAGGCGGATTGTGGTTTTCGTTCGTCGTTCCCGGTGCTAACCTGGTACCACCCCAGGACCTTTACGTCGAAATAATGGACCTGCTTCGGGACCTACTGGCCGATCGCGACGTAGACACGAAGATCTCCCGTCCGAACGACCTCGTCGTGGACGAAAAAAAGATCGCCGGAGTGCTGATAGAGGAGGACGACGGGCGATACATCGTCGGTACCGGGATAAACGTAAACAACGAACTTTCCGCGCTGCCGGAGGAGCTCAAAGGGGAAACAACCACGATGAGGAAGGTAGCCGGTAGAAAAATCGACAGGCGGGAACTGCTCAAAGAGATTATATCTCGCCTGGAAAGCTGTATTTCGGTTGAAAAGTCGACCTGAAAAACGCCCATAATACTTAACCTAATTCAGCGAAGGAGGAGCAATGAATACACTTACGATTATCGGTTCTCAATGGGGAGACGAAGGGAAAGGAAAGATAGCCGACATGTTGAGCGAGGACGCGGACTGGGTCGTACGGTTTAACGGGGGACCAAACGCCGGACACACCGTAGTCGATGACGAAGGTGAGTTCAAGTTTCACCACCTACCATCCGCCAGCCTGCACGAAGGCTGTAAGGTCCTGCTCGGACCGGGAATGGTAATCAATCCTGAGGGTCTAGTCGAAGAGCTCGACCAGCTTCAGGAGAAGCGAGGAATCCAGCCGGATATATTCCTCGGAGCGCGGGCACACGTCATTACTCCTTTTCATCCGGTCGTAGAGGTGCTGGAGAAGGCCAAGGAGGAAGTCGGAACGACGGGTCGGGGAATAGGTCCAACCTACGAAGACAAAGCCGCACGCAGCGGATTCAGGATAAGCGACCTTTTCAGGTCTGACTTCGAGGACCGTTTCCGAAACAGGCTGGAAAGGCTCAAGGAGATCTGGAACGATCCCTCCAAGCTGGATCGTATCGAGGAGGACAAGTTCCTGGACGTCGCGGATAGGTTGCGGGAGCTCGTCCCCGAGGGCAACGTGATCAGCACGCCGCCGACGATAAACGAGGCAGTCGACGAGGACGAAAAGGTCATATTTGAGGGCGCCCAGGGTACTTTGCTCGATATCGACTTCGGCACTTACCCGTTTGTGACCTCTTCCAACCCGACCGTCGGAGGTATCGGAACGGGAGCGGGCGTTTCCCCGACGAAGGTCGACCGCAGAATCGGCGTCGTCAAGGCTTATACGACTCGCGTCGGTAAAGGGCCGATGCCGACGGAAGACGAAGGAGAGTTCGGGGAAGCCCTGCGAGAAAAAGGTAACGAGTACGGTGCAACCACTGGTCGGCCCCGGAGGTGTGGCGCCCTGGATCTGGTCGGGTTGAAGTACGCCGTCGAACTGAACGACTTTACGGAGCTGGCGCTGACCAAGCTGGACGTCCTGTCCGGCTTTGACGAGATAAAGGTGGCCGACGTCTACCGCAGGGACGGAAGCAAGGTGACCGAATTTCCCGCCTCGGCGGAAGCCCTGGCCGAGTGTGAACCGGGTTACCTTACCTTTGAGGGATGGGATAAGGACGTCAGTCACGCGAGTAGCCTGGACGACTTACCCTCCCAGGCTCGCGGATACATCGACTTTCTGGAAGAGGAACTCGGGGTACCAATAACGATCGTCTCGGTGGGGAAAAAGCGTTCGGAGACGATAATGGTTGAAGGGTAGGG
>JBKGZT010000018.1:0-23306 GCA_046543235.1 Candidatus Acetothermia bacterium | reverse complement strand
CCGCGAGGAGGAGGTCCATCCATTTCTTTTAAGAGTTCAGAACGTATAATTAATTCCGGCAGGTGATAACGTGAAAGAAAAACAGTTGAAAGGGGCATTAATTACCGGCGGCTCCAAAGGCATAGGGTACGAACTGGCAAAGCTCGCGTCCGATGATGGTTACAACCCTGTTCTTGTAAGCAGAAGCGAGGACGAACTCGAGCGGGCAAAGGGGGAACTGGAAAGTGACTACGGGGTGAAGGGGCTAGCAATTCCGGGGGATCTGAGCGAACCGGATACGCCGGATCGGATATTTGAAAGGATAAACAAAAGCAACTACAGAATAGATCTGTTGGTCAACAACGCCGGTCGGGGTCAGATGGGAGAATTTTCCGTCACGGACTGGGAAACCGACAGGGAAATGATGCACCTAAACATGGACGCGGTAATTCACCTGACGAAGCTATTCCTGCCGAAAATGAAAAAGAGGGGCGGGGGTAAAATACTCAACGTTTCCTCGCTTGCCGCCTTTCAACCGGGTCCTTTTATGGCGCTTTATTACGCCTCCAAGGCCTTCATACAGAACTTCTCGGAGGGGCTGGCCGAGGAAGTGGCCGAGGAGGGAATAACGGTCACAGTCCTCTCGCCGGGGCCAGTGGACACGGATTTTCAGGTCAAAGGGGAGAAGCCCGAGGGGAACGAGAACTCGATGTTATCGTACAAACTAAAACCTGAACCGGTAGCAAGAGAGGGTTATAAGGGTCTCAAGAAAGGTAAACGTGTGGTAGTCCCCGGAACGATGATCTCGCTCGCGCCCCAGTTGACCCGCTTCTTACCGAGGAAAACGGTCACCAGGTTCGTCAAAAAGTTGAACGAACTCCAGCTCAGTTGAATACGACTTCCTCCAAATGGACACCAGAAAAATGTTCTCTACCAGGTACCTCCTTCCTTAATTTTATCCCGTGCCTAGATCGCCCTACAACGCACTGTTTCCGCTGAAACAATTGGTTATTGATCAATTTTTCCGGATTCAGGGTCTATCAAAAAGCTAAGAGCCGTCCACTTGACATAGCCCTTGGACTTTGATATTCTAGTTTTGTAATAGTTAATAAACTTTATTAACTTTTATCAATCGCGGATCAACGGGGAATATGATGATAAACTCTTCAGAAGGGCTAAACCCAAGCTCTATAGGCAAGGAAAACCTCGAGATGATATTCCGTTTGATCCAGCGGAAGGGCGAGGTTTCTCGAACCGACATCTCAAGGTTGAGCGGGCTAAGCAAGACGGCGGTCTCCTCCTCCGTCGACCGACTTCTCGAAGAGGAATTAATCACGGAAAACAAACACAAAAGGTATTCCAAGGTCGGTCGAAAGCCTCGCCTCCTATCGGTTAATCCGGACGGAAAGTACTTCATTAGTATAGACATCGGCGGAACCTCCGTGACGTACGGCCTGGGAAACCTGGGGGGAGAGCTAAAAGGAGCCAAGACGGTATCTACTCCGGATAACTGGAAAATTCTTCATAGAGAAGTCATAGAGTTAGTGGGGGACTCCCGGGAATGGGCCGGCGTGGGTTACGAGGAAGTTGAAGGAATGACGATAGCCGTACCCGGCGTCGTCAATGAAGACGGTACGGTAAATTACGCCCCCAACATAGACGGACTGGAAGAAGTAAAACTACGGGAAGAGCTGGGGAAAGAGCTGGATATGCCGATCTTCCTGGAAAACGACGTCAACGCCTCGGCCCTGGGGGAGTTCCGCGAGAGAAAATCGGACCATTCCAGCCTGGTCTTCATCGCGATAGGGACAGGTGTGGGGGCTGGAATAATAATTGACGACGAGCTCTTCAAAGGAGCGAGGAACCATGCAGGCGAGGTAGGGTGGTTCGTCTCCGAAATCAGCCACATGAGTAATGTTGACGGGAATCGAAAAGGGTGGCTGGAAAGCAGAATATCCGGCCCGGACCTCGTCCGGAGGACGAATGAAAAGTTAAGAGAAGTCGGGGAAGACCCCCTGCTGGAAGAAGGTGTCAAACTGGATCCCAGGATCATACTGGACGGCAAAGTCGACAGCCCCGTGGCCCGGAAAATTACCGAGGACTGGATAAACGTAGTCTCCATGCTCGTCTCCAATATTACGGCGATCATCGATCCCGAACTGGTTGTTCTGGGAGGGGGCGTCTCCAAAACGGGCTGTAGATACATCGACGAGATCAAAAAGAAGGTCGAGAAAAATACCCAGCATACCCCGAGGATAGACGGCTCTAGACTGGAAGATAAAGCGCCACTTTACGGCGGTCTGGCAGTCTGCAGAGAGAACATTTCGGATTTGCTATGGAGAAAACCGGTGGGAACCGGTTAGGACGGTAGTGGCTTAATCGGAGGTTACGGGAGGTGATTAAAGAACAACACTTGTTAGCAAGGTCTCAGCCAGCAAATTAACCGTTTAAAAAAAGAATTTTAAGGAGTGATCAACATGAACGTGAAAAAGATCGGAATATTGTTGATTTCACTAAGTTTGATCCTGAGTTTGAGCCTCGTAGCCGCCGGTCAAGACAGCGACGAAAAGGAAACAATTACCCTGAAGGTAATGACCACTCCTCACCCGGGTCCGGACCACTATGGCTATCTTGGTCCTGCCGGTGACGGAACGACAGAAGAAGAAATGCCGGAGTGGTATGAGAACTCTCCAGTCCGTGTTTACGAAAAGAACAATCCCAACGTAGATATCGAGCTGGATGTAGATATCGTACCAAAAAGCAACTATACCAAACAGCTATATCTGGCAGTTTCCTCGAACAAGAAATACGATCTGGTAAGGGTCGATGAAATGCAGGTTGCGCAGATTGCCTCTACCGGATACTTCACCCCCCAGTTCTCCGACGAATACGAAGAATGGGCCGAGGATAAAGGTCTTTACGATAACTTCGTCAAGGGTTCCACGTACGACGGAGACTTCTACGGAATTCTCGATCGGACGGGCAGCCGTGCAATATGGGTCTGGAAGGACGTCCTTCACGAAGCCGGCTACACCATGGAGGACATAAGCACGGCAGAAGGCCTGCTCGAAGCCCTACCCGACATAACGGAGACCGCGAAAGAAGAATTTGAAATGAGCGGAAGTCTGGAGTATCCCTTCGACGGCGGTTGGGTCGTAGACCAATCTTGGGGCTGGCTCTACCAGCTCGGCGGCTCGATTCTGGATAAAAACGAAGATGGCGAATGGGTGCCTGGCTTCAACAACGAGGCAGGTGTTAAGACCCTGAACTACGTCAAGAACCTGGTCGATAACGGGGCCACCTTACAAAGGGACTGGCAGTGGCAGCTCGCCAACTTCATGGACAGGAAGTACGCAATGACTTACGAAGGTAGCTGGGCGGTCAGTGCCATCACTTCCGAGTATCCGGATAAGAGCCACGAGGAGCTGACGGACATGATTGGGGTCATCCCGACTACCCAGTTCGAAGGAAAAGAGCTAAGCGCACTCGCAGGGGGCTGGATGTGGATGATTCCGAGGGCAGCCCCAAATCCCGAAGTGGCACACGAAGTAGTTATGACGATGCTGAACAACAGGAAGTCTTACGCCCACATGCTCGTCCAGGAGGGTAACCTCCCGACCAGCGAATGGATGTTCGAATCACCTGAATACAAGGAAATGGTAACTGAAGACATCCCGGAACCCTGGTACGAGCAGTTCAGGCGAGGTGTCGCCGGTGGAGTCCACAGACCTTCACTGGAAGAGTACTCTCAAGTCGAGAAGGCCTTCTGGGACGCCACGCAGGAGGTCGTCGTAAACGACGTGCCTGCGGAAAGGGCTCTGGATGAAGCCGCCAGTGAGGTAGAGAAAATCCTTGAAAAGTAGACAAAGATCGTAAACCTCTTTTAGCACTCATCGAGATACGGGGAATCCTCCCCCGTATCTCGATGTCAAAGTTCAGGGAGAAAAAATGGATAACTACAGGTCTTACGTACCGTACCTCTTTTTGATTCCCGCCCTAGGAGTTCTCTTCTTCTTTCAGTTCTTCGCCTGGGGCTGGAACATCAACATAGCCCTGCACGACGTAACTATCATGAATATCCGCCGCTCCTGGCCGTTCGTAGGCCTGGAGAACTTCCGGGACATTTTTATCGATCCCGTCACGTTCGTCACGCTGAGAAACACCGCCATATTTGCCACGACGGGAATAGTCTCACAGTTATTAATTGGCACGGGTATAGCATACTTGCTCTTCCGTGCCAAACGTAAAGTGGAAAACTTTTTCCGACCGATATTTATAGTACCGTGGCTGACTTCGGTACTCGTAGCTTCGTTTGGTTGGAGGCTGGTCCTCGGCAGGGATACCGGTATCGTCAATATGGTTATTTCCAGCATGGGATTTGAGCCGATCAGCTTCATCGGTCGTCCTGCTACCGCGATGCTGGCGATCGTGATCGCCAACATCTGGAGGGGAACACCGTTTACCATCCTGCTTATGAACTCCGCGATGACGTCCATTTCTCCCCAGCTGGTGGAAGCCTCCAAAATCGACGGCGCAAGCCAGTGGACCTTTTATACCAAGATTGCCCTGCCGATACTTAAACCTTTTATCCTGATGAACACAATACTGATAACCGTATGGACGATCAACGCGTACGGGCTCATTCTTAACATGACCGGCGGAGGACCGATAAATGCCACCAGGGTCTTCCCCCTGCACGGCTACCTCGCTGCATTCAACGAAGGCAGGTTCTCTTTCGGGGCCGGGATAACGATACTGTCCGTCTTGATGACGTTGGTTCTAATCTACTTCTACATGCGCTTCTATGATGCGGATATCGTCGAGTAGGTGAATTATGTCCGAAAAAACAACTCGTATATCGATCCTGACTTTTTGGGCTGCTTTTACGCTACTCCCGCTCTACTGGATCCTGGACCTCTCCTTTCAAAAGGAAATAAGCTTCCCTCCGGACCTCGTTCCGCTCAATCCCTCGCTATACCACTATTCCAGCCTGCTCGATGAGAAGCTGATCGTCACTGGAATGCTAAACTCCCTGCTGATAAGCCTTGTGGCAGCCGGGATCTCGGTGTTGATTACGACTATGGCCGGTTACGCTTTCGCGAGTTTGAAATTCAGGGGCAAGAAACTGCTGTTTTTCGGGGTCTTGATGGCCTTCTTGTTGCCTCCTAACCTGAACATCATACCGATCTACTCGCTCTTCAGCGAAATGGGGATTCTCGGAACGAGGCTGGGAATGGTTTTCCTCTACCAGCTTCTGGTTACACCTCTCAATATCTTTCTATTTATGAACTACTTCAATACCGTCGACGAAGCCATTGTCGAATCGGCGATCCTCGACGGTGCTGGAGTATTCGCAAGGTATTACAGGATCTTTGTCCCGCTGGCCAAACCCGCTTTAGTTGCGGGGTTCATCTTTGCCTTCCGGTTTGCCTGGTCCGAGTACGTCTACGCCACCACGATGGTCTCGGACAATTCGAGGATGCTCTTTACCGCAGCGCTTGAGCGGGCTATATTCTCGGGCCAGTACACAGTTAACTTCGGTTACATGGCAAGCGGTGCCGTTTTCCTGGCGATTCCCGTCTTAGTGATCCTGCTGTTCGGGCAGAGATACCTAGAGCTCGGCCTACAGCTAGGAGGGGTGGATTGATGACTGCGCGGCAAACCCTAAAACGGTCATCCCGGAAAGTCAGATGTTAGAACCCCTGAAAAAAAGCTGGACGTTGTTCAGAAGCCACTTTCTCCAGCTCGTTATAAGCTTCTGCGTGACGGCGGTTCCTCTCCAGCTTTTGATCGTTTTTAGCCCGAAGAGGCCGGGATGGCAGCTTTTCCTGGCCTATCTCTTCGTTGCCGCCTTCCTGACCAGTGCCAGCGTGAACGTCATCCTGGTCGGGAAACTGGAAACGAATGAAAGTATAAAATACGGAGAAGTACTGAGAAAGTCGAGAGAGAACCTCGTGGGAATACTGAGCTTCTCCATAGTCCTGTACTTTTTCCTCGTGGTCGTCCTGTACCTGTTGTCATACTTCCTCAACTTTCTGCTTTCTTTGACTCTCCTGCTCGTTCCAGTGTTCACCGCCTACGCCTTACCCGAAATCACCCTAAACGAGGAAGGCCTCGTCAAGGGACTCCGCAGGGGAATCATCCTGAGCTGGGACAATTTATTAAGCACGGCAGCGTTGAGCCTTATCCCCGGCGCTCTGGTCGTCTATCTCTGGTTCAACGGTTGGTGGATGCTGGCATGGTGCTTTATCATTCCTTTCCTGGTGGTCGTGTTTACGGTCAAATTCCAGCAACTGGATCGGGCCCAGAAAACTCAACTAGAGGAGGAAAAATGAGACCGAACGTCGTCTTGATCACCTGCCACGACCTCGGAAGGTTCCTCGGAACTTACGGCAGGGATATCGAGACCCCGGATATAGACAAGATGGGAGAGAGGGGGGTTGTCTTCGACAACAACTTTGCCACCGCCCCTCAGTGCTCTCCGAGCCGGGGCAGCATAATGACCGGCAAGTATCCACATAACAACGGACTTATGGGGCTGGCTCACGAAGGTTACGGATGGGAACTGGACGAATCCGAAAAGACCTTACCTCAATACCTGAACGAAGCTGGCTATGAAACCCACCTGTTCGGACTGCAGCACGAGTCCCGGAATCCTAAAAGCCTGGGCTACAAACACGTCCACGGCAGCGGTCTCGGGGAGCAACGTGCTGAACCGACGACGGACGACCTCCTCGGCCTTCTGGAAGAACAAAGGGGCGACGAGGACGGATCTCCTTTTTTTGCATCAGTTGGTTTTTTTGAACCCCATCGGCCTTACGGACTGGGCCAATACGATAACGAGGACCCGGAAAACGTCAGCCCTTTACCCTTTTTGCCCAACACGAAGGAGATAAGGAAGGACTTGGCCGGGCTCTACGGGATGATTTACGAGGTAGACGAGTCGGTCGGTCGGATAGTTGACGGGCTAAAAGAGTTGGACCTGGCCGAGGAAACCCTTCTGATTTTCACCGTGGATCACGGAATTGCGATGCCCCGAGCCAAGGGAACCTGCTACGATCCAGGGGTAGGTATCGCTTTAATCGTCTACAAACCCGGAGAGTTTTCCGGAGGTCACAGGTACGGGGAGTTGACCAGCAACGTCGACCTTCTTCCCTTTATCCTGGATTACCTTGACCTCGATATCCCGGATGACCTCGACGGAAGGTCCTTCCTGCCTTTATTGAAGGGAGAAAACTACTCCGAAAGGGACTTCGTATTCCACGAGATCACATGGCATGACAAGTATAATCCAATTCGTGCAGTCCGGTCCAACCGATTCAAGTACGTCAGAAACTTCGTAAACATCCCCTCGGTCTACCTGCCGGCAGATATTTACGATTCTCCCTCCGGTGAAGTCACCCGACAAAGCTACTACCGCTCGACCCGGCCGGAAGAGGAACTATACGATCTCATGGAGGACCCCCTGGAAAAGGAGAACCTTGCGGAGGATCCGGAATACTCTGAGGTGAGAGATAACCTATCTGACGTCCTAGAGAGCTGGATGAAGAAAACAAACGACCCGATCCTGGAGGGCCCCGTACCCCCGACGGAGGAGCAGAAGAAGACCCTCGAGGATAGCCAGGTCGACAATTAAAAGGACCTTCAAGGTGATAAAGTTTGAAAGACAAAGAACTTTACTGGGGGGACTTTCACAAACACCTCCAGGACCTGGAAAACGCGGACGAGATAGTCGAATCCGCCAGCGAGAACCTGGACTTTTACCCTCTCCTGTGCTATCCGTTCGTCTGGTACCTACAGGATTCCAGCGGCAACAGGGAGTACCTCGGACAACCCTCGGAACTTAGCGACGAGTTCGGGAGGGCAAAGGAGGGCAAAAAACTCCTAGTGGAATCGACCGGACACAGGGAGGAGTACGAAGACTGGTGGAGAAAGATAAAAGAAACCGCCGCCCGCCACAACCGACCCGGAGAATTCGTCACTATGGCGGGTTACGAGTGGCATGGCAACAGGAGGAGGTACGGCGACAACAACGTCATTTACTTCGGATCCGGCGGCGAACTGGATCCGGAACCGGACCTTCCGGACCTTTACGAAAACCTGAAAGGGGAAAAGGCCCTGGTTATCCCCCATCACATAGGCTACAAGAAGAGGCGGCGCGGCAAGGATTGGGACCACTTCGACGAAGAACTTTCGCCCGTAGCCGAAATTTTTAGCTACCACGGTTCCTCCGTGACTGAGCCGGCCCGGTTAGAGCTGAACAACAACCCCTCAATGGGACCGGGTCATACACGTTCCCTCTGGCAGGAGGGACTGGATAGAGGCTATCGGGTCGGAGCCATAGCAAGTAACGATGGTCCCGGTCTTCCAGGAGGATACGGAAACGGACTTGCCGCGGTCTGGGCGGATTCTCTGACACGAGAGGCCATCTACGAGGCGTTGAAGAACCGTCGCACATACGGTGTAACCGGCGATAGAATCGAGCTCCATTTTTTTGTCAACGGGGAGCCGATGGGCGAAGTATTGAAGGGGGCGAACGAAGCCTCCGTCGACTTCTCCGTGAACTGCCCCGACCAGCTGGATCGAGTGGAACTCCTCGTAAACGGGTCCAGGGCCGACGTCTATGACCACCTGACGGAAAGGAAGCCTGAGGAGGCCTCCAGGTACAATATGAAGTTCGACCTCGGCTGGGGCCCGGCCGAACACTACGGCCTTACGGCGGGGGCACTCAACTGGCAGGGTGAACTCGAGGTGCAAAACGGCCGTATAGTAGGCCTCGACCGCTGCTTTACCAGGCTCGGCCAGGAAGTCGACTGGAGTCAGGATCGAGTACGCTGGAACCTCACCACAAACCGGTCCGGGAACGAACTAAATTCCGAACTAAAGCAATCGCTGATAGTCAAACTCCATGGGGGACCCGAAACGGAGCTCAGTTTCAGCGGCAAGGGGTACGGCTTCAGCAGAAGCCTCTCCGAATTGAGGTCAAGAAGCGAGATAATAGCCCTCGAGGAATACGCCGAGAGAAAAATCGAATCCGATACCGGTATTCAACGGGAAGATGTTCTAAACGAGGACGTACTTTACTTCAACTCCCCGAAAATCAAGCTGCATCGGGCGAACACGGAAGAGGAAAGGAAAGCGAAAGGTAGTTTCCGGGTCGAAGAGCTGGAAGAGGGGCGAAACTACCTCTACCTACGTGTATCGGAGAAAAACGGACAGACGGCGTGGTCAAGCCCGGTCTGGATAGATCGATAGACACAAACAGTATTTAGTTATTTAACAAGGAGGTTCACGTGAACGCAGAAAGGTTAGAGATAACGTTGGTCGGTGCCGGCAGTGCGATCTTTGGTCCGACGAGCATCCTTTCCATCCTCGAAACGGAGGCCCTCGAAGGGTCGAAGCTAAACCTGGTGGATATCGACAGGGAGATGCTGGAACTAGTCGGGCTGACGACGGAAAAAATGAACGATCACCTCCGGGCCGGGGTTGAAGTCGATCTTTACACGGACCGGAAAGAGGCCCTGCCGGGTACTGATTACCTGTTAATTACAGCTGAGGAGGATAGGATAGACCGCTGGCGCAGGGATTTTCGGATACTGAAGGAGTTCGGGATCGAGCATACTCTCGGCGAAAACAGGGGGCCGGCGGGGCTATCACATACCCTCCGGACTGCGCCGCTCGTCCTGGATATTTGCAGGGACGCCGAGGAGCTGGCACCGAACTCGAAGGCAATTATCTTCACCAACCCCGAAGACAGGCTGGCCTACGCCATAAACCATTACACCGACCTCAAGGCTTACGGGTACTGTGATGGAAACTGGGACTTCCGGGATCACTATCTGGGGGAGCTTCTCGACCTGCCGGGAGAACGAATCCACCTGGAGGGTGCCGGAATAAACCACATGGTCTGGATAACCGAACTATTCGACAGGGAGACCGGCCGGAACCTCTATCCGGAGATGGTACGGAGGGCCGAAGAGGAGGACTGGCAGCCCCTCTCAAGGCACCTCTACAGGACTTACGGTCTCTGGCCCCACGAAAACGACAGCCACGTCGGGGAATACATCGGCTACGCGCCGGAATTCAACGACTGCAGTGGTTATGATTTCGACGGACACCTCGAAGAGGAGCAAAAGTGGAAGGAAAGGATGGAAGGACTTAAGGACGGGGGGTACGAAGTCGAACGCTTCGTCTCCGAGCTGTCCGGCTATGAGCACCATACGTTCGGTGATGCCAGCTTTACGCGGATTATCGAAGGCGAGAGGACGGAGGAAAACGTCTTCCTCTCCGGAGCAAACCTGATCAACGACGGTAAAATTCCTAACCTGCCGGACGATATGGTGGTCGAGGTGCCGGCGGTGGTTACCTACGGCGGAATTAACGGTTTCTCCTTCGGAGAACTCCCTGACGGGATAGCCAGCCTGACCCACCGGGAGGGAATTATTCAGAAGCTGTCCGCGGAAGCAGCGATAGAAGGGTCCAGGGAGAAGGCGCTGCGTGCACTCGACCTCGACGACATAGTACCTGTTCCAAAGACGGGGAAAAAGCTGCTGGATAGGTTCCTCGACGAGCACCGGTATTACGTAAGGGGTTTTTAACCGGAATTAGCGAAACAGCCGCGAGTTTGGAAAACTACAGGATTAAATCAGGATCAACGACCCCGAACCATGGATAAGAAACTTTCTGTCACCTCGGGATCGAACCGGCTGCCGACGGCCCCTCCGATCTCCTGGAGGGCTTCTTCCTTCGAGGCTCCCCTTTCCCCAGGGTTCCGAGGAGACGTCAACAAGTCGTAGAAATTGGCCACGGAAATGACCCTCGACGCGTAAGGAATCTCCTCGCCGGCAACACCCCTGGGATAGCCGCTTCCATCCCACCACTCGTGGTGGTGCAGTATGACCCGCGCGACGCCACTCAATACGCCCAGCTCCCTGGCTATCTGATAACCGACGTTACAGTGGTTTTTTAGCTCCTCCCTCTCCTCGTCGGTCAGTTCCCCGCGGTATCTTTTCAGTGTAATTTGGTCTTCAACCACTTTTCCTATATCGTGGTATCTCGCGGCCTTTCCGAGTTCTTCTAGATCTCTCTCTTTCATCCCCAGCTCCTTCCCCAACTCCAGCGAAATCTCTTCCACTCTCCGCATGTGATCAATGACATAAGGGGACCTCTCCTCCAGCCTGCCCATAATTGTGCTCAGTACTTTTCGGGAGACCTCCTTCTGTCTCTCTAGCTTCCGCTCGTACATCCTCTCCTCCGCTTCCTGAAGCAGGTAATCAAAGCTTTCGTCCCTGATCTTCCTCTCCGCTGTGGAGCCGCCTGTGGAGAACAGCAGGTCTATCGGCTCGAACTCCGCTTCCCGCATCCTAGCGCAGATCCGTTCTCGGACCTTCTTCCTTACCTCGGCCCGGGTATCGGGAAGCAATATCACTATCTCGTCTCCACCCCAGCGGAAGACGAGGTCCTCCTCCCTGCAGGAGCCTTCAATTACCTCGGAGACCTTCTTCAACAGCTCGTCCCCCATGCTGTGGCCAAAGGCGTCGTTTACGAGCTTCAACTTGTCCACGTCTATAAAAATTATGCTGAAGGGAAACCGCTCCTCTCTGTTCAAGTCGTCGACGACCTGATTGTAGAAGGTTCGGTTACGTAGCCCGGTAAGGTCGTCGTGGAACGTCACGTGCTCTATCCTTTCTTCAGCTTCCTTCCTGAACGAGACATCATTACAGGCCAGAATCACGTCACCGGAGGCGGAACTCCCCGAGACCGGTTTCACGTTACAGTTTACCCAGAACTCCTTCTCCCAGGGCAGGCTGACGTAGTTCTCCTCGCTCGCCTCCTTCAGGTCGTCTTCCGGGGAGAGGCCCAGCAACTCGAAGACATCGATACCTTCGAGGTCCTCCTCCGAGGGGTCGCCGAGCATCTCGAGAAACTCGTCGTTGTAGTCCTTGATCCTCCCTTGGGGGTCCGCTCTCAGGAGGCCGACTGGGGACTGGCGGAAGAGTTGCTCGTACTCCTCCCTCGCCCTTAGTTTTGCGCTGCTGAGGAGGTAAGAAATCGTGCTTATAAAGACGAACGAAACCAGGTAAGCAGTTCCACTGAAAGTTCTATCCGCACCCAACACCCAGGTAGAAATAACACCCCCGCTTACGGCAACGTTGAACCACTTCAGCTTCCGGTCGCCTGTCATCAAGAAGTTCACCACTAGCATGACGACTATTAGGCTAAGGGCGTAGTTCAGTCGATAATCGTTTACAAATGCCAGATAGATCAGGTGCGAAATCGCGCCGGAGACACCCAGGTACATTAAAAATTCAGGATTTTTCTTCGCGTGGTCGCTTAAGTACGAAAGTACAATGATCGCGAAGAAAAAGAGGGAGGCACCAACCCGTTGAGACATCGGCATCGGAAAACTACCGGGGAGATACGTACGATAAAGCCAGCCGAAAACTAGATATGCCAGCCCCGCGGCGGCGAAAATCGAACGGAGGTAGACCAAATCCACTCCGCGATTCTTAAAAGCCCTAGTCTTCACTAACCTCACCACTTTAGATAACCGATCACTTTGGTACTTAAAATTAAATTTAAGGAATAGTCCGGAATTTTTCGAGTTCAAAACCCCCATGGGTTGCCGAAGACTGCCTTCGATAACTATTTGCAGTCAAGACTGAACTAAGCTAGAATATGATAGAGTGATTGATAGTACAAGAACAAGGGGGTGCTTATAATTAAAACCAGATCTAACAGCGGCGGTTTTACGGACAAACGAATCGAGCTAGCCGGTTTAGCTATCGTGTTGATCTTGCTTATCTCGACGTTTTCTTTTGTATCGGCCGCCGATCAACACCAAAAAGGGCTTTCAATTGTTGAAATCATCAGGGAGGGGGAGCACGAAACGGTTCTCCTGTTGAACCTTTCTAGAGAGCAGATCGATTTGTGCGGATACGTTCTAAAGGTCAATGAAGGGGATTCCGAATTTGATTTCACCGAAGAATCCGAGTGTAAAACTACAATTCCCCCACTCAGCGTAATGAGGATCCACAGCGGTCCGGGTTCTAGCGATTACTACGCCAGCTGGCAGGATCTACCTTGGACGCAAGATGAAGTCTGGGATGATCAAGAAGGTAAAGCCAGTCTGATTGATCCCGAAGGAGAGGTAGTTTCTACCTTCGAATACGGAACGGAATAATTCAAGTTATTATCCCACCCGGACTTCCGATCCAGCCCGGGTGGGGATCGTTTTTGTTGTTCGAAACTAACGGATACGTTAGCTGCTTTCGAAATAGCCGGCTGCATCCTCCAGCAGCTTAATTATCGGCAAATTCTGGGGGCATGCCTCCTCACATTCACCGCAGGCGATGCAGGCACTTGCCCGGGCCCCATCGTCCAGGTTAAAATACTCCTCCTCGTTCTCTTCGTACCTGTCGTATACCTCCGCGTCGTTATAAAGCTGAAAGTTCCCTGGTATTCGAACGCCGTTCGGGCAGGGCATGCAGTAGTTACAGCCGGTACAGGCGACGGGGGAGAGCTCCCTGTACTTCTCCGCGGTCCTCTCCATTAGTTCCATTTCCTCTTCGCTCAGCTTCCCTACATTTGACTTCTTTGCTAGTTCCACGTTTTCTCTGACCTGCTCTATGGTGCTCATCCCGCTCAACACGAGGGAAACTTCGGGCTGGCTCCAGAGCCAGTTAAGGGCCCAGCCAACCGGACTCCTCTCCGCATCGGCCTCTTCCCAATAATCCTTTATCTCCCGGGGAGGTTCCGCGGCCAGCTTCCCACCCCGGAGCGGCTCCATGATCACCACCCCCATCCCTTTGGAGTTCGCGTATCTCAATCCTTCCATTCCGGCCTGGAAATCCCTGTCCAGGTAGTTGTACTGGATCTGGCAGAAGTCCCAGTCGTAGGAATCGACTATCTCCTTAAACTGATCCAGGTCGTCGTGGAAGGAAAATCCCAAGTGTCCTACCTTTTCCTCCTCCCGTATCCTATCCATCCAGTCGAAAACGCCCATTTCCCTGTAGTTTTCCCAGTACTCCCGGTTTAAAGCGTGGAGCAAGTAAAAATCGATTTTTTCGACCCCCAGCCTCTCCCTCTGCTTTTCCAGGTATTCATCCAGGTCCGAAGGTTCATCGATCAACCAGGAAGGGGACTTTGTCGCCACCTTCACCTTCTCACGATAACCGTCGGATAGTACCCTTCCGACGAATTCCTCGCTTTTACCGTCGTGATACGGCCAAGCGGTGTCGACGTAGTTAAGCCCTTCGTCTATGGCATAACGAATCATATCCTTCGCCCTGTCCTCGTCAATTTCCCCCCGGTCGTCGCCCTCGCCTCGCAGAGGGAGCCTCATCGCTCCAAATCCAAGAGCTGACGGACGCCAGTCCAGCTCTCCGAACTTCCTGTATTTCATTTAAGATCACCTTATTGGAATATTTCTTCAAGTTTAAGTTGGATTTAGTTCTTCACCGGTTTCCGGGAAACCATCTTCCTCGTAGAGACCAATGACTATCCGGCCCTCCCTCGACGGAATCTCGGCCACCTCCACTTCTATCTCCCCTCCGAGAGCCGGAGCCGATAACAGGACGAGAAAAGCAATCAGTACGATCGTGATCTTTTTCATCTTCTACCTCCTTCCGTCGAAGAATTGCTCGGGTCAGGGACTTCCGGTCCGATCGGCCCCACTATCTGGACGCGGACAGCCTGTTGCGGGAGAAAAATAAGACGCCGACGAAAAACAGAACTACTGTTAAGCCAAACATAAATAAAACGTCCAGAAGGACATCACTCGGTCCCCCTCCGAATGCGAGCAGGGTTCTCAGGGTGTTCGAGGCGTGTGACCAGGGGAGTACGTCGTAAAGTTCAAATTTATACCCAAATAACGTTCCCAGGGGCAAGCTCGGAAGGGGAAAGAAGGCGCCGGAAATAAAGCTGAGAGGAACCGTAACCAGGGTTCCCAGGTTGCTAGCGTGGTCCTCGCTATCGGCAAACGCGGCGATCAGGAGGCCTAGCGCAACGGACGATATTCCGGCAATTCCCGCGACCAGCACCGCCATTAAAAGCGAATTAATACCCCCGGCCCAGCTGAACCCGATCGCCAAAGCTGTGCCAAACAGTATCAGCACCTGGACTATCGCCATGGCGCTCCAGGGAACCAGGGTTCCAAACAGGAGGTCAAACGTACTCATTCTGGTTATCTTTAACCTCTCCAGGGTTCCGTTCTCCACTTCCCCCGCCAGAGAAGTGGCCACGCCGATAGCTGCAATCAATACGGCAAACACCAATATTCCCGGGGCCTGATAGTCGAAAATCGACAGGTCCTCCGAACCGGAAATGGACTCGCTGTTAATTCCAATATAACTAGCTTTCGGGCTATCGTCCGAATCAAACCCGTCAGATACTTCCTTCCGGACTCTGTCTGTAACCTCTTCCTGGTAACGATCTAGAACACCGGTCAGTATACCTCTGGCTCTACCGTAGGCTATATAGCCGGGATCACCGGTAATAACGAGGTTCGCAGTAAGGTCTTCCGGTTCGGGAAGCTCTCCTGCTTTCTCCCCCGAAAAGAAATCAGGCCCTCCGGAAGTGTCGAAATCCTCGAAGTCCGATATCGAAGGCGGGGACTCGGAGTCGGACCGTATCCTGTTGAATTCATCGATCACGGTTTCCCCGACCCTGCTGGTCACTTCTCTTCTGACAGTTGCTTTTATCAGCTGGTCGACGGCTCCCGAGAAGTCTCCGGGTATCGTAAGCAAAACGGCCAGCTCCCTGTCCCGCAACATCCTCTCTCCCTCTTCTTTATCGACCTGACTGATTTCGAAGAGAGGAACGTCGCTTTCTTCAAAGGTAAGGTCCTCCAGCGTCCCCACAAGTTGATCGCCAAAATTTTGCCTCTCCTCCTCCGAATCGGCTAACTGGACTCGCGCACCCTCGTCCCTGTTAACTACTCCCAGTTGATAGGGGGTATTTCCCCCCTGCCCCCCGCTGAAAGCGAAGCCGAATACCAGCATGAAGACTGCGGGAAAAGCCAACAACATTGCCAGACCCTTGCGGTCCCGAACCAACTCCTTAAAGCCTTTGATCGCTACCCAGAAAAACTTCATGGCTTTAACTCCCTACCCGTCAGGTGGATGAAGACGTCTTCCAGAGTATTGGTCCTTCTGACTGATATATCCGAGATCTCAAAACCTTCCTCCTTCAGATTGTCAGCGTAATCAGGGACCCGGGATACGCCGTCCAGGGCCCTTACTACAAGCTTCTTTTCCACTTGTCGAGCTTCAATTGTACCCTCCATACCCTTCAGGGTTTCCAAGCCTTCGGCATTCCGACTGGAATCCCGGAGTTCGACGGAAATGGAATCGCCTTCCCCCACGCTCCTTTTTAGGTTTTCCGGTTCATCCACTACGAGCATTTCGCCGTGATCCATTATCCCCACCCGATCGCTCAACCTATCCGCTTCTTCCATCAAGTGCGTCGTCAGGATTATCGTGCTCCCTTTTTCGGCCCGGAGTTCCTCAATATATTCCCACAGGGAAAAGCGAGACTGGGGGTCAAGACCGGCGGACGGCTCGTCAAGAACCACGACCTCGGGGTCGTGGACCAGCCCCATCCCCATGTTCAACTTCCGCTTCATCCCCCCGGAGAGAGAGGAGGCCAAACTGTTCCTTTTCTCGTAGAGGTTGAGACGTCGGAGCAAACCGGTGACCCTATCTTCAAGGATGCTCTCGGAAACGTCGTACATCTTCCCCATGAACCAGAGGTTCTCCTCACAAGTTAGCTCTCCCCAGATAACCAGGTCCTGCGGGCATATCCCTAGCCCTTCCTGGGAGTCAAACATCTCCTTTCCGAAGAACTTAACGCTACCCTTCGTCGGCTCTAGAAGGCCCACGAGCATCCTGATGGCGGTCGTTTTACCTGCACCGTTCGGACCGAGAAAACCGAAGATTTCCTCTCGCTTTATGGAGAGGTTCAAATCCTTGACGGCAATCAGATCTCCGAACTCCTTCGTCAAATTCTCCGTCTCGAGCAGGTATTCTTCTTCGGTCAATCCGTTTACCCCCGATAGATATCCAGAATTTATAACTTACCCGAAAATTGGTCTATATCATTTTGGATGTTATGAGTAGAATGATTATACATTTTAAAGGCATTCATAACGATAGTCAATCTTAGCCCCCCTCTCCCAAACCGAGATTTTTACCAAAACCTGCCGAGAAAGCCCCGTCCCTTGGGGCGGGGTTCTTGACTTCATCACCTTGGGGTTTCAATTTCCGTTTCAGAGGGTTTGTTTTCTGCCGAACCTTCCGTATCGTTATTGTGTCATCAAAGGTGAAATAAGCACTAAAATACCCGTTTATGAAGGGTTTAACCGGCAGTCACAGGAGGATAAGATGGAAGTAAAAGAAGCAATTTTGAAGCGGAGGTCAGTCAGGTCGTACAAAGAAAGGAAAGTACGCCGCGAGAAACTGGAAAAGATTATGGAATCCGTCAGGATGGCGCCCTCGGCAAGCAACCGTCAGGACTGGAAGTTCGTCCTGACGGATGACCCCGAGAAAAGAGAAAGACTTTACGAAGTCGCGAGGAGACAGAGTTTCGTCCGCGAAGCTCCGGTGGTAATAGCGGGTGTCAGTACTGATCCGGAAAATTACATGAGCTGCGAGGTAGAGGCCGGGACAGTGGACCTGTCAATAGCCCTCGACCACCTCGCCCTTCGCGCCGCCGAGGAGGGCCTTGGAACCTGCTGGATCGGGGCGTTCGACCAGGATGAAACCAAAAAGATCCTAAATATTCCCGACAGATACAAAGTAATAGCTCTAATGACGCTGGGCTATCCGAAAAAACCTCTGAAAAAGAAAGATAAGCCCCGGAAAGTCCTGGAAGAAATCATTTCTTACAATAGCCTGGAGGATTAAAAACCGTGCCCGGGTCTCTGTCTCAATACGAGGACGAGGAAAAGGTTGCCTCGTTGAAATCCCTCCTCGAAGGCTACGGCTCCGTCCTCGTAGGAACTTCCGGCGGAGTCGACAGCGGCTTTCTTCTCAAAGCGGCAGTCGACTTTCTCGAAACCGGGGAAGTTCTGGCAGTCACGGCCGGGGGAGCGATACATCCTGAAGGGGAGCTCGAGGACGCCAGGCTCCTGGCCAGACAGCTCGGTGCTCCCTGGAAGAGCCTGGAGATTTCATACCTGGAAGACGAGAACTTTAGAGCCAATCCGGAAGACAGGTGTTATCACTGCAAGAAGGACCTATTCCAGAGGCTCCGGAAGGTTGCTGAAAAGGAAGGGCTAAACGAAGTAGTCACCGGAGGGATAAAAGACGACCTTTCCGCTCACCGGCCCGGCCGCCAAGCCGGAGACGAGCTTGAGGTAAAGAGGCCGCTGGAAGAAGCGGGGTTGACAAAGGAGGAAATAAGGAAGTTCGGCAAAGAAATCGGTCTGCCGGTTTGGGACAAACCATCCAACTCCTGCCTGGCAACCAGGATTCCTTTCGGCAGTGAGGTCACGAAAGAAAAACTAAAGGCAATCGAAAAAGCCGAGAACTACCTGGAGGAAATCGGTTTTTCCGGATTCAGGGTAAGGCACCACGACGAGATCGCCCGGCTCGAACTGCGCCGGGGAGACTTTAAGAAGGCGCTGGAAATGCGTGAAAGGTTAACCGAACGTCTAAAGAAGGTTGGCTACAGTTACGTAACGCTCGACCTGGAGGGTTATCGTTCCGGGAGTATGTTGGAGGCAGGAGACGAAGAATCGACACATTGAAGGAGGATTTTTTGGACAAGGAAAAACTGAAGGATTTACTCGAAGAGTTTAAGCACGGGGATAAATCCACCGAAGAGGTTATGGGAAAGCTGGAGGAGTTGCCGTTTAAGGATATCGGTTACGCAAAAATAGATACGCACAGGGACCTCAGACGAGGAGCGCCCGAGGCGATATACTGCGAAGGCAAAACCGAGGATCAGGTCCTAGAGATCCTGGACGAAATGTATCCGGAGGACGAGGTCATCGCAACCCGGGTTGATGGTGGGACCCTCGAAGTCATCGACGAAAAATACGAAGAAGCTCACGTTTACCCGGATGCGAGGGTCGCCTTCGTCGGTAGCTATCCGAAAGAAACGGTAGGGAAAATCTCCGTCATAACTGCCGGAACCACTGACATCCCGGTGGCGAAGAAAAGCGAGGTAACTGCACGTTCGATGGGAGTAAAGGTCGATCCGATTTACGACGTCGGCGTCTCCGGCCTTCACAGGGTAATAAGCTACAGGGAGAGAATAGATGGCGCCGACATGGCAGTGGTAGTCGCCGGAATGGAGGGGGCACTTCCTAGCGTCGTTTCGGGCCTCGTCTCCACGCCGATCGTTGCCGTCCCCACGAAGGTGGGTTACGGAGCCAACCTTGATGGAATCTCTCCCCTGCTGACGATGCTTAACACCTGCTCCCCCGGAGTTACCGTGGTCAATATAGGTGACGGTTACGGGGCCGGTTACTTTGCCGCGTCCACGATCAGAGGTATCAAAGGTGGAGATGATCCTACTCCATGATCTCCAGAGAGGAGAACAGGATATTACTTCTCGAGCCCACATCGGGGATAAGCGGGGACATGTTCCTGGGTAGCCTGCTCGACCTCGGTATGGACCCCGACTTCCTCTCCCGGGTAATTGACGACGTCTTGCCTGAAAAGACCGAGGTAAATGTCTGGAGCGAAAAGCGAACAGGGATAACCGGTACTAGGTTCGCAGTAACAAGTAATGAAGAAGCAGGCGCTAGGGGTCTGAGCGAGATCATATCCCTGGTCGAGGCTTCCGAACTTCCCGGGGAGGTGATCGAGACGAGCAAATCCATGTTCGAGAGACTTGCCGAAGTAGAGTCCGGTATACACGGCATATCACCGGAGGAGGTTCACTTTCACGAAATAGGTGCCCTTGACTCGATAGCGGATATAGTCGGCTCCGCCGCTGCCATTTACAGGCTGGACCCCGAGGGGGTTTTTTCAACTCAGGTAAACGTGGGGGAAGGAACCGTAAACACCGAGCACGGGGAACTACCAGTACCTGCTCCCGCGACGGCCGAACTCCTCAGGAGGCGCGGAATTCCGACGTTTTCAAACGGAACACGGAAGGAGCTAACGACTCCGACCGGCGCCCTTATTCTCTCTACTTTCGTCGACGAATTCTCCCGCCCACCGGCTGAACTAAAGGACATCGGCTACGGTCTGGGTGCAAAGGAAGTAAAAGGGTGTGGTAACTTCCTCAGGTCAAGCCTGGCTTCCATCCCGGAAAGCCCGAATGGTATAAAAAAAGAGCGAGCCGTCGTCCTGGAAACCAACATCGACGACATGAATCCCGAATTGTTCCCGGTAGTGGAAGAGAGACTGATGGAAGCCGGTGCTCTCGACGTCTTCAAGACCCCTATTCAGATGAAGAAAAACCGGCCCGGGGTAAAGCTTACTGTCATCGGAAAACCAGGAGGGGAAGACCGGCTAAGTGAAATCATACTTCAGGAAACCTCCACCCTCGGCGTCCGGTTTCACGAGGTAAAGCGCAGAAAGCTCAAAAGGAAGACCCATACGGTGCAAACGGAATACGGAGAGGTACTCGTCAAAGTCGGTTACCTGCAAGGAGAACCGATAAACTACTCGCCGGAGTTCGAATCCTGCCGAAACCTAGCCGAGGAAACGGGCCTCACCGCCTGGGAAGTCTACCGTAGGGCTCTTGCGAAAGCCGAAGAGGGATCCACCGGGAATTGAATCTCTGGGAATCAAGAGCCTCGTTCTTTCTCCAAATTAGAGATCGGGCCTCAAACGTTGTAACTGGCTATTAAACTCCCACGCGGAACGGTCGATCACTGCTTTTTTAAAAGGGCTTCGAGGTTTTTACTTTATAGGTTGAATTACTTTATGCTTCTTATCGACACTTTTTGGTTGCTTGAGGGGGGTATTAACTTGAAAACCCTGTGAAGTTTATTTTCTTCCCCGAATATTTTACTTGACCTAGGCTGACTTCGGGGATAAAATAAAAGCGGTTCGAAGAATGATTTCTTAAAACAACCATGAGTAATAAACCAACTATAAGCGACGTCGCGGAAAGAGCCGGGGTAGCGGAATCGACAGTATCGCTCGCTCTCAATGATAAACCACACGTAAGCTCGGAAACGCGACAGAAGGTCTTTAAAGCGGCTCGCGAGCTCGACTACCGACCACATAAAGCCGCCAAAAGCCTGGCAACGGGCAATTCCGAGACAATAGGTTTGCTCATCCCCATCGAGCTAAAGGGTGTATTTTCCTCTACGACCGAGTTCTTTCAAAAAATGATCTCCGGCATGCACCAGGCAACAAGAGAGATGGATATGTCCCTTTCCCTTCAGATAGTGGAATCAGAGGAGGAAGCAAACGATAGGATAAAATACGCGGCCCGTACGGGAGGCGTAAGCGGCTCGGTAATTACCCACCCGACCACGGACACCGCCTACCTGGACGTGATACGAGAGTACGACTACCCCGCGGTCTTCCTCGGAGATCCCGTGGATAGCGTGCCCTACGTCGATAACGACAACTTGAACGTAAGCAGGCTGGCAACGGAGCACCTTCTGGAACACGGCCACGAAAGGATAGCGATGCTCTCCGGCCCTTCCCACCTGACCGTTTCACGAAACAGAACTCTGGGCTACCGATCTGCTCTGGAGGAGGCCGGGATTCCTTTCCGAGAGGAGCTAGTTTGGGAAACCGAACTCCACGAGCAGTCCGCTTACGAAACGGTCATGGCGAAGGCTCCCGAATGTTCGTTTTCGGCGATGTACGTCTCTATAGAGGTGCAGACCGCCGGGGCAATTCGAGCCCTGAGGGAACTCAACAAGGCAGTGCCGAAGGACGTAGCCCTGGTGGTAGTGGGGGAATCGGAACTGGCGAAGCACCTGTCTACGCCGATAACCACAGTGGATTTGAATACCGAGAAGCTTGGCTACCTCTCGGCAAAGAAGCTAATAAACCTGGTAAGAGCCGAAGAAAACCAACCTCAGCTGGTCGTCCCGGCCAAACTAATTATACGACAGTCCTGTGGCTGCGGAAGATCCGGCGGGGAAAACAAAAGGGGGGATAAAACTGGTATCGATTTGTATTAACCATTTCTAACTTTGGAAACTCCACGGGTTGAAGTCAGGAACGGATTTTAGTCTAAGTCGATGTAGTTTAATCAAAAAAAATAAGGGGTGTTAAAATGTCAAAACACGATCTTGCTAATTCAGCCAAAATTTCAGCCGTCCTCGGTCTGGCAGTCTTATTCGGTCTACTGATGGCCTTTTCTCCGGTAACGTCAGCTCAGGAGGAAGAGGCAACTCTGGTAATCTGGGACAACCATAATTCGGAGACCAGAGACCCCATCGTTGAAGCGGCCGTCGAAGAGCTCAAGGAGAGACATCCGAACGTAAAGGTCAAGAGAACCTCCCGCCCTCTGTCCGACATCAAATCTCAGATCATGCCGGCCGTAGATGACGAAGGCGGTCCCGACGTAATGACCGTCAACGCCGGAGAACAGTTGATGGGACCGCTGGTCCGGGGTGATCATATAACCAACCTGGATCCCTATGACGAAGAATACGGCTGGACCGATAAACTTTATTCGCCCTCCCTCTGGAACCGGGCACGCTACAGCGAAGACGGAAGCACCATGGGAAGGGGCAACCTGTACGGGGTAGGTTTCGACGGAGAAATGGTTGGAGTCTACTATAATAAAGAAATATTTGAGGAACACGATCTCGAAATCCCCCAGAGCATTTCCGAGTTCGAAGAGGTATGCGAACAACTCAGAGAGGCCGGCGTGGAACCCATTTCCATATCGGGACTCAAGGATTACAGGATATTCCACGTCTACACCCTAGTCCAGGCAAGCGTAATGTCCCATTACGTCGGACCAAACACGGCCCAGGACTATCTCGACAGCATGGTTCTCGAGTGGGACGAGGAAATGACCTGGGTCAACGCCGCGAACGAAGAAGCCGCCAGACTGATGCAGGAATGGGCGGAAAAGGGTTACTTTATCGAAGGGTACTCCGGTCTCGGCGGTACCGACGACCTGGAAATATTCAACGCCGGAGAAGCAGCAATGTTCATCCAGGGTAGTTGGTACAGCGCCGACATAGCAAATTCCGACGTGGAAGCGGGTTTCTTCCCGTTCCCGCCGTACGAAGAAGGCGAACAGATCCCTCCACAACTTGGTGGTATGACCACACCAACCGGAATAAACGGGCACTCCGACAACAAGGACCTGGCCGCGGAATTCCTCGACATCCTGATAACATCCGACGAGACCGTGGAGCTCCAAAAAGAGATGTCGATCCTTCCCGCCAG
>JBKGZT010000066.1:0-5410 GCA_046543235.1 Candidatus Acetothermia bacterium | reverse complement strand
CCACTACAACCAGTGCAGGACTCCAGTATCGGCGCATTTTGCCACCTCCTGGGGGTAATACTTTCTTTTTTAATTCCTACCAGTATTTGCCGATTTATCCCCGCAACATCCTGCGGGGATAAATCGGTGGGCAGGTTCTTGACTTCTTTTCGGAGCTAATGGATTCAACAAGCTTTCCTTCCCAACTTGATCCTTATTGACCGTATTTTTTCGTAGACTTTCACGTGATATTGGGCCACGTTTTTTGCAGCCTTTTTAAAAATAATAGGTAAATACTTCCTTCAATTTAAGCACTAACGAAAATCAGGAGTATTTCTCCGGTTCCCAGTGATCAGAAGTTACGTAGCTAACCCCGCTCATCCACTTCCTGTCAGGGTTATATCTTGAAACGTTATCACCAAAGGAAGTTTAATTCCTTTTGACAAGGGAATCCAGCACGGGTTTCAGCTTGCCCTTTCCGATATCACTCTTCCCGACCGGACATTCTTCCCCTCGAGCACCGCCACGTGATTCTACATAAGCCTTATATCCGTCACGTTCGGATAGTTGTATAAGCACCGTGTAAAATGAATTTATTGCTTTGGAAACCGTTCAGGAAAATCCCATCGGAGGCGAGCCGAGATCGGAAAGAGGGATTTCCCTGCTGGGGAAATTGATCCCTGGTTTTGTCGAACGGTTTCCAAAGCTAGTTTTAGAGGTAAAATGCTACACTATGTCCCGTCCGCTGGTGATATTCCTGGTGATGACGAAAAGTTGGCCTTAAACTAAGCCCGAACGGATATCTCCAAAAAAGAGGTGGCTATATGACTGAAAACGAAAAGTTAATTGAACTCGCGACAGAAGTCAGAAAGAACGCCTACGCGCCCTACTCGGGTTTCCCCGTCGGGGCAGCACTGCTGACGGAAGAAGGGAAGGCGTATACCGGAACCAACGTCGAAAACGGCGTCAACGACCTCTCGATCTGTGCCGAAAGGGTTGCTCTATTTAAAGCAGTATCCAAAGGCGAGAGGGAGTTCTCGAAAATGGCCGTCATCTGTGAAAGCGACCATTGCCAGCCCTGTGGCGCCTGCCGACAGACCCTGATGGAACATGCTCCGGAGCTGACGGTATTGATGGGCAACCTGGAAGGGGAGTACGAAACAATCCAGTTAAAAGAACTGCTACCCGAGGCCTTTCTGCTGGACTGATCACCCCGCCGGGACTCCCTTACTCGTTCTTCCGCTCGTCCACCACCCCTCCACAGTGAGGACAGTAATAGGGGTGGTCCTCGTAGTACTCCCCACAGTGCTGACATTTATGATGGTTCTCCGACCTGGGTAACCAGAACCGTTGATACGCGTAACGCGCGGCCAGAAAAAGAAGGACGGCGACCAGAACGATTCCAAGGATCACGACTATCTCTCCCTTAATACGGGCTAGTTTATCTTAGGGGAGAACCGGTCAAATATCATCTAAGCTTGCCTTTTGTTAAGGTAAACCGGGGGTTTAACCCTCTCAATTGATTACTATTTACCCGTAACATATACTTCATGTTGAAGTCTACCCCATTCCTCATCTGGAGGAGATCAAAATGGAAATGGAATTAGAGTTAAGCAAACTGAAGGACAAAGAAGGTGAATTCGTCCCGATCGACTCAAGCGCGCACCTGGATTCGATAGAGTTTCACGGGGACACGCTCGAAATCAGGGAGGAGCTGCTCGTGACCGGTGGTGCGATATTTACCTCGGAAGAGACCATAAACGTATCCCTGGACTTCACGACGACCGTTATCGAGCACTGCCGCAGGTGCCTGCAACCGATCGAGACGAAAATAGATAGACACGAGGAAATCGAGTTCCGACCGGACATGGAGAGCGAACTGGACAGCGAAGGAGACCTTTCCATCTACCGGTATTCCCCGGGGGGCGGAAAGGTCGATCTCCTGCCATATATCGTCAGCTTTATCAAGCTCGACCTCGAACCTTACCCCCTATGCGACGAAGATTGTAAAGGACTTTGCCCGAAGTGCGGTGCAAATTTGAACGAAGAGGAAGACCACTCCTGTGAGGAGGAACAAGACGGCAAAGCCAAGGACCCGCGGATGGAAAAACTGGCCGAGTTGCTGTGAGCTCCTCGGAAGTTATCCTGGGCATCGACCCGGGTCTCGCTACGGTAGGCTATGGGTTGATCCAGGCAGAGGGAAACAGGTCTTTCAGGTTCGTGGATAACGGTACCATCAGGACCTCATCCGACCAACCGATCAACTCCCGGCTGGAAAGTATTCACGCGGAAGTGGGCGAGCTAATTTCCGAATACGAGCCCCAAACGGTGGCAATCGAAAAGATATTCTTCAGCAACAACCAGAAGACGGCCGTCCAGGTCGCTCAGGCGAGGGGGGTAATCATCCTGGCGACCTCGGAAAAGCAGGTCGAAAGCTACTCCCCCCTCGAGATCAAAAAGACCATAACCGGGTACGGAAAGGCAAACAAGAAGCAGGTCCAGACCATGATAATGCGACTCCTGGGGCTGAACGAGCTGCCCTCCCCGGCCGACGCGGCCGACGCCTTGGCCGTGTCTCTTTGCTGCGGCCTGGAGAACAAATCCGCCGTAAACCAGCAGCTAAAAAACAGATGACCCTTTTGCCAAAAGAAACGGAAGAAGATCGGCTATTGATCGTGGACGGCCACGCCGTCCTGTACCGGTCCTTTTACGCCATTCGAGGGCTGGCGACCAGCGATGGTTTTCCCACCAACGCGATTTACGGCTTCCTTCAATCACTGGAAAGGGTAATGGAGGAATTCCCTTCCTCGCACGTCGTACTGGCGATGGACTCGAAGGGGAAGACGATAAGGCACGAAGAATACGAAGAATACAAAGCAAACCGCCCGGAAATGCCGGAGGATCTTGCCCTGCAAATACCGAAAATAGAAGAGATAGTTGACGGTCTGGGATATAGGGTTATCCGGGAGGAAGGATACGAAGCCGACGACGTGATTGCCAAGCTTGTGGAGCTGTCAAAGAGCACCGGCCTGGACGTTCTGGTTTTGACCGGAGACAAGGACCTGGCCCAGCTCGTCGACGACCGTGTCAAGCTGGTCGATACGGGCGAGGACAGCGACCTCGAAGTTACTGGCCCGGCCGAGGTCGAGGAAAAGTACGGCGTACCACCCCCCAAGATGCGGGACTACCTTGCTCTGGTCGGTGATACCTCCGACAACATTCCGGGAATCCCCCAGGTCGGCGAAGTCCGCGCCCAAAAGCTGCTGTCCGAGTATGGCTCGCTGGAAGAGGTGCTCTATAACGCCGAAGAGGTGAGTTCGACCAGGGTTAGAAACAACCTAATCGAACACGGGGACCGGGCGAGAAAAGGCAAGGAACTGGTTAGGTTGAGGACGGACTTCGAGCTTGATTATTCCATCGAAGAACTCCGTGCCGGCTCTCCCGAACCGGAACGGGTCCGGGAAAGGTTCAAAGAACTGGAGCTGGCTTCTTTCCTCGAGGGCCTCCAGGGCTCTTCGGGTGAGCTAACCTGGAAGTTGGTCGATACGGAGGAGAAACTCGAGGACCTTGCCGAGAGTCTGAGAAACCGGGGAGAGTTCGCCTTTGACGTCGAAACCGACTCTCTGGATCCCTTATCAGCCAATTTAGTCGGGATCTCGATTGCCATGGATTCTGACTCCGGTTATTACATCCCGATCCGGCACGGCGAAAGCCCAAACATCACCGAAAAACGGGTTCTTGAAACCCTTAAGCCGCTTCTGGAAGACCCGGACGTCGGCAAGCTGGGCCAGAACCTCAAGTTCGACGGGCTGGTCCTAAAAGGGTCCGACGTGGACCTGATGGGGATCACCTTCGATACGATGATTGCTTCTTACCTGCTCAAGCCGACGAAGCGTCAGCACAACCTGAAGGAGATAGCCCGGACTTACCTGGGTCGGGAGGTCGAGGAGTTCGGGGACCTGTTTTCCCCGGAAGAGGAAAAGGACTTCCGAGAACTCTCGATAGAAGAAGCCGCCCCCTACGCGGTGAGCGATTCGACGATAATCTGGAGTCTAAAGGAGACGCTAGAGAAAAAACTAGAAGAACGAAACCAGTTGGACCTCTTCCACGAACTGGAACTCCCCCTTATTCGGGTGCTCCGCGATATGGAATACGCCGGAATAAAGCTGGATGAGGAAAAGCTGGCCGAGGGGGAAAAGACCCTTAAGGACAGGCTTGACTCCCTCCAGGAAGCGATCAACGAGCTGGCGGGAGAGGAAATAAACCCGAATTCTCCGAAACAGGTGAGGAAAATCCTCTTTGAGAAGCTCGACCTCCCCGTGATCGAGCGGACGAAAACGGGACCTTCTACCAACGCGAACGTCCTGGAGGAACTTTCCGAAAAACACCCCCTTCCGGAGAAGCTGATTGAATACAGGGAGCTGAGCAAAACCCTTAACACCTACGTGGAAGCCCTTCCCGAGACGGTAAACGAGGAAACTGGACGGATCCACACTTCCTTCAACCAGACTGCCACGGCCACCGGGCGCCTATCTTCCTCCGACCCGAACCTGCAGAATATTCCCAAGGGGTCCCAGCTGGGGAGCGAGCTACGGAAAGCCTTCGTGGCTCCGTCAGGTAAACAGCTGGTCGGTGCCGACTATTCCCAGGTGGAATTGCGTATTCTGGCCCACCTCTCCGAGGACGAGGAATTGATGGAGACTTTCAGGTCAGGCGAGGACCTCCATACGAAGACCGCATCCGAGATCTTCGAGGTTGAACCGGGGGAAGTTGACAGGGAAATGCGAGACAGGGCAAAGCGGGTGAACTTCGGAATCGTCTACGGGATAACGGAATACGGCCTTTCCCGGGATCTGGGTATCTCAAACGAGGAAGCAGAGGAATACATAGACGGGTTCTTCGAGCTTTACCCCGGCGCAAAGCGCTTCATCGATCACCTGATTCGGGCCGCCGAGGAAAACCATTACGCAGCCACCATATTCAACAGGCGGCGTTACCTTCCGAATATCAACAGCAACAACTGGCAGCAGAGAAACTACGACCGGAGGAACGCGATAAACACGCCCATCCAGGGAAGCGCCGCCGACCTGATGAAGATTGCTATGATAAACGTGAAGGAGGCCCTGGAAGAAGACTACCTGCCGGGCCGGCTCCTCCTCCAGATCCACGACGAGCTGATCATGGAGGTAGAAAAACCCCTCGCAGGCGAAGCCAGGGAAAAGTTAAAGGAAATCATGGAGGACAGCCTGCAGTTAAAAGTCCCACTGAAGGTCGATGTCGCGATCGGTGACAACTGGGGCGAGCTTTAATTCCCTAAGAGTACGGAGCCGGTTCCGAACCCCTTACAATTACTCAATTCTTTCACCATAACTTATTCGATCCAAAACCGGGTCGGCCGGCTAAAAAAGCTCTGGCTCGGTTCCTCAAACTC
>JBKGZT010000017.1:0-23784 GCA_046543235.1 Candidatus Acetothermia bacterium | reverse complement strand
AATAACCGCAAATTTACGAAGATCGCTTATTTTCACCCAGCTCGGTCTCCTAGTTGCCGGGTTTAAGGGGCAAGTCCCTCGAACCGTATACCGTTATTGACAATTATAGATTCGGGAATTTATTATTGCAACGGCAGAACTGTCGGGATTCCTGCCCGCGTTGAAAGACGGAGACAGTACATGTATCCTTTTTCCATCGGGAATGGTGTATATGGACCTTAATCTGGACCAAATGAAGGACCTTATAGAGCTGTTCGAGAAGTCCGAGCTGGCTGAAATAAGCGTCAGCGGAAACGACTACGAAGTTACCCTGAAGAAGGATTCTCGCCACGAAAAGCCCGTTTCCGCCGTTGACACCTCCTCTCGTAAAGTCGTCAAACACGAACCAGAGGACCGGGAAGAGGTGGAAGATCGAGGAGAGACGTCCACCGAGGAAGGGGAAAAGGAGGAAGGGGAATTTATCACATCTCCCATAGTCGGGACTTTCTACAGGAGCCCCTCTCCGGACGAACCGGCTTACGTGGAAGAAGGGGACCAGGTTGATGAGGGAGATACGGTCTGTGTCGTGGAAGCCATGAAGGTAATGAACGAGGTAAAAGCGGATAGGAGCGGGAAAGTCAAGAAAGTACATCCCGAAGACGGCGACTCCGTCGAGTACGGCCAGAAGCTTCTCACCCTAATACCCTCCGACGAGGCACCGTAAATTGGAAAAGATCCTCGTTGCCAACAGAGGCGAGATCGCGCTGAGGATAATCGAAGCGGCCCGGGAGCTCGGGATGAGTACCGTGGCCGTCTACTCGGAACCCGACCGGTCTCAGCTCCACGTCGAACTGGCCGATGAAGCCTATTGTATCGGTCCGAAGGAGCCCGAGGAGAGTTATTTAAACGTTCCCAATATCATCGGCGCCGCGGATATCAGCGGGGCGGATGCCATTCATCCGGGTTATGGTTTTCTGTCCGAGAATTCCCATTTCGCCGAGGTCTGTGAGGGCCACGACATAAAGTTTATTGGGCCGACCTCTTACATCCTGGAGAGTGCCGGGGATAAGCTGAAGTCGAAGGAGATGGCCAGGAAGGCCGAGGTGGACGTATTGCCCGGAACTGATCGGGCGATTAGCGACGAAGCGGAGCTCAAGGAGAGAGCCGAGGAGTTATCCTACCCGCTGATCCTGAAGGCCGCCTTCGGCGGGGGTGGTCGGGGTATGAGGCTTGCCCGAAACGAGGAGGAGTTGATGGAAGGGTTCAAGGCCAGCAGCAAGGAGGCGGAGATTTCATTTGGCAAGGGCGACCTCTACCTTGAAAAGTACCTTGAGCGCCCGAAACACGTGGAGGTCCAGGTGGTAGCCGATGAGCACGGTAACTACCAGCACGTAGGCGAGAGGGAGTGCTCGACCCAGCGCAGACATCAGAAGATAATCGAGGAAGCTCCCGCTCCAGGCATTTCGGACTCCACGAGGGACGATTTGCGGGAAGCCGCCCTGGCGATAGCCCGTGAGTTCGATTACAGTAGCCTGGGGACGGTCGAGTTTCTCGTCGATCGAGATGAGAGCTTCTACTTTATGGAGCTCAACGCCAGGATTCAGGTCGAGCACCCGGTTTCCGAGGAGATATCCGGCGTTAACCTGGTGAAGGAGCAGATCAGGCTTGCTCAGGGGGAGGAGCTGCAGCCGGAACTGTGCTCGTCCCTGAGGGGGCACGCAATAGAGTTCCGGATCAACGCGGAGGATCCCGAGAGGAACTTTATGCCCTCTTCGGGCCGGGTGAAGCTGAAGCAAATACCCGGCGGCCACGGGGTAAGGTTCGACACCTGGATTTCCGACGGTGCGGAAGTTCTCCCTTATTACGATTCTCTGCTGGGAAAGCTGATAGTGTCAGCTGATAAAAGATACGACGTAATTACGAAGGCCGTATCAGCTCTTCGCAGGTTCAAAGTCGAGGGTATAAAGACAAATCTGGATCTACACCTCGATCTGGTGCGGCAGAAGGAGTTCCGGACCGGGGATTACTCCATCATGTTCCTTGACGACTTCATGGAAAGGTCGGGGAGAGGTGAGTAGACCTGGCTTTGGTGCCGATTGCTTTTGACCCGGTCTGGTTCGGGTCCCTAACGGTCCCTATAACGGTTGCGAACCTTGAGTGACCCAAAGGAGGTAGAGTATGGAAGTAGAACAAGCGATCGTTTCTCGCAGGAGCGTCAGGAAGTTCGCTGATGAGAGGGTCGAGGAAGACGATCTCCGGGAGCTGGTGAATTACGGACGACTGGCCCCCACCGGGATGAACAAGCAACCGCTGGAATTCCTGATTGTCGAGGAGCCCGAGCTGGAGCGCCGGGTTTTCGAACATACGAACTGGGCCGGCGCGGTGGACTGGAACCCGGATTTTGGGGAGAGGCCGAGGGCTTATATCTTTATCCTGATAAACCAAGAAGCCAATCCGGTTACGGGTGACCACGATGCCGGTCTGGCGGCCGGAAACATATGTCTGGGAGCAGTGAGCAAGGGGTTGGGTAGTTGCCTGCTTGGGGCGCTGGAAAGGGAGCCCCTGGTAGAATTGCTGGGTCTGCCGGAGGAAGTGAAGATCGATCTCGCGGTGGCGCTCGGTTACCCGGATCAGGAATTCGAACTGGAAGAAGGATCGGACGACCCCGACTACTGGCTGGACGAAAAGGGGACGGTACACGTTCCGAAACGTCCGCTCGATAGGGTGCTGCATTGGAACAGCTGGAGCGATTGAGGTACGATTTCTTTGACTGAAATCCCCGAGATGGCCTGCTCAATTGGAAAGTAGATATGGCTATAAAGTCCTATCAGCAGGTGAATTAGCATCGATTTTAAGGGGATGTACTGGCCGTCTGTACCGGGGAGCAACCTCGGGGGATTTTTGGATGGTTCGATATTTTTGTTACAGAAAAGGGTATTTGAGGGAAATAAACAAGTAGGGTGATGACAAATTGCGGCTTAAGTTAGCTCGTTTGATTTAAAAAAAGGAGGTAAGGCGTGGGGAAGTTTGATAAGCTCGCCAATGTATGTCTCGTTATTGGTTCACTGCTTTTTTTCACGGCCTATAGTGCACATGCGTATATAGATCCCGGGATCGGGAGCTTCGTTTTCCAGCTTCTCATAGCGGGGCTAGTTGGGGCTTCTTTCCTAATTAAGATCTTTTGGAGGAGAATAGTTAAGTTCTTTAAGAAGAACGTATTAAAACAGCCCGTAGAAGAAGAGTCTACAGAAGAAGATGAATGAAGCAGATATACTATCAGGTTCCTTCCGAGACCCTAGCGGTTTTCTCTTCCGAAAGAACGGAACGCTCTATCGCCAAGTAAACCACTTTTACGAACAGGACTACAGGAAGTTAATGGACTCGGGACTCCATGATAAGCTGGTGGACGAAAACCTTTTAATACCTCACGAGGAAGTAAATACCACACCCCCACAACCCGATAAATCCTTTAAAATCATCCAGCCAAAGGAACTAGACTTCATCTCTTATCCGTACGAATGGTCTTTTAGTCAACTAAAAAGGGCAGCCTTAACCACCCTAAAAATACAAAAAACTGCCCTCGACTTTGACATGACGCTCAAAGACGCAAGTGCCTATAATATACAATACGAAGGCTATAAGCCGATATTTATAGACACGTTATCCTTCGAGGAGTATACCGAGGGAGAACCTTGGGTGGCCTATCGCCAGTTTTGTCAGCACTTTTTAGCGCCCTTGGCCCTCATGAGTTACAGGGACGTTAAGCTAAACCAACTATTGAGGGTACACTTGGATGGAGTACCCTTAAACTTGGCCAGTTCCCTTCTTCCTATGCGCAGCCGATTGAAATTTACCCTCCTTTCACACATCCACTTTCATGCAAGATCACAAGAACGTTACGTCAAAAAGAGCAAGGAACAAAGCAAGGTAAGCGTGGATACTTCCAAGAAGATGGGCCGCACTTCACTTCTAGGATTGATAGATAGCCTCGAATCTGCTGTTGATGGTCTATCGTGGAGGGAAGAAGATACTTTATGGAGCGATTACTACGGCGGGAGCAGTAACTATTCTAACGAGGCCATGGAAGATAAAAAAAGGGTCGTCGAAAAATTCTTAAACGAGGCAGAGCCAGAGGAGGTATGGGATCTGGGTGCAAACATCGGCGTGTTCAGCCGCATAGCTTCCAATAAAGGTATTAGAACCATCTCCTTTGATTTCGATCCCGCCTGCGTGGAGGGAAACTATCGCAAAAGCCTTGAAGAGGAAGAGGAAAACATCTTGCCGCTCCTGTTGGATCTGACAAACCCGAGCCCGGGTATAGGGTGGGAAAATCAAGAGAGGAAGTCCTTATTAGACCGAGGACCTACGGATACGGCGCTCGCGCTCGCTTTAGTACACCACTTAGCTATCTCCAACAATACGCCATTTCGGAAAATCGCTCATTTTTTCAGCAAGTTATGTAACTCCCTTATCGTTGAATTCGTTCCGAAGGATGACTCGCAAGTTCAAATGTTGCTAGCGAATCGAAAGGATATTTTTTCGGACTATACCAAAAACAACTTTGAGGCCGCTTTCGAGGAATACTTCTCCATTGCCGACTCAAAGGAAATTAGTGATTCCAAGAGAACTATTTACCTGATGGAGAGGAACGAATAAAAAATGAAAAAAAGGGGGTTACTTCACCCGTTCCTATTCGCAGTGTATCCTGTCCTTCTTCTATTTTCTAGAAATATTGGACACGTATCAATACCGGATATAATATTGCCTTTGGGGATAATAGTAGGGAGTACCGCTTTACTATTTGCGATACTGACCGGTTTACTCCGAAGTGGGGAAAAGGCAGCAATTCTTTTATCAATCTCTTTGTTCTTTTTCTTTTCCTATGGATACATTCACGACATATTGGAAGCAGTAATTTCAACAAGGAATAGTTATCTCCCCGCGATAGTGGGCTTGCTGTTTATTGTAATCGTATACCTTCTATTACGGAGATACTACAACCCCCAAGTTACGACTACTTTTCTCAACGTGGTAGCGACTACTTTAATTATTATATCCCTAGTTAACATAGGGGCTTATTGGATCAGATCCGGACCACGGACAGAGCAACTAGCCTCAGAATTGCCAAGCTCAAGCACTGAAAAAGAGCAGGTTTCACGAGACATTTATTATATTATTCTAGAGAGATATGGGGCAGCGAGTACTCTCGAAAGCATCTACGACTTTAACAATGAAGAATTTGTAAACTATCTCACGGAGAAGGGTTTCTACGTAGCTTCAGAAAGCCGGGCTAATTACCTCAAGACCGGACACTCCCTAGCAAGCTCCCTTAACCTAGAATACATAAATTACCTAAGCGAAGAAGTAGATCAACCTGATAGTTGGAAACCTATACATCGAAAGCTGGAAGAATACACGGTATGGCGTTTCCTTAAAGAGAGAGGCTATGATTTTATCCATCTCGGAGGTTGGTGGGAGCCCACGAGAACAAACAAATATGCTGATATTAGTCTGAATTTTCAAGATATACCGGAATTTTCAGATGTTTTGGTTAGGACAACTGCGATATACCCTATATTGTACAGATTTAATATTGGTCCTTTTGGTAGCCAAGCACAATATCACTCCGTACTAAAGAGATTTGATAAGCTAAGCAATATACCTGAACACGAAAACCCTACATTTACATTTGCCCACATGTTTATTACCCATGATCCATTCAAATTTGATGAAGATTGTGCCTATTTATCCCCGGAGGAAGCTAGGAATAGTTCAACAAAAGAGAACTATATCAACCAGCTCATTTGTGCCAACACAAAAGTCAAAGAACTTATAGATAGCCTCCTTTCTCAATACCCGGAGTCGGAGCCTCGACCAATTATCATCGTTCAAGGGGACGAAGGACCTTTTCCGAAACGATACCTAGAAGATGGGGACAGCTTTAATTGGGATGAGATGGCGACTAAGACAGAACTTCGGCAAAAAATGAGAATATTGAACGCTTACTACTTACCCGGAGTCTCGGATGACGCCCTATACCCTTCCATAACGCCGGTCAATACATTCAGATTGGTATTTAACCATTATTTCGACACTGACTTAGAGTTACTACCTGATAAAAGTTATGCACTCAAAGACGATGAGCACATATACGAGTTTTTCGATGTAACTAATATGGTCAACTACGATTAAACTATGGAATGATAGATATTTACGAAAAGCTTGAGCCTGTGTTTTTAACAAAATAAAAATACACAAAACGGGCGCTAAAAATGCATAGGGGTTTTTTCGTACGGACGAAAATATTAGGACATATTTGCTTGTAAATTAAAATGATTATTATATAATTATATTACGACTGGATAACTACTTTTGAAAAGGAGGTAAAAATGGCGAAACGAAACGTGGAACTCATCGAGGAAGCCGGGGTAGACGTGGATGAACTGCGGGAAAAACTGATAGATGCCGCGGCGGCGGAGTTCACGACGTATTATTACTATACGAACCTCCGCACGCACTCCACCGGGCTTGAAGGTGAAGCAATCAAGGAGATAGTCGAGGATGCCAGGCTGGAGGACCGGAACCATTTCGAGGCTCTGATCCCCAGAATTTACGAGCTGGGAGGGACTCTGCCGAACGACATAAAGGAGTTTTCGGACCGGGCCGCATGCATGGACGCCAGGTTGCCTGACGAGGAGACGACGGAAAATCTGCTGGAGGTCCTGCTTGACGCGGAGCGCTGTGCGGTCGGCGTCTACACGGACATCTGTAATTACACCCAGGGCAAAGACCCGAGAACTTACGAGCTTTCGGCCGCGATACTTAACGAGGAGACCGAACACGAGGCGTGGTTTGAGGAACTTCTGACGGGAGAACCTTCCGGTCACTACCGCAGAGGGGAGCCCGGAGTAAGTCCCTACGTATCCAAGTTCATCCAGAACAAGTAGTAGTTGAGATAGGTTCTCGTTTTGAAGGGTGCAGCGAAGGTTGCACCCTTTTTTATTTGCTCCACTTCCTCACCTTCTATCGATTCCGGGCGGGAAGAGACACGGCTTCTGTTGGTCGCCCCGAAGCCGGGTATTGACCCTCCCAGTTTTTCAAGCCCACCTTTCTTCATAAAGTTTTCATACCTGATAAATAAAATATGTTTGAGGTTTGAATTCGGCTAAAGTTTTTACCATTCAAGAGGTGATTTGGTGAATATTTCGAGAAGAACCCCTTTGATCATTTTGGCAATTTCGATTTTGATCCTTTCGTCTTTTGCTGTAGCGGCTCAGGAAAGTTCTGAAGGCGCGGGGGATTCCGAAGTGGCAACTGTTAACGGGGAAAGTATAACCCAGGAAGAGCTGACCCAAGCAACGCAAACCCAGCAGATAATAATGTCGTTGTCGCAGCAGTACAGGACTTTCGCCCAGTTTTTAATGACGAGTGAGGCGGGGGAAAATTTCCTGGAAGAATACCGGAAAAACGTCCTGGATCAGCTGATCGATCAAACACTCGCCGAGCAGAAGGTAGAGGAAATGGGAATAACGGTTTCCGAAGATGACGTCCAGTCCGAAATAGACTCGATTATAGAAGAGAACGAGCAATTCGAGTCCGAAGAGGACCTGGATAGTTATCTGCAGGAAAATCAGAAATCATCCCTGGATGACTTCCGATCGAGGATAAAGGAGAGTCTCAGGACTGAGAAACTGCGCGAGGAAGTAACGGGCGAAATAGACGTAACCGAGGAAGAGGTGGAAGAATTCTACGAACAGAACAAGGCCAACTACACGGATGAGGAAGGCAACGAACAGCCACTGAGCGAAGTGAAGGACCAGGTCCGAAGCAGCCTGGAGTCTCAGAAGCAAGACGAAGCTTACAACGAGTGGCTTGACGAGGTTCGCGAGGAAGCTGATATTTCAAAGAACTTATAATAGGTCCTATTAGCCGGGAAGGCTCCTGCTCGGGTTCTTCAAACTCCCTTGCTGACAGCTCGGGCAAGCATATACATATGCGGACCCGAGCAGGAGCCTTCCCGGTTTTTCACATTAACATTAAATCCTAAGAAGTTGGAAAAAACGAGTGGCCAGCCTTTCTCGCCGAATTCCTCGATTCGAGCTTCGACTATCAAAGCCCGGATAGAGAACCGGCCCATCCGGTCAGGCTGAACCAGATCCTTTAACGGGGGCGGAGGGGGCTCAGTATGCCGGCGGCGATGTAGGCCGTTACCCCGATTAGAAGCGGTAACATCTGGTTCATCCTATTATCTCGGGAGTTTTCGGACCAGGATCTGTTCCTGTAAGGAGGTCCTGCGTTTTAGCGCTCGCCGGGCGAGTGTTAGATAAGTTCTGAGCTTCTTCGATTTGCCGGGCGAGGCCTCGTCTATTTCCCCTTTCCTTCGTTTTACCCTATCTATCCAGATTTCCAGCGTTCGCACGTAGTGGTCGGTGATGTTTTCCACGTCGAGCAGTTCAAAGCCGGCCTCCTCGAGGTTTCGGATCTCCTCTCCTGGAGAAATCAGGTTGCCGTAGCCGAAGACCTCCTCGGAGATGAATTTGGAAGCCCGGTCCTGGCCGGCCGCGTCCTTCCGGGGGACGTACGTCTCCGAAATCAGGGCTTTACCACCATCTTTAAGTAAGTCGTAAGTCAGGCTTGCCGCTCCTGCCCGGTCCTCCATGTGGATGATGGAGCCTATAAAGATTATTGCGTCAAAATTTTCTTCAGGTAGGGAAGTCTCCTGGAAGTGTTCGACCTCGACGGAAATCCCCTCCGTGAGGTTCCTTTTCTTGGCCCTTCTTAGGATTTCTTCGGCCTGGTTTTCGGCGAGGGTCAAACCGGTGGCGTTGCAGTCGTAGTTCTCGGCGTAATAAAGCAAGGCATTTCCCCAGCCACAGCCCACGTCAAGGAGATCGTCTTCCGGCCCCAGGTCTATTTTCTCGGCGACGAGATCCATCTTCCTTCTTTGCGCCTCGTCAAGGTCCTCGTCCCCTTCATCGAAGTAGGCGCAACTGTAGTTCATGTTTTCGTCCAGGAAGGACCGGAAAACCTGAGGATCCATATCGTAGTGGGTACTTACTTTTTGCTTTTCCGTCTCCATGTGGCCGCTCGTTTTAAGGGACATGAAATCCCTCCCAGGTTCAAGAGGCTTTGGTGATGGTTAGTTCTTGATCTCCACCTGGTATGATACAAACCGAGAGATAGTGTAGCAACCGGGAAAACTCAAAATAAACTAACTTTGAATATTACAGTTTAACCTCTGAGCGGGCCTTTACGTCCGACAGACTCTATTCCTCCCGCTATCCTTTGCCTTATACAAAGCTCTGTCCGCTCTTTTCATCAGGGATTCCGGGTCGTCATTTGATTTCAGAGTAGAAATTCCCAGACTGCCGGAAATTTCCCCGGTCACCGATTCTATCTCGAGCCGATTAATCCTTTTCCTCAACCTCTCCGCGTAACTTCGGGCCTGCTCCAGGTTGGCCTGGGTAAGCAGGACCGCGAACTCCTCCCCTCCGATCCTGGCGGCCAGGTCTTCCTCTCTCGTTTCCCGTTCAAGCAGGTCTCCGAGGGCCGACAGGACTTCGTCGCCGGCATCGTGGCCGTAGGTGTCGTTTATATCCTTGAATTTATCCAGGTCCAGCATTACCAGGGAAAGCGGGTGGGAATGTCTTTGAGCCTGGGATAGGGTCTTCTCGAAGTAGTCCATAAAGTGCCTGCGATTTGCCAGGCCCGTGAGGACGTCCGTCTTGGATAGCGTCTCGATCCTCCGGTTGGCCTCTTCGAGTTCCCTGTTCTTCTTGGTTAATTTCCGGGTCTTGTTTGAGAGCGCGTTATTGAGAAGGGATATCTTTTCCAAGACTTCCCTTTCTCCGCCCTGCCTTTCTTCGGCGATAAGACAGTAATTGCTTCCGGTATTAAAAACGTAACCGAGGTAAAAATAGTTGACCTTTGGGGATACGTAGTCCGATAGCTGAAACTTTATCTTCTTATGGGAGCCGCTGTCCGGCAGGTCGGAAAACCCGGATTCTTCAGCGACGACGAGATCGTCTATTCCCTTTTCCATAATCTCGCCCCTTCCCAACCTGGATAGATCCCTGAACCGCTTATTGCACGCAAGGACCCGGTGGTTTTCCCCGAATAGGACGACTATGTCGTTGGTCAGCTCTTTCAAATAGAGGCCAAATGGGTAAGGGCAGTTCGTGAGTTCGTCGATACTCAATTCCTTTCCCTCCACCATTCCCTTGCGACCTCTTTTGCTTCGGTGCTGTTCTCACACCAGGCGTCCGCGCCGGTCCTCTCACGGAGTCCGGGGTTGTCGTTAAAGGCCTTTCCCCCCACGAGGATCTTCATATCATCCAGTTCGGGGTGGTTTCTGACCTCCTCGATGGTCTCGACTACGTTCTCAAGGTTAAACGGGATCGTCAGGGATAACCCGAGTATGAACGGCCTTCGTTTTTTTAACATATCTATAAGTTCCGGAATTGGCGTATCGACCCCCAGATGATCGACGTTCCAGCCGTCCATTTCCAGGGAGTCGGCGATGATCCGGGAGCCGATTTCATGGAACTCGTTGGCGGTAGCGGTCACTACGGCCCTGCCCTTGGTCGTATCGAGAGTCGATATCCGAGAATATAATACGGATAGGACCCTTGAGACTATGGATGAGGCCAGGTGCTCTTCCGCGACTGACAGCTCCCCGTTCTGCCACCGGGCACCGATGGAGTACATCGCCGGCCTGAGGACGTCTTCGAAAAAACCTTCAGCGTTTTCCCGTGAATTCACGGTTTCTTCGGCTTGTTCGATCGCCTTTCTATGGTCCCCCTTCATCAGGGACTCCAGGAATTCCTCGTACGTTCCCTGCCACTCTCCGGAAACGTCGAAGCTAAGTTCCTCTATCTTCTCGCTGTATTGTATGAATTCTTCGTGGTTCTCCAACAAAAAGGAATATATTTTGTTTATCGGAGCCGCACTCTCCGATTTCAGCTGGTCGTTCACCGCCTGCCTCCAGGCCTCCAGCTCCACGGGGAAGTAGTCGTAGGAAAAACCATGTGCGTGATAGGTCCTATAAACCCAAATCACCGTTCTTGCTAGCAGGTCGTAATCGTTTAAGAGGAAGACGTTCGTCATAAACCGAACGTGATTTTCGTGATTATTGAACATCTTTTCGATCGAGTTGTCGCCAATTAAGTCCCCGATATCTTCCCTGTTTGCCAAACTTTCGTTTACGGCTTCCACCAACAATTCCGAGTTTCCTTTGTATTCCTTCACGGCTTCTTCCGAAATCCCCGGAAGGTGAGAGGTATCAAGTTCGAGCTCTTCCATTGTTGCAAGTCACCTCCTAAGCATGACCGTCGAAGTTCGAGCTTTCCTTATCCTCGTACATCTTCCTGTCAGCTTCCTTTAAAGCTTCCTCGACGTCTCTATCCTGGTCGGGATTCCACCGGGCGGCTCCCATGGCAAGCGTCAGGGGGAAGTCGAGCAGGTCGGACTCCTCGTTCCACTGCTTTAATTTCTCTTCCAGCCGGTTTACAGTACCTTCTACCTCCTCGGTCTCGGGCATCATTATCAGGAACTCGTCGCCGCCGTAGCGGACCACGGTATCGGCATCTCTGACGTTACCCTGCAATAGGTTTGCGGTTTCAGTAAGGACCTCGTCACCCGTCTGGTGGGTGTAACGGTCGTTTATCTCCTTGAACCTGTTTACGTCTATCATCAAGAAAGCCAAAGCTTCGTCGTAGCGTCTGCACCTCTCTACTTCCTTGCCGAGGGATTCGTTAAAGTACCTGCGGTTGTATAACCCGGTAAGGGGGTCCTTTATCGCCTGTTCTCTTAGTTCTTCTTCGAGCCTGATCCTCTGAATCTCCTCGTTTAAGTGGTCGGCGAGTATTTCCGCCAGCCTGACGTCCTGCTCGTCGAAACTCCCCTCCTCCTCGGAGATCACCTGCAGAACACCGACCTCACCAATTGGTAGGCTTAAGCAAGCCTTGAGGTCCTTGTTGATCGGTTTTGCGTCCGGGTGGTTCTTTAAGTTATCAACCAATAAAGTCTTCCCTTCCTGGAATGCCTTGCCGGCGAGACCTTCTCCGATTTCAAGCGTTTTGGTATCGCCTGGATCCAAGTCCGAGGAGTGGGCCCTGGGAACGAGTTTATTTCCTTCTACCAAGTCAAAGGCACAGAGGTCGAACTCCAGCATACCCTCCGCAGTTTCCACCGCGGTCTGGGCCAGGTCTTCTTCGGTTTCCTGTTGCTGGAGAAGGTCTACGGCGTCATGGAGGTCCTTTAGTTTGTCCCTTTCCTCCTGGAGTTGCTCCTGAGCCCGGATCCGTTCTGTAACGTCCCTGTTGATGGAAAGAGAGGCCGTTTCACCCTCGTGCTCGATCGGTGTGACCACTACCTCGGTCCAGTACTCGGTACCGTCCGCCCGGACCTTCTTTTCGGTGAAGTTTATCGTCTCCCCGTGAGATAACTTTTCGTCCCCCTCGTTGTAACCCATCGTCGGGGGCTCGACGGCCAGGTCATCCTCGATGTTCATTCCCATTAGTTCCTCTTTGTCGTAGCCGGTCTGCTCCGCTGCTCTGTCGTTGGCGTCCAGGATTTTGCCGTGATCTTCCCCGCCGACCTTGGTGATGAAGAGGGCATCGCCCAGTTTCTCGAAATACCGTTGGTATTTCCGTTCACTTTCCTTGAGTTTTTTGAACAACAGCCGATAGGGTTGTTTGAACCCTGTATCGATCAAGGCGATATAGATCAAGTAGAAGGAGCCAATCTTAAACAGGTGCCCGATCAGGTTTGATATTCCGTATGTGCTGACGTAAAAGGTAAAGAAAAGTTCCGAAACCACGGTCAGGGAAAGCGCCGCCAGGAGGAAGTAGAATACCCCTTTATCGAACTCGTCCCTGTTGTAAATCAAAAGGAGGATTGCTCCAACCAGGATGGCGGAGATGACGTACTCGCTTGTAACCTTAAAAGTGGTAAGTCCGGAACCGGGTACGAAACAGCGGGGGAATATCTTCCAGTAAAAAACCGTGAGCAGTAAAACCGCGCTCGTTAAGGAGTAGCCGAGAAGTTCGATCCTGTAGTTTAGCTTCCGATAGAAGAATACCGGGGCAAAAAGGAGCGATAGGCTCTCCATGTACCGGCCGATAATCCACAGCTGGGTCGGAAGGTCGGCTCCGTAATTCGGGAATACGCCCATACCCTCGTAGGCGAGAGTATGGATTAGATCAATACTCCCCACGAAGAGGTAAGCTATTCCGATAAAGGTCAGGTAGTCGTTCTCGTGGAAGGTCCTCGAATTCCAGGCAACCACGAATATACCAAAGGCGACCACTATGCTGAACAGTTCCGCCAGCGAGTGGAATAGCAGGTAGTTGTGAGTCGACAGGTAGTAGCCCCCCGCGGTCAGGGCGAGGAGGGCGCCCCCGATCCTTGCTGGTCTGGTGTAACCTCCCAATCCGGCCTCTAGTTTCTTCATTTAAAACCTCGTTCGAACTGGTTGTGAGCGTGCTCCGACCCGGTATTTAACAAATTGGTCTTCATCAATTATATCCAGGAAGGTCTCTACGACTTTCGGGTCGAACTGTGTCCCGGAATTGTCCTTTAGCTCCTTCAGTGCCACTTCCCTCGGTAGGAGGTTCTTTTCCGTTCGAGACCATTTTTGCCTTCTTTTTAGGCTTAAGGGCTTTTGCTTTTTTCTTTGTCCTCGTACATCCTCTCGTCCGCTTCCTCCAGCACCTTGTCCCAGTTCTTATCCTGGCCGGGTAACAGGTGGGAGTGGCCGATCGCGATCTCCAGCGGGAGATCTATCAGGTCCGACCTATCGTTCCATCTCTTCACTTCCCGCCTTATCCTCTCTACGACGTATTCTGACTCGCCGTCGGTCTCCGGCATCACTACCAGGAACTCGTCCCCGCCGTACCGGACCAGGAAGTCCGAATCCCTGATGTTTTCCTTCAGCAGCTCGGCCAGATCTTTTAAAACTTCGTCTCCCACCAGATGTGAATACCGGTCGTTTACTCCCTTAAAGTTGTTGATGTCCATCATGCAAAAGGCAATTGGGTGTTCGTACCTCCTTGCCCGCTCGATTTCCTTGTCGATTATTCCGTCCAAAAAGCGCCTATTGTAGAGACCGGTCAGCGGGTCCCTGAGTGCTTTTCTCTCCATCTCCCTTTTTAGTTTGAGGGATATCCCCCTCGCCTGCAGCAGGGAAGATACTCTCGCCCGCAGCTCTATTTTCTTCACCGGACAGAGTAGAATATCGTCCACGCAGCCTTCCAGGTACTTGCCGGCCGCTTCTTTCGAGTTCCCGTTTACCATAAGCAGGACGGGCAAGAAGAGGGGGTCCTCCTCCTTAACCCGCTCCTCGCAGGTCTTCTGCAGGGAACGAAAGGCGGGAATATCAAAAATAATCAGGTCGAAGCTCTTTTTGCAGTCCTTTTTATCGGTTGCAAGGGTTATCTCGTAGTCCTCCCCGAGCTCCTCCTCTACTAGATCGCGGTTCTTTTCGTTCTTCAGGGCGAGCAGGATCTTTGCCATATGGTTTACTCTCCCAGGATTATTTCCACCAGTTTCAGCAGCCTACCTTTCTCCAGAGGCTTGGTCAGCACGTCCCTGGCCCCCTCGGAGAGGCTCTTTTTTTCCGCCTTCTTGCTCTTGCTGGGCGAGATGATGAAAAACGGGATCCCCCTCTTCCTGATCCGTTCACACCGGTTCCAGATGGAGTCGCCAAAGCCGGTTACGTCAAGCAGGGCCATATCCAGCTTCGGTCCCTCCTCGAGTACTTCGTCGACCTCCGCCACCGTGGCAGCTGCTTCAGACTGATATCCTTCGTCCTCGAGAAAATTGGCCAGAAGCTGGAGGTTCTTTTCGTGGTTCGCTACCACGAGTATTGTTTTCCCCTTCATCGCTATTCTTCCGCTCCGGAGGGACTTTTTTCCTTCCACTCGGGTTGACCGCTCAGGATTCCCCTCAGGTCATCCATCGGGGCTCCCACCTTGATCCCGTGTTCGGTAATCTCGAACTCCCGCAGGTTGCGCTCGAAGTCGCTTACCCGTTTTTTCAGGACTCCGATCGCCTTGCGTAGCTCCCCCCTCAGCTCCAGGTAGCGGAAGAAGACTACGTTGTCGGCGACAACCGTTATGTCCATGTCGGAGGCCTGGAACTCGCCGGTGATCTTGCTGACCTCGTTGGTCAAAATCGCCGTTATTCCCTTCTTACGGAAGTACTGGGAGAGGTTGTAGAGCGACTCCTGCAGTTTTTCTCCCTTTATGGAAAGGTTGTAGCCGTTTACGCTATCCAGGACGACTATTTTGGCCCCCCTTTCCTCTACTTCCTCTCGTACCCGCTGGGCGAACTGCTGGGTAGTAAGTTCAAGCGGTTTTACCTCCTCGAGGAGCAGGTCCCCGCCCTCGATCATCTTACCTATCGGGATGTTTATCGCCTCGGATCTCCTGTTGAGCAGGTCCTTGTCCTCGTCGAAGTTGTATACGGCGGACCTGACGCCCCGCCCGGCGGCTTCCTTCGCGAACTGCAGGGCCAGGCTCGTCTTTCCCGTACCGCTTGGGCCGGTAAACAGGGTCACCGTTCCTCCTTCCAAGCCTCCGTGAAGCATCTCGTCGACCTCAGGGATGCCCGAGGAGAGCGTCTCCCGGGTGGCACCCTCTACCTTGGGCCCTTTCGGGACCAGCCGGGGATAAACCCTCAGGCCGCCTCCGCTTATCTTCAGGGCGTGGTCGTCCCCCTGAAATTCCGAGCCCCGGAACTTCGCCACTTTCAGTTCCCTCCTGCCGTCGGTCCGTTTAAGCTCTATTATCCCGTCTGCCATGAACTGGAGGTCCGTGTCCGGGTTCCCGGCGCTGGCCTCCGAGGTAAACAGCACCGTGGCACCCTGGTCGGTGAAGAATTGGAACAGGGATAAGACTTGCTGTCTGAACTGGTGCTGGTCGCTGTTGAGATGGCGCAGGATGGTTATGGCGTCCATGAAGACCCGGTCCGGATCGAGATCCTCCACGGTTTCCTTAATATTCTTCGTAATTGGCTCCTTTTCGACCTCCGAGGGGTGGAATACGTCGTAAGTTTCCTCCTCGGTGAACTTCTCCGAGCCCGGTGAGAGGTCCAGGAAGTGAATCCCCTCGGGATCCAGCCCCAGGGATTTCCCGTTCTGGACGATTTGTTCTTCCGTCTCGGAAAACGTGATGAACAAAGATTTTTCGTCCTCCTTGACCCCTTTAATCAAGTAGTTGAGGCCGAGGATCGTCTTCCCCGTGCCGGCTTCGCCGCGAATCAAATAGGTCCGGCCCGACACCAGGCCGCCGTCAAGTATCTCGTCAAGGCCTTCAATTCCGGTTAAGACCCTCTGTCCTGCTGTTTCGGTCATACTTACCTCCGTGAATCAGTGATTTTTAAGAATCGGTTAAAAGACATCTCTATCAACCAAGCTAAGTTAGCTATCTCCGAACTCTACTTCTCCTTCCTCGATCATATCAACCAGTATATCTACCACTTCCGGATCGAATTTTTTTCCTTTGCCCTCTTTTAATACGCTTAACGTTCTCTTCTTGCTCCTTGCTTCCCGATAAGGCCGTCTGGTACTCATCGCTTCTACCACGTCGACCGCGGCCAGTATTCTTACCTCTTCTGTCAGCTCGTCTCCCTCAAGTCCGTCCGGATAGCCGGAACCGTCCAGCCTCTCATGGTGGTGCAGGGTTATCTCGGCCACCGGCCACGGGAAGTCGGTGTCCTCAAGTATCTGATTATAACCGACTTCCGGGTGGGATTTGATCATCTCCCACTCCACGTCTTTTAGCTCCCCGGGTTTGGTCAGGATGGTCTCCGGCACGACTATCTTGCCTATGTCGTGGAGGACGCCCCCGAGGTAGAGGCCGAGTAATTCGTCGTCCTCGTGCCCCATACGTTTACCTACCTCTCGTGCAAGTTCCCCTACCCTTCGTTCGTGTTGTTGCGTGTAGGGGTCACGTACGCCCAGGACCCGGGAGGTCGTTTCGGCCAGTTTGACGAAGGATTGGCGAAGTTTGTTTTCACTTCGTTGGAGCTGTTCGAGGGTCTCTTTTTGCTCGGTAATATCCTTTGCAAAGGCGAACTCGTACTCTTTGCCCTTGTATTGTAAGTAATGGCTATTAACCTGCACTGGATAAGTTTCCCCTGCCTTCGTCCGATGGGCTGACTCGAAGTTCAAGGGCCCCTCTTCCTTCAAACGTTTCCACCACTGAGTCCTTTTGTTCTTGGGGTATCCGGGATTGGGGTCTACGTCCCAGACCTTCATATCCGCGAGTTCCTCCTTGTGATAACCGAGCTTCTCTTCGACCTTCCGGTTGGTATAGGCAAAGCTTCCATCCGGCCTAATCCAGTAGATCTCCAGAGATGCCTGGTCCAGGGAAGAGCTGACCAGTTCCTGTCTTCTACGGAGTTCTTTCCTCTCAGTTATATCGCTCAAGGCGGACCTGCAGACGACCTCTCCTTCCCCGTTTTCGAAAACACGGCTCTCCAGCAGGCCGTGGAACTCTTCTTCGGCGCTTTCCCCGACCTCCTCCGGGGCGGAACCGTTCGCGCCGGGTGCGACTTTCAGCTCACAACTTCGTTGGTTTTCGGTCTTGAAGACCTTCCTGAGGTGTTTGTAGAGGGCATCCCTCTCTTCTTCTGCGACGTAGCTGTAGAAGTCCTCTCCTATCAGTTGCTCCTTTCGGGTTTGGAGTTTTTTTGCGGCGGTCATGTTTGCGTCCAGGACCTCTCCTTCCTCGTTTAGCGTCAGGTAACTGATCGGTGCGGAATGGTAGAGGTCGACGTATTTTTCCTTCATCTTCCGCAGCCGGGTTCGGGTCTCGCGCAGCTCCTCGTTTTGGAGCTCGAGCTCCACCTGGTGGACCTGGAGTTCGTGCAGGAGTCCCTTTATCCCCGGTGCGTCCTCATTGGAGACCCCGCCGGTGGAGTCAATTGCATCCTTTAGCTTTTCTTCTGCCTCCTGCCGAAGTTTCTCGAACTTATCGGCGGCTTCTTCTTCCTCTTCGGTCATCCTTCTTCACCTCCGGGTTCGTTCCCGGTCCTTGTCTCTCTCAGTTCGGCTTTGAGCCTGGAAATCTCCTTTTTGTAAGTTTTTTCCTTCTGCTTGAAGTCGCTTATATCCCTTTCGGTAGTCGCGACGGCATAAACTTCCCCGGATTCGTCGGTAAGTGCTGTCATCGTGAGCCAGACATCCAGTACTCCGCCCTCTTTCGTCAAACGTCTTGTCTCCAGGGATTCGGGTGTCTTTCCGGACCCGGCTTCCTCCAGCAGGTTCTCCACCTGCCGGGTTCCGCCTTCCGGGACGAGGTCGCGAATGTTCATCTCCTTTGCCTCGGCCTCGGTATAGCCGTAGGTCTTTTCCGCGCCCCTGTTCCACTCCTGGACCTCGCCGTCGAGATCGAAGACCATGATGGCGTCGTTGGAGTCGTTGAGGGCGGCCGCGAGCCTGCGGAGGCTCTTCAGTCGCTTCCGCTTGACCCTGGTGATGTCCTTGAAAGTTACGACGAGCCCGTCCACCACGTTCTCGGTCGTCCTGTAAGGCATTATCTCCATCTCGTACCAGTCGCCTTCCTCGGTCGGGACTTCCCGATTTATCTTTTGTAGCGTATCGAGGACCTCGTTCATGTCCTCTATCAGGCCGGTATCGTCTATCCGGGAGCTGATGTCCGCCAGTGCTCGGCCCACGTCCGATTCGATCAGGTTAAACAGCTCGGTCGCCTCGGGCGTGAACCGCCTGACGTGCAGATCCGTATCCAGGAATAAGATTGCTATTTCCGTACTGTCGAGGAGGTTTCTCATGTCGTCCTCTGCCTGGGAGAGCTGGTTTAGCTTTTCCTTGAGCTCCTGGTTTACGGAGATCAACTCCTCGTTTGAGGACTGAGCCTCTTCCCGGGCGGTCTGTAGTTCCTCGTTCGTGCTCCGCAGCTCCTCGTTGGTCGCCTGGAGCTCCTCGTTGCGGGACTTAAGCTCCTCGTTTGCGGTCTCCAGCTCCTCGATCGTGGCCTGGAGGGATTCTTTCGTCTCCTCCAGTTCCCGCTCCAGGGCCTCTGCTCGCTCCTCCGCCGCGTCGGACCCGACTTCCACCTGGCTTTCCTCGGGCTCCTCGGTTGGTTCGAAATCCCCGGTCGAATCATCTTCTTCAAAGATGACCATGAAGTACTCCACACTCCCGGAATCCTGCCTCACCGGCTCCACGAAAAGGTCGACGGAAGCCTCTCCGCCGCCCTGCTTCAACTTGACGTCCTCTCGGGTTGCGGCCTTGCCCCCTTTGCTCGCCTCGTTGACCGCCCCGGTCAGCTTGTACCGCAGGTCGCCGCGAACCATCTCCAGGATGTTCATATCCGGTTTTCCTTCGGGCGGTGACAGGTACCTTTCCGTATTGCCGTGAAAGTAGTGAATGGTGTAGTTTTCGTCTATCAGTACCCCGGGGTCACTGTAGCTTTTGAGGATCATGTCTTCTGCCAACTGCCGGGGGTCGAGGGCTTCTTCCCCGGTGGCCTCGTTTTCCTCGGCCTCGAAGTTGTTCCGTCCGGGGAAGGGGAACTTACGACGGGGAACTCCGCCTTCGGCAAGGTTCTCCTTCCGACGAAAGACGCTTTTCTCCTTGTCTACCGCGTGAAATAGGTCGAGGGACTCGCCCGGGCTCTCCGAGGACCCAAGTAACAGTACCCCGTCTTTGTTCAACCCGTAGTGGAACGACGACAGGACCTTCTCGTGGAGACCGCGATTCATGTAAATCAATACGTTGCGGCAGCTAATCAGGTCCAGCCCGGAAAACGGCGGGTCCTCGATTAGGTCGTGTTCGGCGAAGACTACCATTCTTCTGATTGCACCTGAAACTTTGTAATTTTCCCCTTTCTTTTCGAAAAAACGCTCCAGCCTCTCATTGGAGAGGTCGGCGGCTATGCTTTCGGGGTAGACCCCCTGTCTGGCTGTCTCGATCGAGTCGCCGTCGAGATCCGTGGCAAACAGCTGGAAGTTCAGAGCCTCCGTTCGTTCATCCATCATCTCCCTCAGAAGCATCCCGATCGAATAGGCTTCCTCGCCGGTAGAACAGCCCGGAACCCAGACCCGGAAATCCGAATCGCGGGGTTTGCTATTCAGCAGGTCGGGCAGGACCTGTTCCTTCAGGAAGGCGAAGCTCTCCGGCTCCCTGAAAAAGTTCGTGACGGTAATCAACAGGTCCTGGAAGAGTTCCTCTACCTCGGTTCGGTTCTCCCGAAGGAACTCGAGATAGTCACCGATGCCTTTTACCTGATGTACGGCCATCCGGCGTTCTATCCGGCGGCGTATGGTGGTTCTTTTGTAATTCGCGAAGTCGTGTCCGGTTTTTTCCCGGACCAAATCAAATATCTTTGGGATGATCTCTTCGAACTGTTTGTCCTGGGGGCCCCGTTTCGTTGAAGCCTCGATGTAGGGATGGCCAGCGTAGTCAAATACCTTGTCCGCCATTTCCTCCACGGGCAGAACGTAATCCACGAAGCCCGTGTTGATCGCGCTGTGGGGCATCGCTTTGTACTCGGCCTGGCTTTCCTCCTGAGCCATGGTCATTCCGCCACCGCCTTTGATCGCTTTCAGGCCGGTCGAGCCGTCAGAGTTCGAGCCGGACAGGACGATCCCGACCGCCTTCTCCGCCAGCCCCTCGGAAAGTGAGCGGAAGAAGCAGTCGATCGGAAGTTTCGGTACTTTTTCCCCGTCAAATTCGGAAGTGCGAAACTTCCGGTCGGAAATAACTATTTCCTTACGGGGAGGATTGATATAGACGTGGTTGGGTTCGACCTCCATCCCGTCCTCGATTTCCCGGACTTCCATATCAGTGACCTTTTCCAGCAGGGAGGCCATGGCGCTTTCGTGGTCCGGGTCCATGTGCTGGATTATAACGAAGGCGACGTCCCCTTCGCCGTCGGTTGGGATCCCAGCCAGCAGGCCCTTGATCGCTTCCAGGCCGCCGGCGGAGGCGCCGATACCCACTACGGGAAAATTGTCGGTCTCTGTTATTGCATTCATAGTTAAAAACCATCACAATTATATTTCTTAATAATAAATTCTAATACCATCCTTGGACCTTTTAAACCAACTTCGAGCGGTTCGTTCAACCTCTTGCCCCACTTAAAGGTAATGGGCAAAATAAGCCACCGCAGCAAGGGCAAATACTTTCGTTATCTTGGCCACGATGATGACGAAAAGTCCGTACCGGATTTCTAAGGTCTTTACGGCGAAAATTGCCCCGCCCGTCATAATAGTTCCCAGAAAGGGGATAGGAAGGACGGCAAGCAAGAAGACAAAAAGGTAATCGTATTCGTATGTCTCTATTAGGCTGGATATAGCCTTGTCCCTGCTTTCCTTGGACGCGAGTAAAGTAAGTTGACTTCCCTCCTCGGCGACATTGGCTTCTTTTATTTGCTGGAAATGGTCGTTCAGCCAGGGAAATTTTTCCATCAGGTAGGTTCTTACCTTCTCGATCAAACCTTCCGGGATAAGGAAGTTTATCGGTAGGTAAAGTACGAACACACCCCAGAGGTTTATTCCAAGCGCCACGGCCAGCGATAGGATCATTGCTTCTTGATTTAGGAAGCGCCTAAATAGGATCTGGTCGGAACTTAACCACCACTGGAAAAACATGCTGATCAGGTATGGGAATTTTCGTAATATCATGTCTGAAGTTTAGCTCTTTTTTTAAAAATTAGGGAATATCTTGGACTCAGATCTTTCACCATCGTTAATCCAAATTATAACTGCGATTTTGCGGCTAAAAAAGCTCTGGAGAAGGTCCGCATATGCCTGACTGAGCGTTAGCGAAGGAGTTTGAGGAACCGAGCCAGAGCTTTTTTAGCCGCAAATCAAATTAGGTTGTTAGAGGTGAAAGATCTGAGTTGGAGTTTATTTGCTAACAAAGTATACCGGCCGAGAAAGATTTCTGACAAACGGTGGATGGGATGGTTAAGAGTCTGACCAAGGAGAGAATGGAAGGAATGATGGAGCTAGAACGAGAGGCTTTAGGAACGGGCACGATTTTACGATAAGCCTTGCTATTCGCCAGATTTTGCCCCTCGGTACGCTAAGATATAACAAGCCCACAAGCCCGGCGATGCTTAAGAGAGTCCCTGTTCCATGAGTCACGCTGTTAGCGACTTCTTCCCGATCTGTGTACTTATCGTTCAGTTCGTCGAGTCTCGCCATTATATACGGTAATTACGCCGTCCCCAATCAACCCAGCGGACCACTGAGAAAGGGTGGACTGTTCCTTTTACATGAGTATTTATATCCGATGACGGATAATTTTACAAAAAATGACGATCTTTACAGGTGGACTGGAATTGCCGAGAGCTAAATCACCAGACCGCGCCCGGGTTTTTCAGTTATATTTGGTAAGTTGGCTCGGCTCCTGATGCAGCATTTTTTGGGTGAGCGTTATAAGAGGGAGCCATAGAACACCGGCGGGATTGAATTAGTCAGAGCTCAAAAGGAGCCCAAAATTTTCAGTCAAGTGGTATTGTCGGGTTGAAAATATGAAAACCGCCGGGCGATTATATCGCCCGGCCGTACTTTGATAGATGGAGTCTCCTATTAATTGGTGGAAACCGTGTATTCAAGTTCTACCTTGTAGTCTCCAGGAACGTCTTCAAAATCGGTCGTATATCTGTAGTCGGCTGTGAAGTTAAAGGTAGCCGCGTTGGAGGTAGAACCCACATTTTGCGGATTGTCAAAGCCGGAGAAGCTACCGTAACTACCTGCGTTTGCAGCAAGGGTAAAGTTATTGCTGCCTGTAGCTGCCATCCACTCAAAGTCTTCCAGGATGTCGCCGGTAAAGCCGTTAGGAGTAGTGGTGTTACTGGTGCTCGGATCCAAAGCTTCTACCGTGACATCGACTCCCTTACAGTTGGTCCTCACGCTCATCTGGTTGCCGGTTACTTCGAGCACCTCATCCATACCGGTCGCTATACCTAGATTGACGTCACTGTGAGCCGCAAAGTCGACCCAACATTCACCAACATTCCAATAGACTATAGTGGTGTCGTCGACGGGGGCCGGGTCTCCCACCTGAGCGTAAGCTCCGAAGGGTAGCGCGACTATCCCAAGTGTTAAAGAAAGTAGCAGTAAATTTCTAAAAAAGGTTAATTTTTTCACAACAAGCACCTCCGATGGTACAAGGGCATCTAGTAGTCCGCCCACCATCGGGAGTTACGGTAACCAGGCTACCCCGAAGGGTCCGTGGTTTTGCGTCCCTACCTTGCGGTAGGTTTGCGTTTAGCGTTTCCCGAAGGCCGTAACTTTGCGCCCCCTCCTTTCGGAGGGTTGGCCTTTAGTAAATGCTTCTTGTGAACTGATCCAATGAGACCCCATGTTGCTATCAAGATTTGGTGTCTCACTAATATGTAAAAGAACTTATCAAATATCCATTCTTACTTACAACTAATTATACCCAACATATTCAAATATATCAAGTGGCGCGAATTGTTAAAATTTTTGTTAAGTTAAAGAAAAAAGCAGGTTTTCAAAGTGAGATTTTCCTGGCACGGTTTCCAACACGGCGCAATATCCTAAAGAAGCCTACCATTAGACAAAAACCCATGCTCTGAGAGGCTCATAAATCTTATCTCGTTTATCCAGCGGTCAATAGGATCTATTTTAAGCTTTTTGAAAAAAGCCACTAAAAAGTCACAGAAAGTTGGAGGAAAATTGAAGAAAGTTTGAAATTTGTGGGTAGGGAGTTATACAATAAGTTAGGGTAATGTGTGCCAAAATGTCACACATTTAATGAAAAGGGTAAAATAAAAACAGGAGGAAAAGACATGTCTGCCAAGAACG
>JBKGZT010000065.1:0-5687 GCA_046543235.1 Candidatus Acetothermia bacterium | reverse complement strand
TACGCGGCAAATTAGCCGTCGATTTAGGAGAGCAAGTATGAAAAATAGGCTTTCGGTCTCTAGCTTCATGACCCCTGGAGTTTGGACTGCCGTCGCTGTCCTGTTATTTGTGGCCATCAGCGGTTTCGGCCCGTATGTTCAGCCGGGGTCCCCGAATCCCTTTTTCGTTGAAGTCGAGGCCGGAGAGCGCCCCGGCGAGTCTCCGAAGGAAGGTCCTCGTTTGGGAGAAATAGCGAGGACGAAACCGGAGCTGGTGGCCTCGAAGGTTGTCAACGAACCGGACGGGATGGTCGTGCCCGGCGACGATCTGACGGTCGAGCTGTCATTTCGGTTACCTGATGACGTTGATGAACTAAAGGCGGAATTTTACTCGACGAGCCCGCTGGTGGAGGGCTTTGCACGAGGAGAAGTGTCGGTCGAACCGGAAGGAAACGAAGTCAAACTATCGAACACGCTTCGGATTCGTGCCGAAGGGGATGCCGTTAGATCCCTGGTAACCGGCCAATCGAAGGGGTTGAGTTTGCACGGTTCCTTCCTGGTGATCTATCGCGTGGTCCGGGGTGGGAGATCCTTTTACGGGAGCGAGCTGGCCGAGCCCCACGTGAACGGCCGGGTGGCTGAGGTCGTTTACCCGCACTTCACGAAAGAGTCCGCTAGATTTCTCGACGATCCGCCGGCGGCGGAAGAAAACTACTACCTGACGGGTGATCCGGACTATGCAGGGCTGGACGAACCGTCCGTCAGGTGGCTGGCCCTCCGGGCTGCTACCTTCACCGATGGCCGGTTTCCCGACCGACCCCGTCAGGTGGCGAAAAACGTCTACCGCTTCGTCCTCGAGTTCCTGCGACCGAAAAGCGGGATCGCCGGACGGATTTACCCGGGCGCCGAGATAGCCGGCTGGTGGGAAGAGGGAAAGATAGGAATTGGAGACCCCTATCCCAAACCCGAGAGTCCGGAGTCTTCCTACGTTACAGATCCGGCCGGCTACATCTGCGTGGAACATGCCTATCTGTTCACTTCCCTGGTCCGTTCCCTGGGGATACCGGCCCGGGAAGTCAATGTCGGCTTCGCAACGCATATACTGGAGGATCGCGGGGAGTACCGCCTCGGGTACTACGGCCAGGAGGCCGCGGCCCAGGTCTATTACTCCGGGGACTGGCACCTTTTCGACCCTTTCCTCGGCTTTAGGAATTTTGAGGAATATCGAAAAAACATGGGTTCCTACACCGCCTGGTTTGCCTACGACCCGAGGGGAAAGGAACGAGGTGGAACCGACCACGGATCGGAGGGTAAGCACAGGCACGACTTCCGTTTTAACCGGGAAGGGACAGGAATACCCGCGGCGGAGGAAAGCTGGAAGTTCATAGGAGCCGAAACCGAGCCCGGGGTTTTTGTCTCGTTTACGGAGGGAGGAGGTCACTACAGACTGAAAGCCCTCTCTGACAGGGGAGAAAGTACCGGTTACGGCGAGAACGGTCGAACCTCCAGGGAAATCCCCGGCGCGCTTTACTATCCCCGACGAAGACTTCCCCCGGTGGAAGGGTATCCGTCGCTATTTCCCGATTTCCTCTTTTTGCCCTTCTCGAAGGATACAACGTACCGGCTAACGGTCCGACCCGAGGGGGAGGGTTCTCGCCTTCTGGGCGGCGGAGATGACGGAGAGGTGCCGACCTTTGTGCTAACTTTTTTGAAGAAAGGAAAAGGGGAAAAGGGGGTACTCGCCCGAGCGGTCAACGGAAGGGCCCGGGCCGGGGAAAGCAAGACCTACGAGCTATCCGCCGACCCGGAGGGCGGATTTGAAGTTCTCAAAATCGATTGAAGTTTCGGAGTTTTTAGCCAGTCACTTCGGTTTAGGAGCTGATCTTTACGTTTGTGAAAGTTCTGAGACTTTACAAGTTGACGAAATCCAAAAAGAGCTATTCTTTCTCCTCTTCTTCCCCGAAAATCGTCCGGTTTACCTGGGACTTTCGGTCCATCTTCAGTAGGCCTTCTTCGTCCCCGCTCTCTTCGCGGCCGGCGCCCTGTTCGGGTCTCGTCGGCTTGGAGACCTCGAGGTCGCCCTTTTTCTCTTTGAATTTGCGAGAAACGATCCCGACCAGCCGGGAGAGTTCTTCGTCATCCAGCTCCTTTGGTGGCTTTCCCAGCAACCCGGGTACTTCCAGTATAGCCCGGCCGAGTGCCATCTCTTCGGTGACGGAAATGATCGGTACGTCGGTTTTAGTCTCGACTTCCTCGAATACCTGCGAGACCCTATCCAGCAAGCGATCGGGGCCAATTGTCTCCGTCTGGTAGTCCGCCAGGCTTGAGAAGAGGTCGGTTCTGGCTTCTTCCACGAACTCCGAGTCCAGTTCGCCCCGGACGTCCAGCTCGTAGAGACCCCTTACCGCGACCCGAATCAGACCGGAGACGCCATTACTCTTCTCCATTTGTGAGACGTTAGCAGAGACGAATTCTTCAATTAAGAGCACCAGGCTCCCGAAGGTGGTATCCTGCGGAAGCTCTACTTCTTCGGCCGTGGCCGGTGAGGCGGCAAATAGCAGGCCGAAACCGAGTAAAAGGATCGGAAGAACCAGCGGCGCTTTGGCTTTCATAGGGCATCCCTCCCTGCCCAAAATTTAGAGCCTCTCCATCGACATTATACAGCGAGTCGAATGGATTATCAGATTTCAGCTTTAGGTAAAACCTGCCCCATTCCCGGTAGCATGGGGCCAAGCGGGATTTAATATGGTTTGTAAGGTGAATGAAAGTAGAAAGGAAATCTGGTAGGTCCCTCGGGACTTGAACCCGAAACCCCTCGGTTAAGAGCCGAGTGCTCTGCCGATTGAGCTAGGGACCTGTGAAAGGCAAAACCAATGCTTAATAATCATTCAAGCGTAGGAATAATATTAAATAAGGACCTGTCTTTCAAGGTTAGGGTTTTGGGTTTACCTCTCGATAATAGTTGAATAGGGGATTATCGGAGTCCGGGCCACCGCATAAAGATGTCCTGCCCAGTTGAGGGAGGGAGAAGCTGCGGACCTGTTGCTCCACCCTGCTTGGTTTTATAATAAACGTAGTCATGGGTAACTTGTTCGCGCAGGAGGAAAATTCCGGCGATGCTGGCGGTAAAGGCGATAAGAGAAAGCGGCCGCTGGCGGATCGCCTCAGGCCAAGGACCCTGGACGAAGTAATTGGCCAGGAGGATCTGCTCGGAGATAACGGTCCGCTGGCCCAACTCGTCAGGGAGGGGCAGGCCCAAGCCCTCGTATTCTGGGGTCCGCCGGGGACGGGGAAAACCACGCTGGGTCTGATAATTGCGGACCACGACAATTCGAAATTCGTCCATCTCAGTGCGGCGACTTCTGGCGTAAAGGAGGTCCGTAAAGCTCTGAAGCAGTCCAAGGAGAAGTTCCGGCGGACCAACGAGAGGGACCTGCTCTTCATCGACGAGATCCACCGGTTCAACAAGGCCCAGCAGGACGTGCTCTTGCCCTTCCTGGAGGAAGGTAGCGTCAAGTTCGTCGGCGCGACGACCGAAAATCCTTCCTTCGAGCTAAACTCCGCAATCCTGTCCCGCTGTCAGGTATTCGTCTTCGAGAAACTCGACCGCGACCAGGTGAGGAAGCTGGTTCGCAGGGCACTGAAAAGCGACCGGGGGCTGAAAGGAAATTACGGAATTACGGAAGAGGCGCTGGAAACCATCTCCAGCTTCTCCGACGGGGACGCCCGGCGGGCGTTGAACCTGCTGGAGCTCGGTGCCAAGCTCGTGGAACCCGGTGAGACGATTGATAATGAGGTCGTCGAAAACGCGGCCCAGAGGAAGAGCCTCGATTACGACAAGAGCGGTGAAGAGCACTATAACTTGATATCCGCACTCCATAAGACCGTCAGGAATAGCTCGCCCGACGCGGCGCTTTACTGGCTGGCCCGGATGCTCGAAGGCGGCGAAGACCCGGTCTTTATAGCACGGCGGCTGGTCCGGATTGCCAGCGAAGACATCGGGCTCGCGAACAGTCAAGCGCTCCAGGTGACGGTCGCCGCCAAGGAAGCGGTCGAGTTGATCGGCATGCCCGAATGTGACCTCGCCCTGGCTCAGGCGGTAATTTACCTCTCACTGGCTCCCAAAAGCAACGCAATTTACAGGGCTTACAGCAAGGCGAAAAAGGACGTCGAGGAGGAGGAAAACCTCCCCGCTCCAAAGGAGCTTCGCAACGCACCGACCGACCTGATGCAGGACGAAGGTTACGGGGAAGGCTATCAGTATGCCCACAACCTGGACGAGAAGACGGCAAATCTTCAGGTATTTCCGGACAACCTGGAGGGCCGCCGCTACTACTTCCCGACGGAATCGGGCGAGGAAAAGAGGATGAAGGAGCTGATGGAGAAGTGGATAGAAAGGAGGGGGAAGAGGGATGAGTGAATCAATTGAGCAGGGTCTGGATGAAGCTGATCAACAGGTATCGAGAAGCTAGCAGGAGCAGGATGGCAATCAGGGGAGAGATATCTACCGGTACCTGGTACCCCATGAGCTTGGTTACGTAGTGCCGGATTGGTGCAAGGATCGGTTCCGAGGTTCGGTAGATGAACCTCGAAAAGGAATTCCCCCTTCTACCTGGAAATATCCAGGATACGAAAACACGGGCGACGATCAATAAAGAGGCCAGCTGAAAGAGCCAGTCTATCGCTCTCACCAGCACGTTCGTCAGGACGATGCTACCTTCCATCTTGCTATCACCTTTCTGGGTTCTTGTTTAAAGTGTTCTCAACTTCCGCTCTGGCAGTTTGGGCAGTAATAAGTACTTCGGCCGGACTGTTTGACTTTTTCGATTTCGGTCCCGCAGTTCGGGCAGGGGTCTCCTTCCCGCTGAAAGACCCTGAGAAAATCCTGAAACTCCCCCGGATCCCCGGAAGAGTCCTTGAAGGTGTCGAACGTCGTGCCGTTCTCCTCTATTGCCTCGGTAAGGACCTTGGGTATTAACTCGTACAGCAGCCTACGTTCCGGATCTCCCGTTTCTTCACCGGATTTGAACGGGCTCAACCCCGCCCGAAAGAGTATCTCGTTAGCGTAAATATTACCCAGTCCGGCGAGTTTCCCCTGGTCCAGCAAGAGTAATTTTAAGGGCTGGGTGGTCTCAAACAATTCCCGGAATTCCTCCCAGCGGTAGTCCTCCCGAAAGGGTTCGAGACCCAGGGAGGATAGCGGCTCGTCCTTCTCGGAGCCCATAAGGTCCAGGGTTCCGAACCTGCGCATGTTGTCCATGACCAGCTTGTTTTCTTCCCGGAAGAAAAAGGAGATCCGCTGGTAGTCCGTTTCTTCGCCGTCTGGAATGACCAGAAGCTTGCCGGTCATTCTGAGGTGAATTGCCAAAAGTCCCCCTTTGTCGAACTCCAGAAGGATGTACTTACCCCGTCGTCTGACGTCGGTTAGCTTGGAGCCTTCCACTTCCGCTTTCAGGGTTTCGGGTTCCACCCCCCGCAGCAGCTCTTCGTCGTGAATCTGGACGTCATCCACTGTAAAGCCGAGAATTCGAGATCGCAAACCCCGGACGACGGTCTCCACCTCGGGAAGCTCCGGCACGTGAATCACCCGACGAGGATTATAATCTCGCCGCCCGGGGGTTTCAATCCAGTACGTACCCTGGGTCCGTTACCCGGATTGAGGCGGAAAATAAATTTCAATTCTTCTACCTTGTTTAGGCTGCATTGTA
>JBKGZT010000064.1:0-5689 GCA_046543235.1 Candidatus Acetothermia bacterium | reverse complement strand
GCTTAAACGAGTTCGAGGACGAAGTGGAGGTAGAAGTAGAAGACGGGCAGCGCAAACAACAGCCCGTCTATCCTGTCGAGGACTCCGCCGTGGCCCGGGAACAGATAGCCGGAGTCCTCCACCCCGGCGAGCCTCTTCAACCAGGATTCGGTGAGGTCTCCCAGCTGGGTGGAGAAGCCGATCAGGATGGCTAGGACCCCGACCCGGGGTAGCCACCTGACGTAAGGCCCCCAGCGGGGAGCGATGAAGACCGCGATCGAAGCACCGATAAAGGCGACGATCAATCCCCCGGCAACCCCTTCGAGTGTCTTGTTCGGGCTTACGTCGGGGGCGATTTTTTGTTCCCCGAAGAACTTGCCGAACAGGTAGGCACCGGAGTCGTAGCCCCAGACGATCAGGAGCAAGTTGATCGCGTGGATTATCCCGCCATCGGTGAGGTAAATTAGGTAGAAGTAATGCAAAAGGCCGGGCAGGTAGACCAGGCCCAGGATGGCGGCAAGAACCGATTTGAGGCTTTCGTTGAAGTTCCTCGGCCTCAGGTTGAGTGCAATCGCCGCAAGCATAGTACTGAAGCCGATCAGGTAGCCGAATCCCGGTCGAAAAGAATAGGCAAGAAAGGAGAGGCCGGCGAGGACGGACGTAGGGGCGGTGCTGACCATGATGCCGGATTTCTCCATAAGGGCACAGAACTCCGCGGTCCCTATGACGGCTGAAATCGCGAGGAAAAGACCGACCGCCCAGGGGAAGTCTCCTTGCTTCCCGAAGTAAAGAAGGGCGAGCACCGCGGGAGCGGCTATCAAAGCAGTAATGAGTCTTTTCGTCAACGTGTTCACTGTGTTTCCTCGGAGTTGACGTCACCGTATCGGCGTTCCCGACGCTGGAAATCGGAGAGGGCTTCGAGCAGGTGTTTCGGTTCAAAGGAAGGCCAGAGCCTGTTGGTAATCCAGATTTCCGTGTATGCCAGTTGCCAGAGCATGAAGTTGCTAACCCGCCTTTCGCCGCTCGTCCTGATCAGCAGGTCCGGATCCGGTATTCCGGCCGTGAAGAGGTGATTTTCGAAGGCATCTTCCGTTACCTCCTCCGGAGATAGCTCGCCCGAAGCCGCCCGGCGGGCCAGCTTTCGAACCGCGCGGATTATCTCCTGCCTGGCCCCGTAGTTCAGGGCCATGATCAGCTGGAGGCCGTCGTTGTCGGCAGTCATGTCGATGGTGTTTTTTACGACTTCGGAGGTCTCGTCCGGCAAATCGTCTATCTCGCCGATGATCCTCAGCCTGACGTCGTTTTCCAGTAACTTCATCCCCTTTTCCCCGAGAAGGTCCTTCAGCAGGGTCATTAGGAACTCCACTTCCCGATCCGGCCGGGACCAGTTTTCAGTGGAAAAGGTGTAAAACGTCAGGTATTTGATCGGAAGGTTGGCAGATATGAACTCAATTAAGTCTTCCGCCCGCCGGGTACCTCGTTTATGCCCCTTCGTTCTCTCCAGGCCGCGACTGTGGGCCCATCTCCCGTTGCCGTCGGGAATGACCGCGACGTGTTCCGGCAAATCGCCCGCTTTGACTTCCCCTAGTTCATCTTCTAATGTCACTTAGGATTGCCTCCCTTACAAGGTACAGGGACCCGGTTACACAGATGAGGTCCTCCGGCTTCGCTTCTTCCTTTACGATTTTAAAGGCTTCCCGGGGTTCGGATACAAGCCGGTAGTCGAGATCCAGCTGGCTCGCCGCGGTCTCCAGCCCCCCCAGAGGTACGCCTCTCCTGTGATCGAGCTCGGTTAGGTAGGTTCGATCGGAGACGTTCCCCAATTTCCCGAGCATCCCTCCCAGGTCCTTGTCCTTCAGAGCGCTAAAAACCAGGAACTTATCGTGGTTTTCGGGACGCAACTCCCCGTAGCGATTCAGTTCTTCGGCCAGTACGGCTGTAGCGGCTTCGTTATGAGCCCCGTCGACCAGGAAATGAGGATCCCTCCTCAGCAGTTGAAATCTGCCGGGCCATTTCGCTTCCTTCAGTCCCGAGGTTATCTCGCCCGGTTCGACGGAAAAGTCCGTGTTGTTAAGGCGGGCCAGGGAGCTCAGGGCCGTGGACAGGTTGTTTTTCTGATAGCTTCCGGGTAGACCGATCTCGACTTTTCCCCCCACGAGGTGGTCGATAGGGCTATCTTTTACCGCGAAGCGGGAACCTTCCCAGTCAAATTCCAGAAGCTCCAGGTTTACCTCCCTGTCAGCGAAGAAGACCTCGCATTCCTTTTTTCTGCACTCCGTCTGGAATACTCCTTCTGTGGATTCTCCTGACGGGCCGATGACCAGAGGTCTTCCGGGTTTTGCCAGACCGGCCAGCTCGCCGGCGATCTCCTCTAGTGTCTGCCCAAGAAGGTTCTGGTGCTCCAGGTCGACGGATGTGACCGTCGTCAGCAGGGGTCTCCCGACGGGGTTTGTGGCGTCGTATCTCCCCCCCAGCCCGGTTTCCATCAATGCCAGATCAATATCCTTTTCTTGGAAGTACCAGGCACCCAGTGCCGTCGCCGCTTCGAAGAGGCTCGGCGGGTCTCCTCGCTCTCTCAGTTCTTCCAGAGGCCCTTCCAGGTGCGTAACCCCTTCGACCAAAGATGAGCCCTCGATTCCCTCGCCGTCTACCTTTATCCTGTCGGAGAAACTCACCAGGGGAGGGGAGACGAACTCGCCGACACGGTATTTCCGGCTCAGTACCCCGGAAAGCAGCGCGAGGACGGACCCCTTTCCGTTGGAGCCGCCGATATGAATTGACGCGAAGTTTTCCTCCGGGTTATTCAGGCTCTCGAGTAGGTAGTTTATCCTGCTCAACCCGGGCTTGACGTCGTACTTCGGCAGGCTCTCGAGCAGGGAAAGGGCTTCGTCGGGGTTTTTTATCAATTATCCTCCAGGGCCTCCAGGTTGGACTGGAGCCTTTCCTTCTTCTCCAGGAATTCCTCCTTTTTTGCCTTCTCCCGGGAGACTACCTCGTCCGGTGCTTTTGTGAGAAAGTCCTCGTTGTTTAACTTTTTTCGGGTCGATTCCAGGTCGCTTTCCAGTTCGGTTAGCTCCTTTTTCAGCTTCTCCCGTTCCTTCTCTATGTCGATGAGCCCTTCAAGTGGAACGAGGACTTCGGAACTTTCCAGCACCCTTCTGGAACTGTTTTCCGGTTTTTCCACGCCTGTCCCCACTTCCATTTCGGAGACGTCGGCCAATTCGGAGAAGTAGGTTTGATTTTCCCGGACCAGCTGGCCGGTTTCCTCGTCATCCACCTCCACCAGAACTTTGACGTCCTTGCCTGTGGGGATGTTCATCTCTCCCCGGACGTTTCTCACTGCAGTTATCATTTCCTGCAGGGTGGAGAGCTTCTCCTCTATTTCCTCATCGACTAGTTCTTTGTCGGGCTCAGGAAAGTCCCTGTCGATCAACGCCCCTTCATCCCCGGGTAACTTGCCCCAGATTTCTTCTGTGACGAAGGGGATAAACGGGTGTAGCAATTTAAGCGTACCCCGGAAAGTGGTCCCCAGGACCCGGCTGGCGGCTTCGCCCCCTTCATCGGAGTAAAGGCGGGGCTTGATCAGCTCCAGGTACCAGTCACAGAAGTCGTGCCAGACGAAGCTGTAGATCTTCTTCGTCGCGGATTTGAAGGAGTAATCCTTCAGGTCGTCCTGGACGCCTTCCAGGGCATCCGCATACCGGCTAAGTATCCATTTGTCCTCCAGTTCCATCTCCTCTTTTTCGGGGAGTGTCCGGTCCTCCTCTTTTACGTGCGAGAGCGTGAACCGGGCCGCGTTCCAGAGTTTGTTCAGGAAGTTGCGTTTGTCCTCTATTTCGCCCTCCGAGAGCTTCATTCCTCGGCCCTTGGTGGTTGAGGAGGCCATGGCGAAGCGGACGGCATCGGCACCGTATTCGTCTTTGAGCTCGAGAGGATCGAGTATATTCCCCTTGGAAGAACTCATCTTTTCCCCGTTCTCGTCGAGAACGAGCGGGGTGAGCAATACCTGGTCGAAAGGTACCTCGTCCATGAAATGGAGGCTGGTCATTATCATCCGGGCAACCCAGAAAAATATGATATCGAAACCGGTTATAAGCAGGTCCGTCGGGAAGAAGTAATTTAGATCTTCCGTCTCTTCGGGCCAGCCCATGACCGAAAAAGGCCAGAGTGCTGAGCTAAACCAGGTATCCAGTACGTCCCTCTCCTGAGTCAGCTCGTTGCTCCCGCAACTATCGCACTTTTTCGGTTCTTCCCTGGCCACGGTTATTTCGCCGCAGTCCTCGCAGTGCCAGGCCGGGATCCGGTGGCCCCACCAGAGCTGCCTGGAGATGCACCAGTCCTGAATGTTCTCCATCCACTCGAAATAGACCTTCTTCCAGCGTTCCGGGATCAGCTCGACCTCGTCGTTTCGGACGGCCTCGATGGCCGGCTCGGCCAGGTCTTCCATCTCCACGAACCACTGTTCGGATATGCTGGGTTCGACGACCGTGTCGCAGCGCTGGCAGTGGCCCACCGAGTGTTCGTAGTCCTCGGTCTTTTTCAGATGCCCCTCTTTTTCCAGGTCTTCAACGATCGCTTCCCGGCCTTCGTACCTGTCCATGCCGTCGTACTTTCCTTCAAAGTCTATTTCTGCGTCGTCGTTGATGACCGAGATGGTCTCTAGGTCATGTGCTTCGCCGATATCGAAGTCCGTCGGATCGTGTGCCGGGGTAACTTTCAGTATCCCCGTGCCGAATTCGGGGTCAATTGCGTCGTCCTTGACTATCGGGAGTTCCCGTCCCACGAGCGGTAGGATCGCCTTCTTACCTGAGAGTTCCTCCGCCCGCTCGTCCTCCGGGTGAATTGCCAGCGCCGTATCTCCAAGCATGGTTTCCGGCCTGGTGGTAGCGATGGTGACGGATTCGTCTTCTCCTTTGATCGGGTAGGTTATCCAGTATAGCTTACCGACTTCTTCCTCGTGTTCTACTTCTATGTCGGACAGGGCGGTCGAACAGCGGGGGCACCAGTTTATTATATACTTGTCTCGGTAGATGTAACCTTCCTCGTAAAGCTGGACGAAGGCTTCCCGGACTGCCCTGGAGAGACCCTCGTCAAGGGTGAACCTCTCCCTGCTCCAGTCGGCCGAAGAACCCAAAGCCTTGAGCTGGTCCTTAATTTTGCCTCCGTATTCCTCCTTCCAGTCCCAGACGCGCTCGACGAACTCCTCTCTGCCCAGGTCGTGTCGGGTGAGCCCTTCCTCGGCCAGGTTTTTTTCGACTACGTTCTGCGTGGCTATCCCGGCGTGGTCCATCCCCGGAAACCAGCAGGCTTCCTTGCCCTGCATGCGCTGGTACCTGATGACTATGTCGTGCAGGGTGAACTGGAGCGCGTGACCCACGTGCAGTTCGCTGGTCACGTTTGGGGGCGGGATTGCCATCGAGAACGGTTCCCGGTCCTCGTTTATCTCGGCACGAAAATGCCCACCTTCTTCCCAGAGCTCGTATATTCTTTCCTCGACTTCTTCCGGTTTATATTGCTTTGATAGTTCCATCTATCTTTCTCACCTACCTTACTTGAGGGTTATGATATCGGTTCCACCCGGCTCCATCAACGGTAAGGGGTGTCGTAGTTGGGTAGTTGGATGGTTTGGCGGTTCCGGGTTCGGGGGATGTCGGTTTTATTATGCGATTTGGAAAACCCGAACGTTTGTCAGTGGGTCGCCCGGGTTTCG
>JBKGZT010000063.1:0-6065 GCA_046543235.1 Candidatus Acetothermia bacterium | reverse complement strand
ATCTCACCCCCACCTTGTTCCTCCCCCGTCAAGGGGGAGGAGAAGTGTGCAAAATACCTTTTTGCAAGCGTAAGTATTAAGGTTCGTTGTGTTAATTTGGGTTTAGATTATTCAAAGCCCCATAGATGTTCTTTTCCCCCTTGATGGGGGAAAGAAAGAATGGGGGTGAGGAGGTAAGGAAACAGTAGCCCCAGCGCGGGGACCGGGGCTACTACCTTTTTCAACTCGATTCCGGGTAACTGCGCGCCAGCGTAACGACGTAGACCCTTTCCGCGCCGGCCCGTTTGAGGACCCTGCTGCACTCGTCCACGGTCGCTCCCGTCGTAAACACGTCGTCGACCAGCAGCACGGATTCGTAGTCGACCTCCTCCGTATAGGAAAAACTTCCCCGAACGTTGACCAGCCGCTGTTCCCGCCCGAGTTCGGCCTGCGGCCTTGTGACCTCTACCTTTTCGAGGGCGCGGAGCAAGGGTAGATCCCTCCGACGGGCCAAAACCCGGGCCAGCAGTTCCGCCTGGTTGAAGCCGCGTTCCTCCAGTTTTTCACGGCTCAGAGGAACGAAAGCGACTGCCTCTACCTGTTCGACAAGATCGCCGGTCTCACCGAGTTCAAGCAAAGCCCCCAGGTCCTTCGCCAGAGCCCTTTCTCCCTCGTATTTCAGTCCCTTGATCGACTTGGCCAGACCTCCTCCGGGTTCGTACGATCCGAAAGAGCGAGCGAGGAAGAACTCCCTGTCGCCGGTGGCGCACCTGGAACACAGGCCGCCGGATTTCAGCGACGGCTTGCCACATTTCTCGCAGACGGGACCGGTTATCTCCTGAAAGTCGTCCAGACAGTCCCGGCAGATATACCGGTGTTCTTCCACCGGCTCCCCGCACAAATAACAATGAGGAGGGTAGAGGATGTCCAGTAAAGAACATCCCACCCTCCTCAACAACTTGTCCGGAATTTCTTCCGTCAGTTTCAAGAACTAAGTGAACTAAGCTATTTAGACGATGTACTCGGTAAGATCGACTATCTGACTGGTGTAGCCCCACTCGTTGTCGTAGAAAGCGAGCAGTTTTACCATGTTGCCGTTTACGACGTCAGTGGAGGTCAAGCCGACGTACGAAGAATAAGGTCCGAGTATGTCCCTGGATACGACCGGGTCTTCGGTGTATCCGAGTGCTCCGTTCATCTCACCGTCGGCGTATTCCTTTACCTTGCTGTTCAGCTCTTCCACGGTGGTATCGGTTTCCAGCTTTGCGACGAGATCGGTAACGGAACCGGCAGGTGTCGGAACGCGCATTGCCATCCCGTTGATCTTGCCGGACATTTCCGGCATTACCTCTACAACTGCCGTGGCCGCACCGGTGGTTGTCGGCACGATGTTCTCTGCTGCCGCCCTTCCTCTGGAGGCCTTCTTCCAATTATAAGGTCCATCTACGATCTTCTGGGAAGACGTGTAGGAGTGGACCGTCGTGAAGAGGGCGCTCTCGATTCCGAATTCCTCCTGCAGTAACTTGACCGGAGGAGCCACGCTGTTGGTGGTACAGGAAGCACCGGCAACTATGTCGTGCTCGTTCGGATCGTAGTCCTCCTCGTTGATCTTCCAGACTATCTGAGGAATCTCGTCCGCCCGGTCTCCCTTCGGAGGAGCGGAAACAAGCACCTTGTCAGCACCAGCAGTTAGGTGTTTCTCCGCGTCCTCGTAATACCGGAAGACGCCCGTGGATTCCAGCGCCACGTCGACGCCGTATTCCTCCCACGGCAGCTCGGAAGGTTCTTCCACCGAAAGGATCGGATACTCTTCACCGTTCACTACCAGGCCGTCGTCGTTGTAATCGACATCGCCATCGAACCTTCCATATACCGAATCGTACTTCAGCAGGTAGGCGGCCTGTTTCGGGTCCTGCTGAATGTCGTTGATCGCCACGACGTCGATGCTCGGCATACTTTCAGTAATCCGGAAGTATGCTCTACCAATTCTACCAAATCCGTTAATTCCTACTTTTACCATGTAAATCCCTCCTGGTTAAGCGTTTTGTTGGGTTTAAATTCAAATCTATCAGGTCGTTCTCTTTCGTCAGCAAAAGTTTAAGGGTTAAGGAACCGAATGTCTATAATGATCGTGAATACATACACTAAGTTTCATCCTGCAGCCAACCTTCTTCAATCATGGAAAGGAAGTGCTCGTGAACCCTTTTATCGTCCGTCAGTTCAGGGTGGAACGTAGCCCCAAGGGTTCCGTTCTCCCGCAGCAGAACGGGCTGGTCTCCATAGCGAGCAAGGACTTCCACGCCCTCTCCGAGCCTGACGACCTGCGGCGCCCGGATGAAGACGCCGTGCAGCGGTTCCTCCTTCAACCCATTTATCCCTTCGACCTCGAGTTCCGCCTCGAAGCTTTCTATCTGCCGACCGTACGCGTTTCTTTCCACCGTAACGTCCATCAGTTCGAGCGTCCGCGGTCCGTTTTCCGGCTTATCCGCGAGGAGGATCAGGCCTGCACAGGTCCCAAAGACCGGAAGGCCGTTTCCCACCGCCTTCCGGATCCTTTCGAACAAATTCCACTTTCGGGCCAGACTAGAGATCGTCGTGCTTTCCCCGCCCGGGATGATCAGACCATCGAGCCCTTTCAAATCTCCTGGTCGCCTCACCAAGACGGCTTCTTCACCGAGCTCCTCGACGAAATTTACGTGCTCGCGGAAATCGCCCTGGAGGGCCAGCACTCCTACTTTCATCTATTAAATCGCTATCTCCCCTGGATGTATTCCCTTTCATCCATGTCTTCCATGTTGATCCCGACCATCGCCTCTCCCAAATCCGCGGAAATTTCGGCCAGGGTGGACGGATCGTCGTGGTACGTCACCGCGTCGACTATCGCCTTGCCCCGCGGTTCAGGGTCATCGGACTTGAAGACTCCCGACCCGACGAACACGCCATCCGCGCCGAGCTGCATCATCAAAGCGGCGTCAGCAGGGGTAGCTATACCTCCGGCAGCGAAGTTTACAACGGGCAACCTTCCTTCCTCCGCAATTACCCTGAGAATGTCCCTGGGTGCACCAAGTTCCTTCGCATAACTCATCAACTCGGACTCGGGGAGGTTGACCAGCTTTCTTATCTCGGAGTTTATCCTCCGCATGTGTCTGACCGCTTCAACGACGTTGCCCGTCCCGGCTTCTCCTTTGGTCCGGATCATCGCCGCACCTTCGCCGATCCGGCGCGCTGCTTCGGCCAGGTTACGAGCTCCACAGACCACCGGTACGTCCAGATCCCACTTATCTATGTGGTTTTCCTCGTCGGCCGGGGTCAGCACCTCGGACTCGTCGACGTAATCGACACCAAGCGACTCCAGAATCCTGGCCTCGACGAAATGGCCGATCCTCGCCTTTGCCATAACCGGGATGGAAACCTCTTCCATTATCTCCTTGACCTTCGCCGGATCCGCCATCCGGGCAACTCCACCCGCTTCCCTGATGTCCGCCGGTACTTTCTCCAGAGCCATCACGGCGGCTGCTCCGGCGTCCTCGGCAATTCTGGCCTGTTCCGCGTTTACCACGTCCATTATCACGCCGCCCTTCAGCATCTCCGCCAGGCCACTCTTTACCTTAAAAGTTCCTTTTTCCACCATTCATCCCACCTCCACAGGGGCTCCCTGAGTTTCAAGATATTATAGGGCTCAACCGGTTCAGTTAGCAAGAGCAGTATGGTTCTGAGAGCCGGGCTGGAGCGGTAATTTTAAATTCGGGAGGGGCGTACTATAATTACCCACAATGAAAGTCAAAAAATTAGAAGTAGGATCACTGGAGACAAACTGCTATATCATTAGTTCAGGAGGGGAGACCGCGGTGATAGACCCCGGGGAGGACGCCGGAAGGATAGCTGAAAAGGTCGAGACCGGGGAGGGAAATTCCTCTCTAAAGTTCGTCCTGGCAACCCACTTTCACTGGGACCACGTGAATGCGACGGACGAACTGGTAGAACGCTACGGGGCGGATTTTTACCTGGGCGAAAAGGACCTGGATTTATTTCGGGAATCCGGAGAAGTCAGTACGGAGCCGGACCGATTGCTCGGCGAAGGCGATAAGGTCGAGTTAGGCGATAGCCTTTTGGAAGTCCGGGAAACCCCCGGCCACTCGCCCGGCAGCATAACTCTGATCGAGAAAAGCGAGGAAAAACTCTTCGTCGGCGATCTCCTATTCTCCACCGGCTTTGGCCGGACGGACCTGCCGGGCGGCTCGAAGTCAGAGCTGGAAGATTCCCTCGCCCGGATAGTAAAACTGGACGGTAACTGGGAGGTCTATTCGGGTCACGGACCCGTTTTCAACCTAAGCGAGAGGCTCGCTTCTTCACCGTTTCTGACTGACCTGAAAGAGGAATAATGGACCGCCAGGTAATCGATAATATCAGAAAAAAAGCAGATATAGTTGAACTGATCTCCCGCTACGTCAACCTAAAGAAATCCGGAAAAAGCTACAAGGGAGTCTGCCCCTTCCACGAGGACAACGACCCCTCCCTCACCGTCGATCCCGAGAAAAAGCTCTGGCACTGCTTCGGCTGTGGGGCCGGCGGCGACGTTTTCAACTTCTTAATGAAGATAGAAAACCTTTCCTTTCCCGATGCAGCCCGGGAGCTTGCTAGCGAGGTCGGCGTCAAGGTGCCGGATCGTAAAGGCGGATCCGGCCGAGGAAACCTGGCCGCGCTGATGAACGAGGTCAACGATTACTTCCACTCCAACCTCCTGCGGCGGGGCGTAGGAAAGAAGGCCCGGGAGTACCTGAAGGACCGCGGTTACGGCCAGGAGATCGCCAAGGAGTACGAACTGGGCTACGCTCTGGATAGCTGGAACTCCCTGACGAACAAGTTCCGCGGGGAGTACGGGGCGGAAAGCATGGAAAAGGTTGGACTGGTAAAGCAATCCGACAAGGGCAGATACTACGACAGGTTTCGCAACAGGCTGATCTTCCCGATCAAGTCGGTGCGCGGGAAAGTGATCGCCTTCGGGGGCAGGATCCTCGACCCGGAATCGGACGGACCAAAGTACCTGAACTCGCCAAATACACCGCTCTTTCAGAAAGGGGAGACTTTTTACGGTCTCTCCGCCGCCCGACGCGCGCTGGGCGAGGAAGATCGGGGGATCCTGGTAGAGGGCTATACGGACGTGATAGCTCCAGCCAGCAGGGGGATAAAGAACGTGATCGCCAGCATGGGAACGTCGCTGACGAAGAAGCAGGTAAACCTGCTTTCACGCTACGTATCCGACGTAATCATCGCCTACGACAGGGACCAGGCGGGCCAACAAGCTACCCTTAAAGGCTTGAAGCTGTTGCGAAACGAAGGCCTCGGCGTCCGGGTGGCGAAGTTACCGGAGGACGGGGACCCGGCAGACGTAATTGAACGCGATGGCGCGGAGGGATTACGGCAGATCCTGGAAGACGCGTCTCAGTTTCACGAGTACTACCTCGAGTTGCTGGAGGCCAACCACGACCTGGCCACGGTAGAAGGGAGGGAGAAGGCTCTAAAGTCCAGTACGAAATTTCTCAGCGGGATTCAGAGTCCCCCGCTCAGGCACGAACTGATCGACAGGCTGAAGGACATGCTGAAGGTCTCCGCCTCGGAGATCAACCGGAGAATCAAACTGAAGGGGGCGGGGCCCTCAAACGACGGAGGGCTGAGGGTGGACAGAACCCAGGAAGGACTTTCCCTGGATGAGTGGGTTATACACCTGCTCCTGGAAGATAGAATCAGCCCGGAGACCCTGGAAGAGGAGGGAATAATTTCCGACCTGGACTCGAAGCTGCGCCCCATGGCGGAGAAGATCATCGCGGGCCGGGAATCGGACCGGGGGACCGAGGAAATAATGAAGGATATGGGGGAAAAAGAGAGAAAGGAACTCTCACGAATATCCCTGGTTGACGTAAGTTTTGATGGGGAAGGCTCACGCAAGGCTTCGGAGGAAGTAATCAAGAAGTTCATCAAACAACGAAGGCTACCCCGGCTCAAGGAGAAGTGGAAGAAGGCGATCCAGGAGGGAGACGAGGAAAGAATAGGGGAACTACAGGAGAAGATATCCGAACAGCAGGAGC
>JBKGZT010000016.1:0-25707 GCA_046543235.1 Candidatus Acetothermia bacterium | reverse complement strand
ACAACTTCCCGCTACCTACGACCTTCCCCTGGTCATCGAGAAAAGCGATCTCCGCAAAAAAGAAAAAAAGACGGTTTTTTATCCCCTCGATCCGGGATCCGTGGACGAAACCGGAAAACTCTGATTAATCCAAAAGAGCCACGTTTTCAATTCCCGGATCAACTCTTGGCAGGGCTCTCTTACCGTCGGCACTCCTGCAGGTACTGCTTCAATTCCCGCTCTACTTCCGTTAGACCTCGGCCAAGAACTTCCTTCAGGGCACCTTCCAGAGACCGATCCCCACCGACCGGTGTCGTAAATTCCCAAATCTCCAAAAACCGCTCCGATCCTAACTTTTCGATCAGAAAACCCACGAATGCCGCAGCTTCCCAATCAGAATCCGATATTTCCTCCTCGGAGAAGGTCAAACCATCCAGGGGAGACCATCGACCCTCATCCAACAAATCGCTTGCCTGCCGAAATACTTGCTCCCCGCTTAGGTAGTGAATCAGCCCCTGGCGCAAGAGGTTTGAGTAGGTAGGAATCCTGTTTGCCCCTCCGACCAACAGCTCTGCAAGCCGATACCTCAAATCCTCCCGATCCGAGGTAACTAACACCCAACCGGGTAGTTCCACCTTTTCCCAGTACCCGCTTGCTCCCTCGGGGGAGAGAAAGACCACGAACCTCCCGTAGCTCCAGTCCAGTGTCGGTAACCTATTCTCAACCCGTTCCCAGATATCGACGACTGTCCGTTCCAGTTCTCCTAAGTCCCGGGTCGCTTCCGGGAAAGCAAGGTACAGTTTTCCCGTTTTGAGGAAACCCCCACCTTCGTAGGGAGCAATCAGCTCTTCTAACGCCCGGATTTCCGTCTCGTCGAACCGGGAGGTACCGCCCCCTGAAACCCGCTCCAGGAAAGTCTTTGCCTTTTTCCAGTCGCCGGAAAGAAAGGCCATCTTCCCCTGGAGGTAGGAAGTCTCGCTTGCAAACCCGGGGTCTTCGTCTGCCCCTTTCAAAGCCTCCCGGGCCTCTAGGGGTTTTCCCTGCTCGAAAAGGGACCTCGCCCGAAAATACCGATAAATGCTGCTTTTCTCGACCTTCTTCGATAGGTAATCCCTCCAGCTTTCTTCCGTCTCAGAAATCGACGAGCCGAAGGCCTTCTCAATACCTTCTTTGAGTGAACCCCTCTGCCAGAGTTCTTTTAGACTTTCTACTCCGTGTTCTTTGATGATATATTGTACGAAGGACCCAGCTTTTACCTCCAATTCGTGCCGAAAGGGCCTTTCTGCTCCCTCGAATCGTAGCAGGGACGAGGCGGTAGCCATATCTAGCCCCGCGGGAGCCCGGGGAGAATCAAAGGAGTCGTAGATCCGGTCCTGGAGAGACCTCAGATAATCGGTGGATTCCTCCAGCAGGACCATCTCCTCGAGGGAAAAACCTGTTCCTTCGAGGGCGGCAGCTCTTAAGTGGATTTCCTCGTACTGGTTCGAGAAGTACGTCTGGAGTCCAAGTCGCAAGAACTCCGAAGAAGGCCGCCCCCAGGTAAACGTTGTCAGTAACCGGACCAGTACCGGTTTGATCGGTTTACCTTCGATCACGTCCATCGTCGCCAGCGGTACGTCTACTTCGGGCGAGTTCCTCCTGGTCGAAATCGCGGTTTTCAGGGAATTCAGATCCCGGTGGAGGTAAACGTGGATCCTGTCGGGGACTTCGCCCGAGTCTAGTTCAAGCTTATCCACTGCTTCAACCCTGAAATCAGTTAATTCCTGAAGCAAAGGACCGTAATCCTTACCCCCGGAGTCATCAGTATGGAGGTAATTGAGCGTAATAGTCCGGCTTTTTTCTTGCTTCCAGTCCCTCCCCGAGGAACGAAAATAGGTGGGGATCACGTAAAAAAATAACAGGGCGAAGGCGCCAATAACGAATAGGCTAAAACCAAATCCGTATAGAGTCCTCCGTACTTCCCGTAAAGGGCCCCGATCCGTATCTTCCGACATTTCCTTTTCCGTTTACAGTTTTCTTATTTGTTACTTCCGACTGATGTGAATGGATCCGCGGCATCCCTCAGACCATCTCCGAAGAAGTTGAAGGCCAGAACGGTAATTACTATAAAGACCCCTGGGATTAACAACCACGGGTAGGAGGTTATCGTCTCCAGGTTGTTGGCCTGGCTCAAAAGCAACCCCCAGCTGGTCTGCGGCTCCTTGATTCCGAGGCCAAGGTAGCTCAGGCTAGCTTCGGAAATGATCCAGGTCGGGATGCTAAGGGTAGATACAACCACCAGGTAAGTGGTCGTATTCGGTAGGATATGCCGGAACATGATTCTGACCGGCCCCGCCCCCGCGGCTTTTGCCGCCATCGTATAGTCCTCCTCCCTAGCCGATAGTACCAAACCGCGCAGAGTTCTGGAAAGCCCGGTCCAGTCGACCAGAGAAAAGACAGCCACGATGAAGAAAAACCTGTAAGCCGAAGGGAGACCCTGAATGACCATGGCTAAAGCCAGCCACAGGGGCAGCTTCGGGAAAGCCATCACCACTTCGGTCAACCGTTGGATTAACATGTCTACCCAACCTCCGAAATACCCGGAAAGCAGCCCGATAGGGATGGCGATAACCAACGTGGTTACCAGCGCGAACGGTCCGATCAACAGCGAGATCCAGCCGCCCCAGAGAGTCCTGGAAAAAAGATCCCTGCCAAACTTATCCGTCCCAAACAGAAACAACGGGGCCTCTTCCGTACCCGTTCCAAACAGGTGTATCCTGCTTTCGAACAAACCCCAAAAGCTATACTTTTCCCCCTTAACGAAGAACTTGATCGGGTACTTTTCCGACTTATCCTCGACGTAGACCTTTTCGTAGTACTCGTTGTACTCCTTCTTTGTCCCGTAGACATAGGGTCGGGTCAGGCCGTCCTCATCGGTGAAATGGATCTTCGTCGGCGGGACGTTGGAGAAGTCCCTTTTTTGTATGGTGTGGTTGTAAGGGGCGATAAAGTTCGCCATAAAAACAATTAAAGCAACTACCAAGACGATTATTCCACCAACTTGCCCCAGCCTGTGCCTTCTGAACCTGCGCCACATCCTGCGCCATTGTGACCTCTCCCTAGCTTCCGCATTGGTACCGCCTTCAAATTCTTCAGCCAACATGATCACCTTTAATCATATCGGATACGGGGATCGTTCCAAGCGAGCAAGAAGTCGGCAAACAAGTTACCGACCAACAACATGAGCGCAAAGAAGACGAGGCCGGCCATTATCACCTGCTCGTCCTGCTGGTTGAGGGCGGTCCAGTACGCCCTCTGGACGGTGGGAACACCCATAACGATTGCCGTAATAAGAGAACCGGAAACCAGCCTTCGGAAGGCGTAACCGAAGTTCGTTATGATCGGGTTTATCGCGTTTCTGAAGACGTGTTTGTAGATAACCACGGTTTCCCTTAGCCCTTTGGCCTTGGCGGTCTGGGCGAACTGCCTGTTCATGAACTCCAGCATTTGACCCCGCATAAGCCGCACGACACCTGCAAGAGAGGCAGTTCCAACTGCCAGCATGTAAGGCCAGACGTGCCAGAAGAAGTTCGTGATCTTTCCCATGTTCGGGACGAAACCGTTGAACCACGGCGCCCCCATGTACCTCTCGATCATCAAACCCCCGACACCCAGGTTGGCCCCCGCGTCCAGAGGGACGGCTATGAAGTAGAGCAAAACCAGGGCAAGGAAGAAGTTCGGTATGGACAAACCGATAAACGCCAGAAAGGTCAATACGTTGTCAGGCACGGAGTACTGGTTGACAGCTGAATATATCCCAATTGGGATGGAAAACAGGTAGACGAAAACCAGGTTCAGCAATCCGAGAAAGATCGTAAACCCTATTCTACCCTCGAACAGCACGTCCGCAACCGGGCGGTAGTTGCTGAAGGAATAACCGAAATCACCCTGGGTAACCACGCCCTTGATCCATTTCCAGTACCTAATGGGCAGGGGTTTATCGAGCCCGAGGTTTTCCTTCTGTTGCTCGAGCGTCTCTCTGGAAATCGTCGGATCCATCTGGCGCTCAGTCAGGTAATCTCCGGGGATCAGCTGGACTACACCAAAGGAGATAATCGACACCAGTATCAAAGTCGGTATCATGTAGATGATGCGGCGTATTAAGTAAGAAGTCATAATTGAAAAATCCAGCCGGTCGACGGACGGCCGACCGGCTGGAAGACTCTTCTAATCGTTTGATTCTACCCAGACGAATTCGGCAAAACCGAGGAAAGACCCGAGCGGGCTGAACCTCTCTGTATTCCTGACGTCGTCCTCGGTGGCATACAGGTAAACCTGATCGGCAGTGTAGATAAGCGGTACCTCCTCGGCAGCTATCTTTTGCCATTCGTCGTAATAAGGTCTTCGGTTATCTACCCCTATTTGTTTCAGGCCTTCGTTAAAGAGCTCGTCGATCCGTTTTTCCCACTCTACCGGATTTTCGCTCGCGTCTAGATGCCACATGTGAAGGCTACCATCGGTCGTCCATACGTTGTTGCCGCTATTGGGTTCAATAGGGTCCCCTATTAATCCAATTATCACGGCCTCGTAGCTCCCACCCTGCAACTGCTGGACCAAAGAATTAAACTGAATCGGGTTAAGGGTGACGTCCATTCCGATCTCCCGCAGGTCATCAACTATGGTATTTCCGATATCAACCCTCTGCTGGGTTCCCTTATTGGTCCTGATCTCGAAGGAAAGGTCGTCCCCATTGGGCAACTCCCGGACTCCGTCGTCGTCCGTATCCGTCAATCCCATCTCGTCCAGCATGCTTCTAGCCTTGTCGAGGTCGTATTCCTCGGGGAAAGCCTCTCCAGCTTCCTCGTTGTAGTAAGGAGACAGCTTGGACATCGGGCTATCCTGAGTTACAGCTAAACCGTTGAAGACGTTTTCGATTATACTCGGCCTGTCGACGGCGTGGGATACAGCCCTCCTGAACTTCTTCTCCTGAAAAACATCGGCAAGTGCCTCGTCTTCAACGTCCCAGTTGAACGATAGGAAGTCCGTACCGGCCGGGGCACCACGTGGTCCCTCATTTATCATCACGTTCCAGCCTTCTTCTTCCTCGTTTTTTAAGAGCATAGATATTTTATCGGCAGCGGGCGCGTAGACGTCCGTCTCGTGGGACTGAAATTTAAGGGCCTGGGCGTCGGTATCCTCTACTTTCAAAAGCGTGTACTCGTCGATATAGGGCAGCTGAACGGCGTTCGGTCCCCGCATATAGTAGTAAGGGTTACGTTCGAGAGTGAGCTTCTGTTCCGGGACGTATTCCTTGACACGGAACGGTCCGGCGCCGACTATCTCTTCCGGGTTATCCTTTGCGACTTCCTGGCCCCAGGCACTATTGAACTCCCCCGCAGATACGTCTTCAAATTTGTGTTCAGGGTAAATCATCACTCCGCCGACCGTCCTGATGAAGGGGCCGAATACTGTCGGGGTGGTAAACTGCACCGTATGATCGTCTATTTTCTCTACATCCGGAAGTTCCCCTTCGATAGTTAACAGGTCCCGCATGTCGGCCTCAATCTCCTCGTTCGCTACGAGTTCGTTAAAGGTGAAGACGACATCGTCGGCCGTCAGGGGTTCTCCATCGGAAAACTTGAGCCCCTCGCGCAGGTAAAAAGTATAGGTCTTCTTGTCGTCGGATATATCCCAGTCCTTTGCCAGGGCCGGCACCAGCCTCCCGGTAGAAGGACTGGTGTCCGTTAAGCCAGCCATGATGTTTTCCGTCACGTCGGTGCTTGAAGTCTCGCTAGCCACCATGTTGTTGAAGGTTTTTGGCAGGGAAGTGGCTGCGTACGTAATGGAACCACCGGGCATGCCCGGTTCTAGTTCGCCCATCCCCCAGTCCTCGTCCTCCATGCCAATGGGGACAACCAGTGCGTCCTTAGGCAAATTCGATTCCCTCCCAGCTGAGAGGAGGACAAATCCGGAAACCATAATTAATACAGCTAAACTTGCAATCAGGGTTTTTCTAAACATATGAACCTCCTCAGGTTTTACGGTAGAAAATAGGAAACTAAAACCAAATCAGGTACTTCAAGCGAAACAAAACCATTCTGGCCTGGCTATCGTCGAAAAAGACCTGCCATGTTCAGCTCCAAAACGCACTATCACCTCCAATGTAGAGACCAGTGTTAAATTCACACCTCGTATCTATTACAGTTCACTGAAGCTTATATGGAATTATTTTAAGGAAACTCCGGCATTTCCACAAATAATTTCGGCCCATTATCTTCCATTATATACTTGTTTTAACCGGTCTCCCCATCTTCGGATTCACCCTCTCCGAAAACCAAGCCTACCAGCAGGACGGACAACTCGTATAAAACCACCATAGGTATAGCCATGAAGGCCTGCGAGAAGAAGTCGGTCGGAGTGATGAACGCCGCCGTCGTAAAAGCAACCACTATGACGTATTTTCGGTTCTTCCTGAGAGTGGCGGGGCTGACGAAACCCAGCCTGACCACCAGGTAGATAAGCAGGGGTAGTTCGAAAATCAGACCGGTAGTAAAGGACAAAAGGGAGGCAAACGTTATATAGTTCCGGACCGTAAAACTGGAGGCGAGACTTTCTCCCCCCACGCTGGCCAAAAACATAAGTGAATATGGTATTCCAATCACTACGGCAAGTGCTATCCCGGCGTAAAAGAGAAGTCCACCGAGGGTGAAGCCGAGTCGGAACAACCTGGCCTCGTTCTCCAGCAATGCCGGAAGGATGAACTTCCAGGCCTGATAGAGCAACCAGGGCGTCGAGAGTATCAGGCCGGTAATTATGGCCAGTTTCAGGTAGGTCAAAAAGGCTTCCGTGGGGTGAAGATAGATAAGAGACTCTTCGTTCGATGCCCGAAGCAGGAAATCGAGCAATTCCGTCCGAAAGTAGTAGGCCGCGCCTGCCAGCAGAACGATCGCAACCAGGGAGCTGATAATCCTGCTCCTCAACTCCTCGAGATGCTCCCCTAGCGGTCGCTCTTCGTCTTTCATTCAGAGATTACGTTAAGTTGCGTTACTACTCTTCCCGCTCATCGGGTGCTTCTTCTTCATCCTGATCATCTCCGGAGCCGCGATCCGTTCCCCCGCCCCCGGTTTCCGTATCCACGTCTATGGCTTCCTTTGTTTCATCGTATTGTTCCTGGATCTTCTGCTTTTCTTTGTTGAACTCCCTTACGCCCTTTCCTAGTGAACGCGCCAACTCGGGGAGCTTGTCCCCGCCAAATAGCACCAAAATTATTACAAGGACTATTATCAATTCGGTCGGTCCGAGTCCAAACATAGAGTTATAACACCTCCGAACTTCTATGGCTAAATATTAACCCATCTCGCCGTAAAATGTAATACCACTCAATTCTCTCACCATAACATACACTAGAATCCAAAACTCATAAATGGCCGGGAAGACTCCTTACCCGGGTCCGGGTATGCCTGATCGAGCCCCAGCGAGGGAGTTTGAGGAACCCTGGTAAGGAGTCTTTCCGGTGCTCATAACGGATCGTAAAAAGTGCAAGATTTGAAACCTTGACTTAACCACTAAAAATCAATCCGGCTCCGCGATTCCAGCAAGCACGATCGAAAGACCATAAAGCAACAGCAACGGACCCAAGAGGAACATCTGTGTGATCGGGTCGGGCGGCGTTAAGACGGCCGCCAATATTGCGGCGCTAATGAGGGCCAACCTCCACTGACGCGTCAGCGTTTCCCTTCTGATTATATTTAGCCTTGCCAGGCCGTAAGATATAACTGGCATCTCGAATAACAGACCGAAGATCAGAGTAAAAGACATGACGAAGGAAGTATAATTACCCACCGTGAAAGTGGGGTCCAAGCTTTCACCACTTATGCTCCGGAGGAAATCAAGAGCAAAGGGCAAAACCCCAAGCAGGGCGAACCCCGCCCCCGCGTAGAAGAAGAGGCTGCCCGATCCGAAAAGGCCTATTGCAAAACCCCGGCTGAACCGTTCGCTCCTGGATAGGAACGGCGATATAACCTGAATCAACTGGTACAACAGGTAGGGAACACTAACCAGAACCCCGACGAAAAGGGATAGCTTGATGTAAGTAAAGAAGGCCTCCGTCGGGTGAATAAATATCAGTTCCTTGTCGACAAGGGGCCGCTGGAGAAAAGATAGTACTCGGTCCCTAAATACGTAAGCCACGACTGCAAAAACGATTATCAGGACCACGCTCCTGACAAGCCGACCCCTCAGGTCTTCGGTCCTGTCCAGTAACTCTTGAATTAAGCTATCGGCCACTGTTTGTTAGTCCCCGTCTAGGCCAAAACTTTTTGTCTAATCGTCCATCCGCTCCTCTAACTCATCCACTTCCATGTCAAGGGCGGAGGCCACCTCTTCGGTGCCGACGTCCTCCTCTACCTTCTCCACCAGATCGAGCAGAGCGTCCCTATTTACCTGCTCGTCCAGCCAGCGGTCGACCTCCGATTTTCGTACCTTCGTCTGTCCGTTCAGCTCCAGCGCCTCCAGTTCTCCATCGTCGATTAATTCCCTGACCGCCTCCGCCTTCAACCCTGTGTACTGGGCAACGTCGGATACCTTCAAATAGGCTTCAACTTTGCTCATATTTCTATCACCTGTTAGTTAAACCCGAAAGCTCAATGAAATATTGGGATTTAAAAATTTCAAGAACTAACCCGCCAGTTCGTCCCCTCTTCCTGATCCTTGATCTCTATCCCCATACCTTTCAATTCCGATCGTATCCGATCCGCAAGTTCCCAGTGCTCGCCCTCTCTCAACTCGCCTCTTACCTCCAGCAGGAGATCGAGTAATTCCTCTTCCATTCCTTCCAGCCGTCTCCTTTCCTCTCCCTGAAATAGCCCAAGAGGGCGGGCAAGCTCTTTCACCTTATCCGCCGCCGCTCGTATAAGGAAGGCGTCTTCCGTCGGCCCCTCGTCGCGGAACCTGTTCGCTTCCTTGATCAGATCAAATATTATTCCGAGTCCACCAGAGGTATTGAAGTCCTTATCCATTTCCTCCTGATATCGGTCGTCCGCCGATTCCACGTATTTCCGGAACTCCTCACCCTCTTCCGTCTTCGGTGACTCACCCGTCGAATTCAGGTCCGGAACGGATTCCGCCGCGTCGTAGAATTCGTAGACCCTGTCCACGGCACTCGCTGCATCCTCGAGGTTTTTCTTGCTGAAGTTCAACGGCTTTCGGTAATGCGTCGAGAAGTAGAAGTACCTGATCGTTTCGCTATCGTAATCCTCGAGGACATCCCTTGCGTACTCGAAATTCCCGAGCGACTTGGACATCTTCTCCCCTTCGAAGCGGAGGAGACCGTTGTGGAGCCAGTAACGAGCGAACGGTTTCCCGGTTCGGGCCTCGGACTGGGCAATCTCGTTTTCGTGGTGGGGAAAGATAAGATCCTGTCCCCCGGCGTGTATATCTATCGTATCGCCAAGCGTCCCCTGAGCCATGACCGAACATTCTATATGCCACCCGGGACGCCCCTGCCCCCAGGGACTGTCCCAGCTGGGTTCGTCCGGCCCTGATTTCTTCCAGAGTGCAAAATCAAGCGGGTCCTCTTTTTCTTCGTTTACCTCCACCCGGGACCCGCTGTCCAGGTCGTCGACGGACCTGCCGGATAGCTTGCCGTAATCCTCGAATTCCCTTACCCGAAAGTAGACGTTCCCATCCACCTCGTAGCCGTAACCCTTATCGACAAGGGCTTCTACGTGCTCGATGATTCTATCCACGTATTCGGTCACCCGGGGGCGGTGGTCGGCTTCCTCGACCCCCAGCCTCTCCAGGTCTTCAAAGTAAGCCTCGGCGTACTTCTCAGCCAGTTCCTCCGGCTCTACCCCTTCTTCGTCTGCCCTGTCGATTATCTTATCGTCCAGATCCGTCACGTTCTGGGTAAACTCAACGTCGTACCCCTTGTATTCGAGATACCGCCTCAGACCGTCAAAGACGATGAAAGGTCTGGCATTTCCGATGTGGAAGTAATCGTAAACGGTCGGACCACAACTATAGAACCTGACCTTCCCTTCTTCCAGCGGTTCGAACCGTTCCTTCTCCCCGCTCATCGAGTTTTGTAACTCAAGCATCGGTTAGCACCCTGACATTTGGATTTTCGCTTATATTGCTCCAAAAGACTCGCTCACTCAATAATCGCTAACTAATCTCTTCTTCCGATTGGACCAAAGAGTTATAGCAAAATTTCTATGACAGTATAAGCAAGGCTCCAACCGATGACAAGCAGGGCACAGACAACTGGATACTGGCAAATGGGAACCAAATGACTTATATTTGACGGGATTTCCTAATTAATTGCCAGGGTTCTGGCAGGAGGTCGGGAGCAGGGTGGAAAACAACAACATACCAAACATACTTACCCTATTCAGGATCGTTTCCGTCCCTTTCGTGATCTTTCTCCTCCTGGTCGGTGCCCACCTGGCGGCGCTGGCGCTCTTCCTGCTCGCATCCCTCACCGACTTCGTCGACGGATACATCGCAAGGAAGAGGGACCAGATAAGCCCCTTCGGAAAGTTCGCAGATCCAATAGCCGACAAGCTTCTCGTCGCAGGTATCCTTATAACCTTTATTCAGCTGGACGCGATAGCCGCGGTTCCAGTTGTGATAATCATAGCACGGGGGTTCATCGTGACGGGGATCAGGTTGCTGGGAACGACTGAAGAAAGGGTAATTTCGGCAAGCTGGCTGGGAAAAGTAAAGACCGTCTCCCATATAACCCTGATCGTCGCCTTGACGTTGAACCTAGAGTTCAACCTGGGGTGGTTGGAAGCAACGATCCTCCCGCTCGTTTACTTCGCCGTCGGTGCGGCTCTGGTCTCCGGAATAGACTACCTCTACCGCAACAAGAAGCTAATCAAGGACAGCTTTCAGAATTAATCGAATAGGATAGGGAGGGGGCGGGTGCAAGGCCTTACGCCTTCTTTGCCTTCTCAAGGGAGAACTCTCGATCCACCCATAAATCGTCGAGATCGTAGAAGTCCCTGACCTCTTCGTCAAATACGTGGACCATTATCTCTCCGTAGTCGAGCGCCACCCAGCTACCATCGTCCAAGCCCTCCTTTCCGAGGGGCTGGTCGTCAAACTCTTCTTCCAGGTTCTCGGCAATGGCCCTGACGTGCTTAGGGTTAGTTCCATCGGCCAGGACAAAGAAGCTAGTAGCCAGGGAGTGGTCCCTCATATCCAGTATCCTGACCCTTTCTCCCTTTTTATCCTCGATGATTTCCAATATATTACGTATGTCTTCTATTGCTTCTGCTTCAGGAGACAAAATCCGGAGATCCCTCACCCATAATCAGCAATAAGTTAGTTCCTCCCGGGAGGCTAACGCCGGAGCCCTCCAGGGCGGCCATGGTATCCTGGAAGTTCTCCTCCCGCACGACCTCGTGGCTAAAGTCCAACTCCTGGCTCACCGAGTCGGCCATTTCTTCCTCTTGATCGTTTAGAACTACGAGGTAGCTCGTTTCGTAATCAAAGCGATCCGCGTTGTCCGTCCCCGTCACCGAAAAACCGAGCTCGGTTAACCTGTCGGCGGCATTCCTGGCCAGGTAATTGGAGCCCTCGCCGTTCAAGATATAAATTCCCTCGTCGGCTTTGCTCTTGACCCTCAGACCGTTTATCTCCTGAGCCACCACTCTCCTGGCCTCGACGATCTGCGGCAAAAGGACGGACTTGTTGTCCACCCTTTCCGGTTTCCCGGAGAGGGTAGCCATTTCGAAGTCGTCCATCTCCAGGTTCTGAACGGTCCTTCCCAGGTCGTACATATCCATCAGAGAAAGGTTTGTCTCTGCGTACTTTCGGCCCGTGTCAATCAGGCTTTTGACCTGGGACCAACCTTCCATCTGTACACCACCCTGCAGGAGAGCATTGAGGAACTTCTGCTGCCGACTGATCCGCTGGAGGTCGCTCTGATCAGCCCGATACCTTACGTACCCCATGGCTTCCTGGCCGTCGAGCGTCTGCTTACCCGGCTCTATGTCGATGTTTAGTCCGGCAGCTTCGTCCGTGTACTGGAGGCGTTCGTCAACCGTTATCTCGACTCCCCCCATCAGGTCAACTATTTCTCTGAAACCCTCGTAGTCCACGACCATGTGAAAATCCAGGGGTACCCCGAGGAAGTTGGAGACCATTTCCGTAGCAAGGTCTGCCCCGTCGATCGCGTACGCCGCGTTTATTCTCCTGAACTTGCCATCAGGATACTTGACGTACAAATCCCGGGGAATCGAAACCAGACTCGCCCTGTTGTTTTCGGGATCTATACTGGCGACCATCATCGTGTCACTGCGTCTGGCCTGGGTTCCTTCGATGTGGTCTATCCCCAGTACGAGTAAATTAACTTTCTCACCCTGTTTCACCAGCTCGTTGACGTTTCGCTGGTTGAGAACGTATATGCCGATCCCGGATCCAATAACCAGGACGATCAATACGACTGATACTGCTATCTTCCATTTCATCTCGGTATCAAGCTTAACATAACGCATACCACCCTACAAGTCAAGAATCCAACCGGTTGCCGTCCTAGCTTTGAATAAGAAGCTTTCTCGGTCTATAATAAGGTGATATGGAAGACGATCACGTAAAATTGGCCAAAAAAGCAGTCAGACAGGCTGTTACGGGTGAACAGGTCGATGGTGTGGAGGAGTTGAAAGAACGGCTCCCGGACAGGCGTAGGGGCGTCTTCGTGACCTTGAAGAGGTACGGACGCGACCTGCGGGGCTGCATAGGTACTTACACCCCGGCAACCAAATCGCTCGGCGAGGAAATAGTACGCAACGCCTCCTCGGCAGCTCTGGACGACCCCCGGTTCCCACCGGTTGAGAAAAGCGAGCTTTCCGAACTCATCGTATCCGTAGACGTCCTAACGGAACCAAAGCCCTGTGCCGTCGAAGACCTGAATCCCGAAAAATACGGAATAATGGTCGAAAAAGGCGCCAAGTCCGGCCTCCTTCTTCCGGATCTCGACGGGGTGGATTCAACCGAGAAACAGTTGGAGGTCACCAAGAAAAAGGCCGGCATATCACCCCGTGAAGGGGACTTCCAGCTCAAAAGGTTCGAGGTCGAAAGGCACGAAGGAGAAGAACCGATCGGCGCCTGATGCCTCTCCGGAACCCCACTTGATCACACTCAAAATGTCCACCAACGTAGCTTTTTACACACTGGGCTGTAAAGCGAACCAGTACGACACGGAGGTAATGAAAGAATCCCTGAAGGGAGAAAACCGTTACGAAACGGTCCCGTTTCGGGAGGAGGCGGACATCTTCGTTATCAACACATGTAGCGTAACCACCGGCGCTGACAGGAAATCTAGAAAATACATCCGCAAGGCCGTGAGGAGAGGCGAACTCACTCTGGTTACCGGCTGTTACGCGACGCTGGATTCGCGGGAAATAGCCGATATCGACGGGGTCGACCTGATATTTCCAAACTCTCATAAGTACGAGTTCCCCCGAATCCTGGACGTGGCACAAAGAGGCCACAGGGGAAAGGTCTCCAACCGGAAGGGTATCAATTGGGATCTGGACAGCAGAAAGATCTCCCGGGATAGTTCCCACACCAGGGCTTTCCTGAAGATCCAGGACGGCTGCAGCAACGATTGTTCTTTCTGCAAGATACGTTATCTCAGAGGCCCAACCAGGAGCAAATCTCCCGAAGAAGTTGTAACAGAAGCCAGAAACCTCGGAGAAAACGGTTTCGAGGAGATAGTACTTACCGGGATAAACCTCGCCGAGTACGATGGAAAGGGGTTGAAACTGCCGGGTCTGCTAGAGAAACTCACAGGGGTCGGGGAAATCCATCGAATAAGGCTGAGCTCGTTAAACCCTTCCGGAATTACGCCGGAACTAATAGAGGTCTTTGCGCAGTCTCAAAAGACATGTCCTTACTTTCACGTACCACTACAATCCGGGTCCAACCGAGTGCTGAGCTCCATGAATAGGAATTATACAAGGGAGCTTTATCTGGATAAGATAAGGTTAATAAGTGAAGAACTGGCTAGCCCCACTTTTGGCACGGACCTCATGGTCGGTTTTCCCGGGGAAGAAGAAATGGACTTCAAAAAGACAAAGGACCTCGTAAAGCACGTCGGCTTTATAAATGCCCACGTCTTTCGTTATACTCCCCGGGAGGTAACTCCAGCTGCCCAATATGAGGACGGGGTTCACTCTTCCCGAAAAAAGGAACGCGTAAAAGAGCTGAGTAAACTCGTCTCACGGGTCAGTCAGGCCAGACGGGAAGAATTCGAAGGGGAAAAAATCGAATTGGTGCTGGAGGAGCAAAGCAACAAACTCGACGGCTGGAGGGGATATTCCCGGCACTACCTGGATATCCATTTACCGGAGGAGAATCGACCCGAAGGTTACGTTTCCGGCGACACGCTACAAGTGAGGTTGGAAGAGGCAAAGGAGAACTTCAACGTCGCCGGGCCGGCCGGGAGGGACGAGAGGAAACGGAACAAAAGGGTAAAGCCCCTCGAGGGGAGTCGGAATGCTGATTAAAAGGGAAACGAGGGCAGTCCTCAAACCAATTGACTGAAATCCTGACCGGAAGAAGAGGGCCGGAGAACCAGTTGGATCCGGGGAAACTCATCCCGAGCTCATCTCGCTGAGGAGTGATAAACATCAGCAACGTAAGAGAAATCGAAAGGGAGTTAACTCTGAGGGACCACGATCAGACAGTTACTTTGCTGGGGCAGTACAACAAGAACCTGAATTACATTCGGGACAACTTTAACCCACAAATCATAGTCCGGGACGGAGTTATCAAGATCAAGGGAGAAAGTGAGGAAGTAGAACAGGTACGGGCCCTCTTCGACGAGCTGCTGGAAATGATAGAAGACGGCCAGTCCCCCAAGCTGGAAGAAGTGAAGAAACTGGCCCAGATGGTGAAAGAAGGTGACGAAGGGGAACTGGAAGGGGTCCTATCGGACGTAATCCAGACTACTTACTGGGGAGAGCAGATCAAGCCGAAATCCCTGAACCAGAAAAAGTACGTGGAAGCGATCCGAGAAAAAGACATCGTATTCTGTATAGGACCTGCCGGTACTGGCAAGACGTACCTGGCGGTGGCCATGGGAATAGAGTTCCTCAAGAAAGGCAAGGTCAAGCGCATGATCCTGACGAGGCCGGCGGTAGAAGCCGGGGAGGAGCTGGGCTTTCTGCCCGGCGATATGCAGGCCAAGGTCAACCCCTACCTGCGACCGCTCTACGACGCGATCTACGATATGATCCCGGGCGAGGAATTCGAGAGGTTGAAGGAAGAGGGTAGGATAGAAATCGCTCCGCTTGCTTTCATGAGGGGCAGAACGCTAAATAACTCTTTCGTGATCCTCGACGAGGCACAAAACACGACCTCGACCCAGCTGAAGATGTTTTTAACCAGGTTGGGTTTTGATTCAAAGGCAGTAATAACCGGCGATATAACCCAGATAGACCTCAAGCAAGACGCCTCCGGTCTCAGCCACGACAGGCGTTTCCTGGAGGACATCCCGGGCATCGAGTTCATCTACCTGGATAAAGCCGACGTGGTAAGGCACGACCTCGTCAAAGAAATAATCGAGGCTTATGAACAAGAAAAACAGAAATAACGCCGGTGAGTCGGAAGGTCTCATCGGCCTTACGATTGAGAGGTTACTGAGCGAGAACGCAAAGGAGGGGCTATTCTCGATCGGATATCTTCTGTTTATATCCTTCCTGTTTACCTTTAACTTCAGGATGAACGAACCCTTCTTCACCTTTCTCTCCTGGAAGGAGGCACTCGCCGGCGCTCTCGTGATAGCAATTTCCGCCCTCACCGTAGCTTCTTACATTTCTATAAGGAAAAAGAAACTACCCGATGACCGCAGAAAGGTATTCTTCCTTCTCGGAATTACGCTCTTCCTGCTTCTGACCATCAAAGGATCGGCTCTTGTCTCCCTTTACCTGGTACCGGTCGCGTTCGCTACGTCCATGATAGCCCTGTTTATAGACTTCGAGACGGGGCTGAGCATAAACCTCTTTCTGGCCGTGGCCATAGGGGTACAGCTTGGGTTCAACGGTGTAATCGGTCCGACGATGGTCGCCTTCGTAGGAGGACTGGTTGGGATACTGGAAACCAAGGACATAGGAAGAATTTCCGATCTGACAAATATCGGGATATCCGTCGGTCTGGTCAACATGGTCCTGGTTTTCGCCTTCCGGTTTCCAGAGCTATCGACTCCCTTTATAACGAATCTGGACTGGACCAACTACACCTGGGCTGGGCTGAACGGCCTGACCAGCGCCCTGTTTATAGCGGCAGCGGTTCCACTGGCGGAGAGGATAACCCAGATAACCAGCCCGATAGGGCTAATGGAACTCCTCAATCCCTCCCATCCGCTCATGGAAAAGTTAAGAACCGAGACACCGGGTACCTATCACCACAGCCAGAACATCGCCAGCCTGGGGGAAAACGCGGCCCGAGCGATCGGTGCGGACCCCCTGATTACCAAAGTGGGCGGCTACTACCACGATATAGGTAAGATGGTTCGGCCTGACTTCTTCATAGAAAACCAGTCCGAGGATTCAAATCCCCACGACGACCTGACTCCATCCATGAGCAAGATAGTTCTCACCTCCCACATAAACCAGGGAATACAACTGGGCAAGAACTACGGGCTCAGGGACGACGTCCTGGAATTCATTCCCACCCACCACGGAACCTCCCTGATAAGATACTTCTACCTGAAGGCACTCAGGGAACACCGGGACGATGTGGAGTTCCCGGAGGGCGATTTTCGGTACGAGGGCAGGTTGCCGAGGACGAAAGAAACAGCCATCATTGCTCTGGCCGATCCGGTTGAAGCCGCATCACACACGCTGGAGGACAGCGGCCAGAGGCTGAAGGAAATGGTGGAAGAACAAATAGACAACAAGATCGAGGACGGGCAATTGGATTACAGCCCGCTCACCCTGGAGGATATCGCCAGGATAAAGGAAGCGTTTACGGAAACCTTGAGGGCGATGGACCAGCGAAGGGTACAGAACTATCCCAAGCGCGGCGCGGATACTCTAGAAGCAGAGGAACTTGAAGAGGGAGGTATTGATTCAGAACAGTAGACCGCTCGCCTTCGCCGGGAACCTCCAATTCAGGGTCGAAGCTTCTCGAACCAACTCTTCTCCCGGACCCCCAGGTACCTGGCAGCTCCCACCATATTGTTGATGTTGGCAACGAGGAACACCCTATCTCCCCCCATGATTGTCCTGTTGCCCCGGGGGATGATGAACTCGTCTTCGCGGTAAATACCCGCTATGACGCACTCTTCAGGAAACTTCTTGTCCTTGGTGATATCCGCGATGGTCTCTCCCGCAGCCTCCGCGTCCTCGGGAACCGCTACTATAACGATCGAGGCCTCCCCGCCGCCGAAAGTCGCCACCCTCTGTAACTTTGGCTGTTCGATCTCCATCGTGAACTGATCCAGATATAGATCTACTATATTGATCACGTTCGTCACGCCCGCCGCCCTGTAGGCATCCTCGTACTTGACGTTTCTCATCCGGGCAAATATTCTTGAAACTCCGTAGTTGTCGGCAAGCAGGGAAAAGGAAAGGTTGTCCGCGTCCCTCCGCATCGTCGCCACGGAGACGTCCGCGCGATAGAGTTCCGCCTCTTCCAGGACGTTCACGTCCGTGGCGTCGCCGTTCACTGCAACGGCCCCGTATTCCTGGTATATTCGGTCACATACATCCTCGTCGCTATCCACCACCACGACGTCGTGCTTGTTGTTCACGAGCCTTCTAGTCAGACCTCTTCCGACGAGTCCTGCTCCCGCTATCACGATATACATATCTACCTCCAGGCTTTTCGACTAAATAGCAAAAGTACGGGCAATATCTCCAGTCTGCCCGCCAGCATGCCTATAGAATAAGTAACCTTTATCACCGGGTGTAATTCGGGCCATTCCTCCAACGGTATGAAGCTCGGTCCGATATTACCCAGGGCAGAGAACATCCCCGAAACGGACTGCAGTGGAGAAAGGGAGGAGAAAAAGGCAGTAATCATCCCGCCCGCCAGAATCAGAGCGATCCAGGCAAAAAACAGAGAGGCTATCCTCCTGACCTCCTCCCCCGGAATCTTTTTCCCGTCAATTACGAGGGGGTTCGAGGTCCTCGGCGAATGGACGGTCTTCCTCAGCTGCCTCTTGACGGTCTTCCAGAGAACCCCAACCCGGAAGACTTTTAGACCGCCTCCTGTCGAACCCACCATCCCCCCGACGACCATCAGGAAGAGGAATACTTGCTTGGCCATTCCCGGGAAAAATCCCCCCGCGATATCTTTCGTGCCGAAACCTGTCGTGGTTAGTAGAGATACCACCTGAAACAAGGAATGCCGAAAGGCATCCAGACCGCCGGCCAGACCGTGAACCCGCATGTGGTTGGCAAGGACGAGCCCGGTAGCCCCCCCGATTATCTTCCAGTAAAGCCTGACCTCCATGCTGTCCCAGAGGGAAGAGATCTTCCCCTTTAGTACTCGATAATGGATGACAAAACTCATTCCGGCCAGGGTCATCCCGCCTATAATCGTGTACTCTATCAGCCTGTAGTTTTTAAAGCCGGCCTGGCGGTAGTAATCGATACTTGCGTCGTGAGGAGAAAACCCACCCGCGGAAAGGGTGGTAAGCGCGTGATTAATCGAATCAAACCAGCCCATCCCTTGCAGCCAGAGCAAAAAGAAGACGGCCGCAGTAAACAACGAGTAGATGGCCCAGAGGATCTTTAACGTGCTAAAAAGACCGGGAGCCGGCCTTTCGGAAATCACCTTATGACTCTCCGCGCCGTATAACTTGTGGGAAGCTTCCCCTTTGAAGACGAGAACCGAAAAGAGGGTGAGTATCCCAAGCCCACCGATCCACTGGGTAAGTGAGCGCCAGAAGATCAGAGTTTTCGGCAACTCCTCCAGGTTTATCAGGATCGTAATCCCGGTCGTGGTAAAGCCACTGGCTGCCTCGAAAAAAGCATCGACAAAACCCAAACCGAGACCGATTACGAAGGGAACAGCTCCTATTGCGGAAACCATAAACCAACCGAGAGTAACGACCACTATTGCTCCGCTTCCCGAGAGTGGCCTAAGCTTGATCGAACGGTTGAGCAAGGTTCCAAGCACAAGGGAGACCCCGGCCGGGATCAAAAAGGGTGCAAACGTGGAGAAGCTAATCCCTATCTCGGGAAGGAAGGGAACCAGAAAGAGGGGAGCGGGCAAAATCAACCCGAAAACCCACAGCAATGCCCCGAGATAACGCAACCTTGCCAGCCAGTTACGTCTTTTCATTTTAAGGTGTAAACCCTTCTCCCGATCATTCAGTCCAGAAGCCTCTCTAAGCTTTCCGGTTTATATGGTCCTCCGTGGGAGGTATAGATTACCCTGGGTTCCCGTTCAAGGACCTTCCGGATGCTTTCCTCAACGGCATCGGGGGCTTCGGCAAATACGGGCAACCGCGGGCGCCCGAAAATTACGTACCGACCCATAATCAGATCCCCCACTACAGCCGGCCCTTTTTTCGATACCACTCCGAGGGATCCGTTCGTATGGCCCGGCAGGTGAATGATCTCGCCGTCAATTCCAAATGCCCGCAGACTCAGGCTTTCCTCATCCATCCGGGCTGGTTCCTCCGAGAGCGGGGCAAAATCCCTCTCGGGTAAAACCCGCTTCAACAACCTTCCTATCGGCCCGGCAGGAACGACCGGGGCTCCTTCGCCCTCCGTAAGCGCCTTTACGTCTTCCCGGCCGACGACGGTTTTGGCTGAATGATACGGTTCGAGCTCGGCCAAACCACCGACGTGATCGGAGTGACCGTGAGTCACGACGACCAGAGTGAGGTCGCTCGTCCTGTAACCGACCTCCTCTATCGCTTCCTTGACCTCCAAACCATCTCCGGGATTACCCCCATCAACCAGCACTAAACCTCCCAATTCACCCGACAAAAGGAAGCAGCTAGTCGTTCCTAGAGAAATCGGTGTGACCTTCATTTTCTTTTCTCTGCTCCTTTACTAATAAGATTAACTCCTCCGGCCTACCTAAGAACCGGATTGCCCTCTCCTGGAAAAGTCTGGTTCCATACCGGAAGGATTAGAGAACCCAAGGGACACCAGTTACCCGGATTGATCGCACATAAATATAAACCGAGATTCCCCGGCTTTACAAGCAACCGAACGTGCCTCATCCCGCAATTCGAACCTGGAAATCGGCTTTAGTACCTTTTGTATTTTACTTGTGGGCGTGATATATTTAAGTAATCAAAAGAAGGAGGAAGGATATTTATGGCTCAAGAATCTCTGGATCTGTTAAAAGAAGTCCCCCTGTTCTCAAGTTTTAGCGAGAAGCAGCTCAAATCGGTCAGGAAGACCGCCAAGGAAAAGAAGTTCGAAGAGGGAAAAAAGATCGTCGGGCAGGGAGACGCCAGCAGTGTTGGGTTTTACCTGATCCTGGATGGGCAGGTAGAGGTAAAGCAGGACGACAAGACCTTATCCAGATTGGGTTCCGGCCAATTCTTCGGGGAAATGGCCGTTCTGGACGAAAAACCCCGCTCGGCGGACGTGGTGGCCACTACAAAAACGAAGTGCCTGCTGATAACCAGCTGGGATTTCAAGGCACTCATTAAGACATATCCCGACATGGCCACCAAAGTAATCTCCGAGCTGGCTAACCGGCTAAGGCAAACCAACATGGCCCTTTCAAGGTGAGATAACGACGCGATAAATGGCCCATAAAAAAGAACAGACCGTACTCTTCAGCGATATCCGTGACTTCACTTCGCTCACCGCCAAAAAAGGGGACCGAGAGGCGTTCCGGCTTGTTAAGAAGTTCACCGGCCTGGTCAAGGAAAAAGTAAGGGAGCACGGGGGAGACCTGGTTAAGACTTACGGCGACGGAGTAATGACGACGTTTTCCTCACCCGTCGAAGGCCAGAAGGCCGCGATCGGAATGCAGCAATCCCTGAGCGAGTACAGTGAAGCCAATCCCGGGGACACGATTACCGTAGGCGTGGGGATCAACCACGGAAAGACGATCAGGGACGAGGGGGATATATTTGGTCACGCAGTGAACGTGGCCGCCCGCCTAGGTAACCACGCAAAAGGCGGTCAAATAATCGTGCCGGAGTCCTGCTGGAAAGCGGGGAAGTCCCGGTCCTTCAAATACCTCGACCTCGGTTCAAGAGAGTTCAAAGGAATAGGCGAACAAAGAATTTACGAGCTCCTCTGGCGGAAGGAAGAAAGCAGGCTGACCACGAAGGACGACGAACTGGTCCTCGTTTTGACCGAGGATAGCCTGGCTGTCGAGCTGAGCAAAGACCTGAACGAGGAACTGGCCCGGGCTCGGGACGAGGTCAGACGAGAAGCGGAAAACAGCAGCGGCTTCACCAGGTTCATTCTCGAAAAGGTCGATGGTCTAATTGAAAACCAGCTCTCCGGCTTCCTGAATGGCTTACTCCGGGAAAGGGGGATCGGCCTCCAGCACGATATCGAGGACGTCGAAATAAAACTCCAGGACGGCGAGTGGAAGATCCTTAAGGACGGAGAAGAAATCCTCGGCCTGCCCGAGGAGGAGATCGAACCCTCTAAGGCTAACCACTTCATCAGACGCCTGAAGGACCTGAAGGGACAGTAGACGGATTGGACCTCTACTTCAGAGGTTTTCTCCTTGATAAGTACCGTCGTAGCTCTCCTTCGCCTCCTCATCGAGACGGAAAAAGACGATCTGCGCCACCCTGGCATCTTCCTCAACAACAATTCCATGAGGGTTCAGAACCTGCAGCAGTCCTTGTCCCCTCCCCTTATAACCCGGGTCCCAGACCGCGGTAACCAGATGACAACCGTTACGCATGAGTGAAGAACGAGGAAATACCAGGCCGACCGCGTCGCCCGGCACGGATATCTTCTCGTTGTAAGTAACCCTGTAAGCCTCTCCTCCCTTCAGCCTTTCTCCGGTTACTTCCTCTCCAGCCGCTATTTTTCTCGAGCTGTCGTCGAAATCGAGCCGTCCCTCGCCGATAAACCGCTCCACGCAGTCGACCGTCAAATCAGTCCCTGCTGGTTGCTTCTGTAGATTCTCGTCTATCAGCCCTTCAATCAGATCGTCGTCAGAAATGATCATCCAAATAATCACCACCGGTAAAGTAAGGATAACCCTCGGAGGGGTACTTGGAAAGATCACCTCGCCCCGTTGCGGTTGTTGAAAAACCGTTAGATCTAAAATACCGTTCGTGATCGTTAACTGTACATCGCTAACAACAAGGGGTGAGTCGAACTTGCGCGGGTTCCGTAATCCTGATGGGGCTGATATCTCGGTTGGAAGTGGTCGCAGCCACCGCCTGCGGGATAGGCCGGAGGATAATCAGGATTCTCAACATAGCTATCTGGGGTCTGGCCTCACCATTAACCACCATGGTAGGTCAGAAAATCGGGTCGGAGCAGGAAGACAGAGCGGACCTGGAAGGAACGGACCATCGAGGAGAAAGAAACCGGGGCTTGCTTCCACCTCCAACGTAATACTTGAACCTCCCCCCGGAGAAGGTAATTATTATACTGGTTGGTTTCCGAAAGAAGTCGTGAGGCCCCAAGGCCAAAACTAACTATCTACCGCCAGGTGGTTCGCTATTTCCCCGGATAAAGAGAAAAGGACCCCTTTTCTCATCGCCATCTCGTACCTGGCTTCCTTCCTATTGATCCGGCTCATGGTGATAATTGCCGGTTCGGCCAACAGCGAGATAGCCAGCGTGGTCAAGGAAGGAACCTCCTGGACCCATTTTTACATCGGCCGGAATATCATCCTCTTCGGCTACCACATCCACCACTTCTACTTCGGCATCCTCCTCATCGGGATCGCCGGCTGGATAGCGATAACAGGAAACCACGGGATAACCAGAGAAAAGCTGGCACTCACCTACGGGTTCGGGCTGGGGCTGCTTATGGACGAAATAGGTCTTCTCCTCACCTGGGGAGACTACAACTCGAGCCTAAGTTATCTTTTGGGGGTCTTCCTCCTCGGGATAATCTTTAGCGGGATTTACTTTCCGCGCTTCTGGAGAAGTCTCGGGAAAGGTATATCCTGGATAAAGTATCCCGCTTGCGCATTCAACAGAGTCGCCGACTTTTTCGTCGGCCTGGCAAATCGATTTACCGGAGGTAATTCGGACACTTAAAGACCCAGTTGTCGGCTACAGGGCGGATAAGTTCGTAGAAAACGTCAACTGGCCCAAAAGTCTTTTTTCTATTTACATTCATTCTGGAAATCCACCAGGAAGAATTTTGCCGGCACGTCCCCCTTTTCATGCTCTATGAGATGGAAGCCACGCCCGACCGATAATTTTTGGAGGAAGCTGAGAAACCTAGCCCCTCTTATCCCGAAGTTAACCCAGTTAACGGGTTCCACAAGCGCTTAATATCGGTAAAACCCGGGAACCTCCGAATTATCCATATTATAGCATTTTACGTGTAAGACTAACTTTGAAAACCGCTCGACAAATCCAGGGAGAGATTTTCCTGAACGGTTTCCGAAGCTATAAATTCATTTTACACAATTGCTTCTACACTATCATCGAATTACCCGGGCTTTTGCAAAAAGTAGGAGATTCGTTGCCTTATATCTGTGCATATGATAAAATATGTAGGAAATTGTGAATCATTTAAAAGACTTTATATATCATCGGGAGGTGGGGTAGTCTTGAAAATCGGCGATACGGAATTCAGAAATGAGTTCATCATGGCTCCCGTTAAGACGGGATACAACGAAGGTCAAGGAGAGGTTACGCGACGCCACCTGGAGTTCTACGATCGCAGAGCGGCCCACGTCGGGGGAGTGATCCCGGAACCTTTTTACCTCGATCGGGGGTTGAGGGAGCTGCCTACACAGATGGGCATAGATTCCGAGGACAAGTTAAGCGGCCTCCGAGAACTGACCGGCGTTGTCGGTGACAACGGGGCAAAAGCGATCGCACATCTCAACCATCCGGGGCGGATGGCCAACCCAAAGATAGACGAAAATTACTACGTTTCCTCGACGGACGTGGCCTGCGAAAACGGCGGAGCGGAACCGAAAAGGATGACGGAAGAAGACATCTTTAATGCCAAAGTTCTCTTCCGAGACGCGGCAGTTAGGGCGGAAGAGGCCGGCTTCGATCTGATCGAACTCCAGTTCGGTCACGGCTATCTCGTGGCCCAGTTTCTCTCAAAAAGGGTAAACGACAGGGAGGACCGTTACGGGGGTTCCTTCGAGAACAGGGCCAGGTTTGGCCTCGAGGTACTTCAAGAAGTCAAGGAGGCAACCAACCTCCCCGTCCAGGTCCGGTTGAGCGGCGACGAAATGGTGGAAGGGGGAATAGACTTCGAGGAGTCTAAAGAGTTTGCTCGCCGGCTGGTGGAAAACGGGGTCGACGGGATCCACGTTTCGGCCGGGACCGTCTGCACGACTCCTCCCTGGTATTTTCAGCACATGTTCACCCCCAAAGGAAGGACCTGGGAAATGGCAAGCATGCTCAAAGAAGAGCTCCCCGTGCCTATCACCGCGGTCGGTCAGATCAACGAGGAAGAAGACGTCGACAAGATTAAGAAAAACGAGATGGCCGACTTCCTGGCTGTCGGACGGGCCTTGGTAGCGGACCCCGATTTCGTCGGCAAGTACACCGGAGAAATCCACAGGAGGATTCGCCCCTGCCTGGCGTGTTCGGACGGCTGCCTGGGCGGGGTAAAGTCGGGCGAGGGTCTGGGCTGCCTGATGAACCCTGCAGTAAAGGACTTCGAAGGTCTGGAAGAACCGGAAGTCGAGAAGGAGGTCGCGGTTGTCGGTGGTGGCCTGGCCGGGATGTCCGCGGCAAGAACTCTCGACGAACGAGGCCACGACGTTACCCTCTACGAGAAAGACGAGCTCGGCGGGGTCTTCAATTTCGCGCCCCTTCCTCCGGGCAAGGACCCCCTCCAGAAGGGGATCGATTACTTTATCAGTGAGGTAAGGGATAGAGAAATCGAGGTCGTAAAAAAGGAAGCCAGGAAGGAAGACCTGGAAGGATACGACCACGTCGTCGTCGCCACGGGAGCCCGCCCCGTCTTTCCGGAGATAGAGGGCCTGGACGATTACAGGTGGGCCGAGGTGCTGAAGGAGGATAACATTCCTTCGGGAAAGAAAGTCATGGTAATTGGAGGGGGGCTGGTCGGCGTCGAAACCACCAAGGCACTGGCGGAAAAAGAGAACGAGGTCACCCTCGTAGAGATCCTGCCGGAGGTCGGAGGGAACATGATCGGTCTGGAAAAGGCCCAGCTCCTGAACTCGCTGGGGAAAAGGGATAACGTGGAGATAGCGACCGAGACGGATATCGAGCGAATAGAAGACGACAAGGTCTTTGCCACCAAAAACGGCGAAAAATTATACTGGGAAGGAGTGGAAGAATTCGTAGTCGTCACCGGGGTGAAAAGCTACAACCCGCTCGACGAGGAAGAACTCGCTATTCCTTCCGACGTAATCGGAGACGCCAGAGAGCCGGCAAAGGCGGAAGACGCGATTAAATCCGGCTACCAGGTAGCAAAGAGAATATAACACTGAAGCTCGGATTCAAAGACCCGACCTTCTGACAAAACCCGGGGTGATGACTGAAAAACGATGGCTACCTAAACTGACGACTTGTTGCCGGACCCGGCCAACGAGGCTCACACGATCTACGCGCCGGGTCGTATTTGCACCGAACCCTCGGATTTCTCAAAATATGTCCCCAGAAGTTGGGCTTTT
>JBKGZT010000015.1:0-26248 GCA_046543235.1 Candidatus Acetothermia bacterium | reverse complement strand
GAGCGAGCCGAGATCGGAAAGGGCAATTTCCCCGCTGGGGAAATTGATCCCTGGTTTTATCGAACGGTTTCCAAAGCTATAAAATCATTTTACACAGTTGCTTATACACTATCCTTGGTTAAACTTAAAGGGAATTAGGGCCCTTCTCCTTGGAGGGATAAGGTTGATCAAGATCGGTACCAGCGGCTATTCCTATGATGACTGGAGGGGAGTAGTTTACCCTGAAAGCCTGAGCAAGAAGAACTTTCTGAAACGCTACTCCAGCTACTTCGATTTAACGGAGATCAACTCTACCTACTACCATCTTCCAACGCCGGGGATGTTCGAGAACATACGGAAAAAGGTCCCGGAGGAATTCCGGTTCGTGGTGAAGTTTTCGAAGGAGCTGACCCACGAGAGAGAAAAGGCAGCCAAGTCGGTTGACAAGTTCAGGGCGGGTATAGAGCCACTCGTTCAAAGCGGCCAGCTGGTTACCACGCTCGCCCAGTTTCCCTACTCCTTTAAACCAAAAGACGAGAGCTTCGAACACCTCGAGTTCCTGCGGAACCAGCTACCGGAACTTCCGATCAACGTGGAATTTCGCAACGAGTACTGGATCAAAGAAGAAACGTTCAAATTCCTCGAGAAGCACGATCTCGGCTACGTCTGCGTCGATATGCCGCGGCTACCCAGACTCGTTCCTCCTATAGTCAGGGCTACAACCGATTTGGGGTACATACGTTTTCACGGACGGGTCGAGGAACACTGGTGGAACCCTCCCAACCCTCACATGAGATACGACTACTCCTACGGCGAGGAAGAACTGGAGGAGTGGGTTGATAAAACGGAGGAGCTGAAGGATTATACGGAAAACATCGTGATCCTTTTCAACAACCATTACGGGGGCAAATCCGCCCGAGACGCCAAGAAATTTTCCGGGCTTCTCGGCCTGGAAGGAGGGACGGATGGGCTTCCGGAACCGGGCGACCTCATTCAACCCGGCAAAGATCTGTTTGAAACGTAATTACCTTTAACACGTTCCCACCACCCCTTGTAACGCCCTCGTTAATTAGTTATGATAACTTTCAGTTTGTTAATTTGGACAAATTTTACCCTTATGGTGATTTTCCTGTGGAAACTAAAAATAAAGACCTAAAGGATAAAAAGATTGGAATCATCGGAGTGGGAACGATCGGTGGGACCCTCGTGGAAGCATTGATCAAGAACGAAATTACCGTCACGGACAAGATCATAGGAAGTACCTCTCATGAAGAAAGTGCAAAGAAGGTGAGAGAAAAATACGGGATCGAAGCCACCACCGATAACGAGGCCGTCGTAAGCAAAAGCGATATCGTCGTTCTGGCTGTCGAACCACAGATGATCGAGAACGTTCTCGATCAGATTAGTTACTCATTCGATTCCGACCAGCTGGTAATTTCCGTGGCTGCCGGAATAACGACGGAATTTATAGAGGGAAAACTTGACAGGGAAGTACCGGTGGTCCGCTCCATGCCCAACACGGCTATAACCGTGAACTCGGGGGCGACGACGCTGGTCAGTGGTACAAACGCCGACGAGGACGACCTCGAGCTGGCCAAACAGATATTCGAACCGGTCGGTCTCGTCGAAGTGGTAAAAGACGAGGACCTTATGGACGCTATAACTGGTTATTCCGGGTCCGGTCCTGCTTACGGATACCTGGTTATAGAGTCGCTGATCGAAGCAGGGGTCCGCGTCGGTCTGCCCCGGGAAAGGGCGACGACCCTCGCAGCCCAGTCTCTTCTTGGCGCGGCAAAGATGGTCTTAGAAACTGACGAACATCCGGCAAAACTAAAAGACATGGTAACGACGCCGGCCGGTGTAACGGTAGACGCGATAATGAAGCTGGAGGAGGGAGGCGTCCGGGTGGCCTTCTTCAAGGCAATAGAAGAGGCAACGAAAAAATCGAGACAGCTAAAGATCGACGATCGGGCCGATCGGAAATAAATAACATGAAAGTTACCAATTTACAAGAGCCGGGTACTTTCCAACGAGACGGGTTCACTCCGGCAGTTAGGGATAAACACTCGACCGCAAAATAAGTTGAGAACCTAGCAGTGGTTCTTACGGAAAGACTCAGAGGTGATCGTGGTGTTACGGGTTGATAATTTGAGCAAGAGTTTTGGCGGAATACAGGCGGTCAACAATTGCTCCCTGTCCGTGGAACAAGGAACAATTACTGGATTAATCGGGCCCAACGGAGCCGGCAAGACGACCATTTTCAACCTGATAACTGGGTTCCATCAGCCCGATTCGGGGCGAGTATACTTTAAGGACGAGGACATAACAAATCTTACTCCTCACGAGATCTTCGAGAGGAACCTCTTCCGGACCTTCCAGATAACAAGAGAAATTCAGGAAATGACGGTCCTGGAAAACCTCATGCTCATCCCGCGACAGCAGACGGGAGAAAGCCTGTGGAACGCCTGGTTCAATCGCAACCTGGTTAGCAGAGAGGAAGACGGCCACAGAGAAACCGCCATGGAAGTCCTGGAATTCCTTGAAATGGAGGATAGAAAACACGACCTGGCCAAGAACCTTCCGGGCGGCGAAAAGAAGCTGCTGGATCTTGGAAGGATGATGATGGCGGAGCCGGAGATGGTATTGCTGGACGAACCGGGATCCGGGGTTCCACCTTCCCTGCAGAACAAAGTCAACAATTACGTGAGAGATATAAGCGAGGATCGAGGGATAACCTTTCTCGTCGTAGAACACGACATGAATATAATCATGGATCTTTGCGACCCGATCATCGTACTAGTGGACGGCGAGACGCTGACGGAAGGAAAACCGGAAGAAGTACGCAATGACGAACAGGTAATAGAAGCTTACCTGGGAAGCTAAACCAAAAGGAGGTGAACGGTTTTGTCTTTACTGAGCGTGAATAATCTTTCCGCCGGCTACGGGGAAGTGGACGTACTGCACGGGATATCGCTTGAGATCGACGAGGGAGAGCTGGTGGCAACGATAGGCCCAAACGGAGCCGGAAAAACCACTCTACTGCGTTCGATTTCCGGGGTCCTACATCCGGACGAGGGCAAACTGAAACTGGAAGGAAAGGATATTACGGGTACGGAACCCGAGGATACGATTAGATTGGGAATGAGTTACGTCCCCCAGGACGACAATATATTTCCCTCCCTCACCGTGAGGGAGAACCTGGAGATGGGTGCTTTCACCTTGGAGGAGGACTTCGAGGATAGAATCGAAGAGATATGTTCCATATTTCCCCAGTTGAGGGAGCGAATGGGACAAAAAGCGGGTACGATGTCCGGAGGCCAGCAGCAGATGGTCGCCGTGGGCCGCGGTCTGTTGATTCGGCCCCGCCTCCTGCTGCTCGACGAACCTACGGCGGGACTGCAGCCCTCTCTGGTCAAAATGATGCTTAACAAAGTCAAGGAGATAAACGATAGAGGCGTCACGGTGCTCCTGGTAGCTCAGACAATAGACGCACTCCGTCTAGCCAACAGGGCCTACCTGCTATCCGCAGGCGAGATGGTCCTTTCAGGAGAGACGGAAGAATTGCTGGAAACGGATAGAGTACAGGATCTTTACTTTGGGGGTTCGAGGTGAGAAGACATGGCTGACCTGTTTGTAAACGGATTGATTCTAGGCAGCATCTTTACTCTGGGCGCCATAGGCGTAACGTTGATCGCGGATATCCTGAACTTCTTCAACTTCGCCCACGGGGATATGCTCAGCTTCGGCGCCTACCTGGCCCTCTTCTTCGTCGGGGTCATGCCGAATTGGGGTAACTTCCCCGCCCTATCTTTCGGCCCCGCAATGATCCTGGCCATCGTATTTGCGATGGTCGTGATGTCCGCCTTCGCTCTGTTCTTCGACAAGGTACTGTTTAAGCCCCTTCGGGAGAGGGGGGCGAGCGAGCTCTTCCTGGCGCTCTCCTCGCTCGGGGTCGCGTTCATCTTCCGCTCAATTATAAGATTGGTCTGGGGGCCTCAGGCAAAATACTACGGCGGGCTGCAAATGACGAAGCGCTTTCCGCTGGGAATTACGGTCAAACCTGACGAGTTCTTCATCGTGGGGACCGCCCTCTTCCTGGTCGTCGTCGTATACCTGTTTCTCAAACAGACGAAGATCGGCAAGGCAATGCGGGCAGCTTCCGACAACAAGACCCTGGCCCGGGTTACAGGGATAGATACGGAAGAGGTGGTCAACTGGACCTGGATCATTGCCGTCTCCCTCACAGCGGCAGCCGGCGTTCTCTACGGAATAGAAGTTCAGCTACGACCGATAATGGGCTGGAACATCCTGATACCGATATTCGTGGCAGTCGTCGTCGCCGGAGTCGGGGATCTATGGGGTGCCATGGTTGGAGCAATGATCATCGGAGTGGCTCAGGAAATGCTGACCGGCGTGCTACAGAACGTATTCGACGCTCTGGAGCTGGACGTGCTAATGACCGCTTACAAACCAGCCATTGCCTTTGTACTGATGGTAATCGTTTTGTTATTTAGACCACAGGGAATATTCGGAACGGGAGAGTGATAAGATGCTAAGCTACTTTATATCGTATCTCATTATGGCCAGCACGTACGGAATTGCCGCCCTGGCGCTCAATCTCCAGTGGGGTTTTACGGGCTTAATGAACTTTGGTATCGGTACGTTTTACTTCGTCGGCGCCTACACCTCCGCGCTACTTACTACCTCTTCATCCCCTGATTACGTCGGTGGTTTTGGATTGCCCTTCATAGTGGGGCTATTGGGCGCGGCGATCCTGTCCGGATTCCTGGCCTATCTCCTAGCTTTCCCCGCCCTTCGATTGCGCGGGGGCTTCTTCGCCATCTCCATGCTGGCAATCTCAGAGACAATTCGGCTCATAGTAAAAAACGAAAAATGGCTGACAAACGGCGTCTGGGGTATTAGAGGCATTCCTCAACCAACGAGAAACCTCGTCGGCGCTGATCTCTCGGAATGGATCTACCTGGGAATTGCCGGGGTTCTCCTATTTATTTTCTACCGGATGACAGAAATCGGCGTCAGGTCCCCGTGGGGCAGGATGCTCAACGCCGTAAGGGAGGACGAGAAGATGGCCGAAATGTCCGGCAAGGACAGCTGGAACGTTAAGATGCAGTCCTTCGTCTTCGGATCCATGGTCATGGGAATCGCCGGTGCACTCTATGCCCATTACGTCGGCTTCATCAGTCCCAGTTCCTTCACACCACTAATGGCGACCTTCATAGTCTGGTTGATGATCCTGCTCGGTGGTACGGGGAGCAACAAGGGGGTAATCCTCGGCGCATTCGTGGTTTGGGGCGTCTGGATAGGAAGCGAGTTTCTTATCGATATCCTGCCTTCGGGGATAACCAACAAGGCGGGGTTCGTCAGGATGCTTCTCATGGGTATTCTTCTGGATGTAATCCTGTTGATCAGGCCTCAAGGCCTGTTTGGCAGGGAGAAGATAATATCCAAGCTGGGGGGTAGCAACGAATAACTCTGATTAAAGACAAGAGTTTCATTTCTTTCCACATCTCGATAGTGTATAAACAACTGCGTGAAATGAATTTATAGCTTTGGAAACCGTTCAGGAAGATCACATCGGAGGCGAGCGGGAGTGGTTCCAACACTTAGATCGGAAAGGGGGATTTCCCCGCTGGGAAATTGATCCCTGGTTCTGTCGAACGGTCTCCAAAGCTAGTTTTACAGGTAAAATGCTACACTATGCATCTTTAGGATCTTAAGTTACGTTTCAATGAAAGAATCGATAAGGAAAAATAAAAAGGGCCCCGGTTTCGGGGCCCTTACTCATCTAAGATAATTCTTAAACCTCTTATTCCTCTTCCACTATCTTGGCGGGAACGAACCTGCCGTCCTGCACGGCTATTTCCTCCACTCTATCGGTAACGATTTCCCCGTCCTCGATCTTCCATACCTGAATCGGAGAAACGACGTCCCCGTCGGAGTTGAAGTCGACCGATCCACCGGCCCCTTCGTAGTTAATCTCCTCACCCTCTTCCAGCAGCTCGAACGCCTTTTCGAATTCCTCGGGGCCGGCGTAGACTTTCTCCCCGGGAGGGTTCGAGACGTCGCGCAGGTTGTTTTTTATGGCTTCCGAGTCGGTGCTTCCCGCCTTCTGCATGGCCAGACTGATCACGGTAGCGGCGTCGTAGGCATTGGTCATGAAAGGCTTCGGTGGGGTGGAACCGTACTCTTCAGTATATGTTTCCTCGAAAGTTTCGGCCGAAGGAGTGTCCTTCGAACCAGGGGCGGTGCCGTATGTCCCATTTAGGTACTGGGCCTCGATGTTCTCGATTATCTCCGGTGCTTGCATGCCATCCGGGAAAATGAATTCATCCATGTAACCACCCGAAAGCGCCTGACGGACGATGTTGGTACCGTTTTCAGGATAGCCAACAAGCACGAGGACTTCCGGGTTCCCCGCCGCGGCTTCCTCAAGCTCTCCTCGATAAGAAGCCTTCCCTTTCTCGTAAGGAACTTTAGTCAATACTTCTCCGCCCCTTTCCTCGAACCAGTCGCCTGCGGCGTCTGCCAAACCTTTTCCGTAGTCGTTGTTTACGTAAATCACGGAGAAATTCTCGTAGCCCAGGTCCAAGGCAAGCTGTCCAATTATCACTCCCTGCAGCGCGTCACTGGGGACGGTCCTGAAGACGTAGTCGTCGTCTTCCAGGCCGGTCATCTGAGGGGTGGTAGCTGAAGGAGATATTTGAACTACCTCTTCCGGGACGGAGACGCTTTCCGCAACCGGAAGCGTAACCCCGCTGGAGAGAGGGCCCACGAAGGCGCTCACTTCATCTACGTCAACCAGTTTCTTGGCGGCGTCCACTCCGCTAGTCGGGTCAGTTTTGCTATCTCTCGTCACTATTTCCACGTCCCTACCTAGAATTCCTCCCGCTTCGTTTAAGTGTTTCGCCGCTAGTTCTACTCCGTCGTTGATCGGCGGTCCATAAGAAGCCAGGGCCCCGCTCATCGCCATTAAAGATCCGATCTTAATATCATCTTCCTGAGCCTGAACTCCAGTACTGGGCACTATCAGTCCGGCAAGCAGAACCAAAACTATTCCGAGCATTATCCCAGATGAACCACTTTTAATATTCTTAAGTTTTTTCACTATTTACCCTCCTTTTGGTTTGATTAAAGGGATTATAATGAAAATTTTACAGCTATACAAGACTTGAAGTTTACAAAAAATATAATTTACCTACCTGAATAACTTCGGCCCAGAATATTGTGGAAGAAACTGTGAAAAATGATTTTATAGCTTTGGAAACCGTTCAGGAAAATCCCATCGGAGGCGAGCCGAGCTTGGAAAGGGGGATTTCCCCGCTGGGGAAATCGATCCCTGGTTTTGTCGAACGGTTTCCAAAGCTAGTTTTACAGGTAAAATGCTACACTATGTGACCCAGGGAACAAACCACCAGTTTATTATGCTGAATTGTAGATCTAATAGTCCATAATTTACAGGCCATTTGGTTTGACAATTTACCGTGAACTAGATATTATTATTGAGATTATGAACAAAACAGGGGAATTCAACAGTGATGAGTAAAAAACACAAATCCGTACATACCGGATTGTTAGCAGAGGAGGTGATAGTGAGCGGAGCGGAGTCTTCAATTAGCTATACTTATTATTATTGGCACAAGTAAGGTTTAGGGCAGAACGATACCAAACTTAGCCCTAAACTCAAGCAAACTATAGGTTTATCCTATAGTTTTTTTTATTTGGGGAATATGAGTTTGGAGTAACGAAAACCCATTTCACAGGAGGTATATATGCTAGCATGTAAGAAATTAGCCCTAGTCCTCGTGGTGGGAATTTTGCTTTTCGGTTTTTCATTTGGCGGGTTAACAGCGGAAGAACCGGTCAAAATAGGAATATCCCAGATCGTGGAGCATCCGGCCCTGGACGCAGTCCGGGACGCAGTTATAGAAGTGGTAAAGGAAAACGGATTCGAAGAGGGGAAGGACGTAGAGTTCCTGACCAGAAATGCTCAGGGGGACTTCAACAACGCGCTATCCATCGCTCAAACCTTCAAATCCGAGAACGTTGACGTCGTGGTGCCTATAGCCACGCCAACCGCTCAGGCAGCAGCCGAGGTCTTCGACGAGACGCCACTAGTCGTAAGTGCTGTAACCAACTTCGTAGAAGCCGGTCTAGTGGATAGTTACGACGATTACGAAAATCCCGAAGATAACGGAAATATTACTGGCGTCACTGATATGACCCCCGTGAGAAAACAGATAGAACTAATAACCGACCTTCGTCCGGAAATCGAAAAGATCGGAATCGTATACAACCCCGGTGAGGCAAACTCCAGGTATCTGAATAGCGTCGCCGAAGATGTTGCCGAGGACCTGGGTATTGAAGTTGTCAAAGCCTCGGCAAACAAATCAAGCGAAGTCCAGATGGCTGCCGATTCCCTAAAGGGGCGCGCAGGGGCAATATGGGTCTCGAACGACAACACGGTCGTATCCGCGCTTCCGGCAGTATCCGACGTCGCTGTAGACGAAGATATTCCCCTAGTAACAGCTGATCCGACGACTATAGCGGATGGGCCCGTAGCCGCTTTTGGCTGGAGTTACCAACGACATGGAGAAGTTTGCGGCGAGGTGGTTGTACGTATCTTAGGGGGAGAAGAGCCCAACGAAATACCTATACACGAGCTAGAGCAGACGAAAGAAAACATCAAGCTTGCCCTGAACCTCGACGTCGCGCGAGAGATAGAGCTTGAGTTTCCCGAGTCCGCGCTAGAACTCGCAAATCAGGTTTACTACGCGGAAAAACTCTGGGAACAAGTAGGTTAAATTCAAATAACTCTTTTAGAATTAAGAAGCGGTGATCCCGAAAAATGTCTTTACTGATTAACTCATTGGAACAGGGTCTCGTATACGGAATAATGTCACTTGGAGTACTGATTACTTTCAGAGTTCTGGACTTTCCGGATCTAACTGTTGACGGAAGCTTCCCCATGGGAGCTGGGATTACCGCTTCTCTATTGGTTTTTGGCTGGAATCCGTTCCTCGCTATCCTGTTAGGAATAATCGGGGGGATAAGCGCCGGGGTTTTTACGGGTTTGCTTAGCACCAAATTGAAAATATTGAACCTTCTGGCAGGCATTCTGACAATGACCCTGCTTTATTCCGTGAACCTGCGCATAATGGGTCGCCCAAACATGCCGCTGCTTGGGGAAGAAACATTAATTGATGAAGTCAGTCACATCCTAACTCCACTGGGGCTAGGGGATTATTCAACTCTGGTATTCTTCGTGGTACTCGTTCTAATAATCAAGCTTCTACTCGACTCATTCTTCAACACCGAGATCGGGCTTGCCCTGAGAGCTACAGGGGACAACGAGCAAATGATTAAAGCTCAGGGTGTCAATACGGATCTCATGAAGGTACTCGGGCTGGCAATTTCCAACGGCCTCGTCGCACTCTCCGGGGGGCTGGTTGCACAGTACTCCGGATTTGCCGACGTAGGAATGGGGATCGGAACGATAATCGCCGGACTGGCGTCCGTAATAATCGGTGAAACCCTTTTACCAATTAAGAGCTTTCGCTGGATGACTACCGCGGTAATTACCGGTTCGTTAATTTACAGAACGACGATAATGGTCGCTCTGAGATACGGCCACAACCTAGGATTCCGGTCCAGCGACATGAAGCTAATAACCTCCATGATAGTGATTTTGGCTCTGGCCTTCCCCCAGGTTAGAGAAAAGATAAATTTGCATTTCTGAGAGGAAGTTTAAGAAAACAGGAGGGAAAATGTTAGAAGTAATTGACCTGAGTAAAAAATTCCTTGAGGGAACAAATAACGAAGTTGTAGCACTAGAAAAAATTGATTTTTCACTCGACGATGGGAACTTCGCCTCCGTCATTGGCAGCAACGGAGCCGGAAAAACCACTTTCTTGAATTTAATCGCGGGGAGTATATCGCCGACGACCGGCAAGGTTCTCCTTGAGGGAGTTGACGTAACTGGATATTCGGAACACCAGAGGGCAGCCTACATCGGCAGGGTATTTCAGGAACCGGGAAAGGGGACGGCTCCGGGAATGACTGTCGCCCAGAACCTTAGCCTGGCTATAAAAAAATCAGGCAGGGGGCTGCGCAAGGGCGTTACATCCGATAGAAAGGAACGGTTCCGGGAAGAACTGAGTAAGCTCGGTCTGGGGCTTGAGGAACGGTTGGGGGAAAGAATCAGGCACCTGTCCGGTGGTCAGCGCCAGGGGCTGGCCGTACTGATGGCTACTTTTACTACCCCAAATCTCCTGCTGCTGGATGAACACACGGCATCACTGGATCCCAAAAACGCCGATAAGATAATAGATATAACGAAGAAGTTGGTCCGCGAAAAGGGATTGACTACGATCATGGTTACCCACGACATGAAGCAAGCATTAAAACTGGGAAATAGATTGACTATGCTCCACCGGGGAAGGATAGTTTACGACGTAAACGGGGATAAAAAGCAGTCGCTCACAATAGATGACCTACTTCAGAGCTTTTCCGAAAGGGATATCGAGGACGACGAGTTACTGCTCAGTATCGATTGACTCGTTACTTCCGTCCGAACCCACCACGCGCTTTATCGCCTCGAGTGCTACCTCCAGCTGTTCATCCGAAGGCTCCCTGGTGGTGATCTTCTGAAGCGCCAACCCGGGCAAAAGGAATGGTCTCAAAAATGGGTTATCCGCGTGTCTGCCGGAAAACTTGAGTATCTCGTAAGAAACACCGGCTACGACCGGTAACAACAGGAGACGGGAGATAATTTTAAGCAGGAGCGGTGGATTGCCAACGAGGGAAAAAGTCAAAATCGCCACTACCAGAACTATCATCAAAAAAGCAGTACCACATCTAGGGTGCAACGTGCTGTATTCCCTGGCCTCGTCCACGACCAGATCCCGATCGTTCTCGTAAGCGTAAACGGACTTATGCTCTGCCCCGTGATACTGGAAAACGCGCCTGATATCCTCGAAGAACGTTATACCTGCCAGGTAAAGCAGGAAGAATCCTATCCTGATCAACCCTTCGACCAGGTTGAATAGAAAGGCATTACCCTCGGAAAGCCCCCAGAGGTTATTTGTGGCCCATACGGGAAGAACCACAAAGACGCCGATAGCTACCAGAAAGGCTATTCCTGTCGTCAAAATAGTTTCGGACGTCCCGAAGTCCTCGTCTTCTTCCTCGAGAGCTATTTCCGCCGAAAGGTTCAAAGCCCTTATCCCGGTACTCATCATGTCATAAAGGTTAAAAATTCCCCTGACGAAGGGGATTTTGCTAAGGCCTTTAAACTTGTCCCTTGGTTCCAAGTCTTCAACGACTATCTCGCCGTCAGAAGAACGTCTGACCGCGACGGAGATGTTATCCCCGTTCCTCATCAAGACGCCCTCGATTACCGCCTGTCCGCCAACTGACATTGGAATTCCCGGGATTTAGCTAAGGTAAAAACACGGTACTTCACTCGGAATCGGTTTCTTCCTCTTCGGCGGCCTCAGATTCGACGCCTTCCGAGGACTCCGGTTCTTCTTCGGACTCGATACCGTATTTCTTCTCGAACTTACTAATTCTACCTTCCGAGTCCAGAAACCGGTCACCTTCCGAGAAGAAAGGGTGGCAATCCGAACATACGTCGACGTGCAGGTCTTCCTTCGTCGAAAGAGTCTCAAAGGTATTTCCACAGGCGCATTTGACCGTTATCTTCTTCAGCTCGGGATGGATTCCTTCTTTCATTCTACTTCACTCCAGGATGTTAAAAAATATGATAACCCCGCAAACCGGGAGAGAAAAGGTCGACCTTTAACGTTTGGAGAACTGCTGCCCTCTCCTCGCTTTGTGCTTTCCAACCTTTTTTCTTTCGACCATTCTCGGGTCTCTGGTGAGTAAATCTTCTTGCTTGAGGCCCTTCTTGTATTCCTCGCCCAGTGCAACCATCGCTCTGGCTATCCCGTGCTGGATAGCTTCCAGCTGAGCTTTGTAGCCCCCTCCTTCCACGTTAACCTCTACGTCAAAATTGTTTTCGGTTCCCGTAACTGAGAAGGGTTTTCTCGCGATGAGGTCAATTGTATCTTCGGTGAATGGGAGAGCGCCAAAGTAATCCTTTGCCGTTTTACCGTTGACCGTTATCTCTCCGTCGCCCCTATCCAGGTAAACTCGGGCCCGTGACTCTTTTCTTTTACCGACGCAATGTGCTCTTCCATCAACGACTTTTGGTTGTGCCATCTATGTTACCTCCACTTTCCCAATGGATTCTGAACAATGATAAAAAACCGATACGAGGATTGCAACTGGCTTGAAGCTAATAACCCCGGCTCTCCTCCAGGGATTTTGCCAGACGGCCGTAATCCTCCAGAGAAAGTTCCGCCGGCCTCCACCCGGGTTCCACAACCGCCTGGCCGAGCAGGGAATCGACCCCTTCACGGTCGAGGGAAAACTCCGGGGAGTTGATCAGCGCGTTTCTTATCGTCTTCCTTCGGTGGATAAATACACCTCGCAACAGAGAGGATAACAGCTCCTCGTGGACGTCGAACTCCCCCTCCTCCTGCAGATCGATCACGATAACCGCCGACTCGACGTCAGGGGGAGGGTAGAACTTCTCCGGCGGCACGTCCAGCAGATGATCGACCTCCCCGTAAGCGCGCACCTGGTAGGAGAGTCGACCGCAACCTCTGTTGCCGGGCTCGGCCAGAACCCTATCCGCAACTTCCTTCTGAAGAGTAAAGACGGCCCTAGAAAAGTACTCACGGTAAGCAAGGGCTCTTTGGAGGATCTTTCCAGTTATGTTATACGGAATGTTGCCGACGATTCCGTTCTCCTCCCTTAGCCTTCGATCCGCTAAACCGGAAAAATTCAGGTCAAGAATGTTTCCCGGACGGAACTCAACATTTTCTTCGGGGTTAATCGCTTCGAAGGGCTCCTTGAACTCTTCTTCCAGCTCCACCGCGTATACCTTTTCGAATTTCCTTTTTAGAAAACAGGTCAGCGAACCTACCCCCGCTCCGACCTCGATGGCAAGACGGCCGGCTCCGGAGGCCTGGGCAATCCTCCTTAATACTCTTTCGTCCGTCAGAAAATGCTGACCGAGGTTCTTATTTGGCCTGATCCCGAACTCCCCGAGAAAAGAAGTGAGCCGGTTGCGATCGTAGAGATCGCGGCAGCTAAACTCCCTCATAGCTCTATCAGGCCGACCTTCTCCAGGGCCCTTATCTCGTTTGCAGAATATTTTATCGGATCCCGCAGGTAGCCCCGCGGTGCCGTGTTCTTCCGGTAACCGAGATCGGGATCAAGGATCAGTATATCTCCCCTACCGCTCTCTTCGGGTTCCAGCACTCCTCGCCGCTCGCAGTAACCCAGGAAGGATCTCCAACGGGCCTCGAAACCTTTCCGGTCGGAAAGGTCGTCATCCAGGTTAAAGCCTGCCTCCTGAAATTTTTCCAGATAATTCCTGGATTCCCGATGGACTTCCTCCTCGCTTATCTTCTCCCTGCCCGACTCTTTGGCTTTCACAAGTTTGTAACTGGCGAGCTGTCCCAGGTTGATCGTGGTTAAACTCAGGATGTTTTTCCTCAGGGTTCTGCTCTTCTCCTCCCTGTCCAGTTCCTCAAGTCCCCGTCGCTCCTCTCCAACCTGGACGAATATCTTTGTCCTACCCTTCCTGGTAAAGTCGTAGGTGATGTTCGTCGGTACCACCACGACGCCTGCCTCCACTTCGTCGACCAAAATCAACAAACTATCCTTAAGCTTACCCAGAGCCCCATTCCGGGAGAGCCTCCCTTCCGGAGTAATATAGAGTATTGCCCCCTCGTTTAACAGTTCAATGAACTTGTCTAGCTGTTTTTTAACCGCCCTCAATTTGGTCTTCTTGACCGCCTGCCTGTATTCGGGCTCAAAATAGCCGGATTTAACCTTTTTTCGAGGATAACCTTCCTTTTCGAAAAATTCCGAAATCCTCATTTCCGGACTGCCGAACGAGGTATCTTCCAGCATCTCCTTTAGCGGTTCCTCCTCGATTACTTCGCTCAATCGGGGGTCGTCGTCCTCATCCTGGATTATCCTGAGAGCTTCGTGAACCGGCACCGAATGGAAATCCAGCTTGCCGATCGGGTATGCGTTTAATCTCTGTAAGATCCCGTTCAGCGATACGGGCTGCAGGGCTTTCTTTAATAGCGTCGGCCCTTTTATCCAGTCAGCCAGAAAACCGGGCTGAAACAGGTTCTCGTCACCCATGAAGGAAACGGGAGTTGCTGGTCTCAAGTACCCTTCGTGATAGAAAAAGACGGAAGCAATCAAGACGGAATCCAAATCGCGCTTGTGATTGGCCACGATGAGCGAAGAGGGAGTTTCGGAGTAATTTTCCAGCCCGTCAACCTGTAAATCAAAGAAAGGCTTTATCCCCAGTCTCAAAGTAAGGCCAATCAAGTTGTATACGAACCAGCTCATAAGGCGCTATACCTACTTTTGTCTTTAATCCATTGTCGTCAGTATTTTAATCTTCATATATGGTGAGGTAAATCACAAGTGGTTGCGATTTTCTCTTCTGCTCGATAATCTTTTAGTCATAACCATAGTATTCTTGATTTCAATCTCTGATGGAGAACAATCACATGAAAACCGTTTGTGTATATGAGGACCCGACGATGTACGGAGTGCATGGAATAACTGCTGCCGTAAAGCAACAACGAAAAGCGCTGCGAAAGAACGGAGTTGAAGTAAAGGAAAAGCCACAGGAGCCCTACGACGTCATTCATATCAACTGGCCGGGGCCAATTTCGTTTCTCAGGTTAAAACAGGCCCAGAGGCGAGGGAAAATGGGCTTGGTGTTCGCCCACTCCGGCGAGGACATAGAGGGCGGTTTCACACTTTCTGAGTACTTCGAAAAACCTTTCATAAAATGGCTTTCGACCCTCTATGACACCGGCGACAGGATCATCGCACCCTCCGATTACACGAAAGACATGATAGCCGAATTCGGCGTCGATAAGCAAAAAACCAAGGTAGTCAGTAACGGGGTGGACCTATCCAAAGTGGAATACTCCGAAGAGGGCCGAAAAAAATACAGGGAAAGATACGACCTGGATCGGCCGACCGTGGTTGTAGTGGGTCAGGTAATCCCGAGAAAGGACATAACCACCTTCGTAAACGTGGCCAGAGAGCTTCCCGAGTACCAGTTCATTTGGTACGGTCACCGGATGAACAGGCTCTTTATGTTCGACAGGGAGATGGACCGGGCCATAAAGAATTCGCCGGAAAACGTCCAATTTACCGGCTACGTGGAAGATATAGGCGCGGCGTTTTCATCCGGGGACCTGTTCTTCTTTCCCTCAAGGGAGGAAAACGAAGGGATAGTCCTCCTGGAGGCCGCAGCACACGGTTTACCGATAGTAACCAGGGACCTTCCGGCCTACAGGGGATGGCTCGAAGGCGACCGTAACTGCCTCAAGGGCGATCGAGAGGAGGACTTCATAAGCCACATAAAACGGATCATGGAGGACGAAGATTTAAAAGAACGGCTAACCACCGAAGCCAGGAAAACAGCCGAACGGCACGGTCTGGAAAAAGTGGGCAAGGAATACCTGGAGATATATCGGGACTTCTTTGAGGATCGAAAGTAGCCTCAACAAGCCTCCTAAGTTACCCAATCTTCCCCCAGACTCAATCCTTCCACGTTTTTAGGATTCATTTTTAGGTTTACCGAACGGAACTAGCCCGACTAGAACCCGGCCTTGATTTTTCTTGGTCGGGAGTCTAGCCTTTTCGGGCTCGCGTATATTTATTTTCCCCTATAATATTATAATCAGGATTGTCTTTAGTATAGTCCATAGATATTATAAAGTTTAAGAAAATATTTACTTAGCTTATTTTTATATACCCCCCCTTGAAATTACCTAAAGGGCTCTTATAATCTCGTTGAATTAATTAAGTCTTTAATCGTTAAATATTTGACTTTAAACGCAAAAAGGCGTTCAACTACACTTGGAGGTGTCAATTACCATGAAAAGGAACAATAACGCAGCAAAAGAATACTCCGACATCAAGAGAATTTATCAGGAGACCTACCTGGAAGACGTTTCACGTAGGATGAGAAAAGAGGCTGCCAACGAAAAGGAAAATTGCTCGTAGAAAGAGTTCGATAAAAAATCAGTAAGGGGGGCGTTGCCCCCTTTTTTTATTTTTTTACTTCTTCCCCCTCTACCACCCGTAAATAGCTATCAAGTAGTTTCTTCCCCATGTTTCTCGCCGAATACTTCCGGGCAGCACGTTTTGCCTCGGAACTCTTCTTCGCGAGAAGTTCAGGGTCTCCCAGCAGTTCGAGTACTTTGTCGCTAAAATGGTTCAATTCCTCGGGAACAAGATATCCCCCTTCTCCCCGAGCGAGCACGTCCCTTACTCCCGGTGCATCTACCGCAACTACAGGAGTACCAGCGGCTAGAGCCTCCGCTATAACCAGGCCCTGAGTCTCGGTTAGAGAAGCAAATAAGAAAACGTCGGCTTCCTGATAATACCCCGCCAGCACTTCCTCGTCTTCGACGTACCCCGTAAAATGTATAACCCTGGAGGCCTGCATCTTGCTGACACTAGAAAGGACCTTACCCAGCCCTCTCCCCCCTCCCACGATGACGAAGTGAACGGGCGAAAAACTCCGGGAAATCCTCTGGAACGCGTCCAGCAGGAACCCCACGTTTTTCTCGCTACCAACCCTTCCAACGTAGAGCAGGACCTTTTCTTCTTCCCCGATGCCAAACTGCTCCCGCAGGCTCCGCGAACTATCTCGCCCGGAATCGTAGAGGCCCAGGTCTATTCCGGTTGGCAGCACTTCTATCGGTGGTTCGAGCTCGTAAGTACCCAGAAGCTCCTTCATATCGGGCGAAGGAACGAATATCTTCTCGCCGCTTTTCGTCTCTCTTGAAGTATAAAAACGGGCCAGTGACCGCGCAACGTTTCTCGGCACGCCAGGCACGTAATGTCTGATGTACAACTCCAGGTTGGTATGATAGGTAAGAAATACTGGGATATCGAAGTAGTTCGCTACCCACCGTGCCGGGGTGCTCATTATCGTCGGGAGATGGATATGGACCACGTCCAGCTCGGAAAACTCTTTCCGAAAAGCCCTGGCAGCCCTCAGCGGATCGGTCAGGCGAAAATCCTTTAGCAGTGGACTGTAATAGGACTTGATCCTTCTCACGCCCTCTTTTTCCAGGGTCTCCTCGTCGGGGTACTCCGGACAGAATACCACCACTTCGTGCCCCAACTCTCTCAGTTGTTCCGAGAAATTGACAACCGAAGTAGTTACCCCTCCGGGTGCGGGCAGGTAGGCCCCGCTGACAAAACCTATTTTCATAACTCCCCTCTAAAAGACATAAACGGTAATAAACGTGTAGCGGAAATCGAAGGAAAGATCAAGCAAGTCGGTCAGGATCAAAGGGTCGCTCTCCGGACTTCACGTGTCTATGACGTAATTTGGAAACCGGGTAAACTTACAAGTCAAGAACTCCGGCTCGTATGGGCCGTACTGAATTCGGGGAGTTTTCATAATTACAATTTTCAGTTCCAATGATAAAAAGCAAATTTTATAAAACTATATACTCAATAAAGTCGACGATAACCCGGTTTTCGTTACCTGAACCGCACAGTGTAATAAACGGAAAAGGGGGCTTAAGCTAATCAGGAATAGCTTTTTGATCTTTTCAGGGGTGAGAAGTATAATCTCATGCAGGCAATTTTTACCTCAAGCCTGGGGTTGGTGATAAAATGGAGATAAGAGTCGGCGAAAAAGTGACCGGAGTAGTAGATGAGATAGGAGAAGAAGGTTACGTAATCTCGCTTTGTAACGGTGTGACGGGAATTGCCGAGCACAATAACCTTATAGAGAGCGTCTCCGAGTCGGATATAGATGTAGGTACAGAAGCCAAAGTGAGGGTCGACAACCAAATCGAAAAAGGCAGGTTCCACGTCACCCTGATGAAGCTTTACTCGGGGGACAACTTCCAGGAAAAACCCGACAAATACCTGAAAAACGTCTCCCACGAAAAGCAAAACGGTGACGAAAAGGCAGAAGAGCCGGAAATATCGGACGAGCTGGAGGAGTGGTTTTCCGAGGTGGATGAAACCCTTGAGGAGGTACGAGAAAACCGAAAAGAAAGACTGAACGTGGACTTCTGGACCGTTTAACTCTAGGAGGGGTTCAACCATGCCGAGGGGCAAAGTGGAGGTTAACGAGGAGCGCTGTAAGGGGTGCGGGCTCTGTATCGAAGCCTGTCCCCAGGACGTCCTGTCCTTTTCGGACGATTTCAACTCGAGCGGTTACAACTACGTGACCGCCGAAAATCCGGACGATTGTGTCGGATGTGGCTTCTGCGGAAAGGTCTGTCCTGACGTAGCGCTCACCGTCTATCAAAAACAAAAGGAGGGGGTATAATGGGTGAGAAAAAGCTACTCAGGGGAAACGAAGCCATTGCCGAAGCAGCGATAAGAGCCGGATGCAGGAACTACTTCGCTTACCCGATCACCCCCCAGGCCGAACTGCTACAGTGGATGGCAAACCACATGCCGGAGCAGGAAGACGGTACCTTTCTCCAGGCGGAGAGCGAAATAGGTGCGATAAATATGGTTTACGGCGCGGCTTCGACGGGAGAACGGACGATGACGTCCTCGAGCAGTCCGGGCATAAGCCTGAAACAGGAGGGGATTTCCTACCTGGCCGGTGCGGAACTGCCCGCGGTCATAGTCAACATCATGCGAGGGGGACCCGGCCTGGGAAACATCCAACCGGCACAGGGGGATTACTTTCAAACGACAAAAGGCGGTGGACACGGGGACTACAGGTTGATCGTACTGGCTCCGTCGACGGTCCCGGAGGCCGCCGAACTAACCTACGAGGCGTTCAACCTGGCCGACAATTACAGGACCCCGGTCGTCGTCCTCGCGGACGGAATGATCGGCCAGATGATGGAACCGGTCGAGCTACCCGAAAAAATCGACCCTTCCGAACTCTCGGATAAACCCTGGGCCACCACCGGAACTGACGGGAGAGAACCGAACGTGATCAGAAGCTTCGCTCTGGGTGCAGAGGAGCTAAAATCGCTCAACCAGGGCCTGCAAGAAAAGTACGCGGATATCGAGGCGAAAGAGAAGCGTTACGAAGAAATCGGAACCGAGGAGCCGGATATCCTGCTAGTGGCGTTCGGAACCGTCGCGAGGATTGCCAGGTCGGCACACAGGCTTGCCCGCGAAGAAGGGATAAACGCCGGGATATTTCGCCCTATCACGCTCTGGCCCTTTCCGAACGAGAGGTTAAGCGAACTCAGCAAAAGGATCGATACGGTTTTAACACTGGAAATGAATTCCGGCCAGATGGTCGAAGACGTCCGGCTTTCTGTCGGTTCAGAGGTAAATACTCCCTTCTACGGGGAGATGGGGGGGGTCGTACCAACGCCCGAAAGAATCGTCGAGGAGGTAAAGCAATATGTCTAAAGAGGCAGTCGCCGAAGGAACTTCCAACATGAAGAAGGTCTTCGACAGGCCGGAAAGCCTGAACGACGAGGAATTTAGCTACTGTCCGGGCTGTCATCACGGCGTTATAAATCGGCTCATCGCGGAGGCAATCGACGAGCTTGGAGTTCAAGATTCTACCGTGGGAACGGCTCCGGTCGGTTGCTCGGTTTTTCTCTACAAATGGTTCGACGTAGACGTGATTCAGCCGGCCCACGGACGGGTCTCGGCTGTCGCCACGGGGGTCAAGCGTGCCCGGCCGGATCTAACGGTATTCGCTTATCAGGGGGACGGTGACTTCGCCTCCATCGGCACCAACAACTCAACCCACGCTGCAAACAGGGGAGAAAGCATAACCGTGTTCTTCATAAACAACACTCTCTACGGAATGACCGGCGGGGAAATGGCTCCAACCACCCTGCTGGACCAGAAGACGACTACCACTCCGCACGGCAGGAGCGCAAAGGACTATGGTTACCCGATAAAGATGTCCGAGATGCTCGGCCAGCTCGACGGCCCAACTTACATCTCCCGCCAGGCAGTTTACGACGTAAAGAGGATAGACCAGGCAAAGAAGTCAATTAAAAAGGCCTTTAAAGTTCAAATGGAAGAAGACGGTTACGCTATGGTGGAGTTGCTGTCCGCCTGCCCAATAAACTGGGGCATGGATCCCGTGGAAGCGAACAAGAGGATAAAGGAAAAGGTAGAAAAGGTATACCCCCTCGGGGATATAATCGATAGGACTTAAAGGAGGGTAGAGATGAAAGAGCACTCTACTATAGTCTCCGGTTTCGGTGGCCAGGGAGTCATACTAACCGGGAAGATCATTGCCAGGTCCGGCATGGAAGAGGGGCTGGAAGTTACCTGGCTTCCTTCTTACGGCCCGGAAATGCGTGGCGGGACGGCGAACTGTACCGCAATCATATCTTCCGAACTTATAGGTTCGCCGGTGGTAAAAAAGCCATCAGCTCTGATCGCTTTCAACGAACCCTCCCTGGAAAAGTTCGGTCCCAACGTGAAAGAAGAAGGGGTAACCATTCTGAACAGCTCGCTGATAGAAGACTACGATTCGGACGCAAGGACCGTACCTGTCCCGCTCAACGATATCGCCAGAGAACTCGGTAATCAAAAGGTCCTTAACATGGTCGCCCTCGGCGCCTGGTCGAAAGCGACCGACCGACTTTCCCTCGGGGCTCTAAAGACCGGCATGCGACTGACCCTTGAGGAATCGGGAAAAGGGGGATTTGTTGAGATAAATAGTAACGCGCTGGAGGAAGGTTACGAGGCGGCCGAAGGAGTTAAAGTTTGAGGCTCGGAAAAACCGGAAGGTCTTGAGGTAACCGATGACGAACTCAGGTGGGAGCAAAGACCCCGGACTGGAAGAGAAGACGATCAGGGAACGCAAGGAGTTCAGCGGGAACCTGCTAACCCTAACGGTCAACGAAGTACGGGACCCGGAGGGGCGAAAGGGGCGGCGCGAAGTCGTCCACCACCCTGGCGGGGTCGTTATAGTTCCCCGCCTACAGGATGAATCGGGCGACAGACTGGTTCTCGTGAAACAGTACCGCGAGCCGGCCGGACAAACTCTCTGGGAGTTTCCCGCCGGGACTCTGGAAGAGGGTGAAACCAGAAGGGAATGCGCCCGAAGGGAGCTTATAGAGGAAACGGGGTTCAAACCTCTGGAACTGGAGAAGAAGGTTGATCTCTATACTTCCCCCGGATACTCCGACGAAGTTCTCTCTCTTTATCTGGCCACCGACATAGAGGTGGTCGGGGGGTCCGAAAAAATAGAAGCCCCGGAGGACGAGAACCTGGAGGTAGGAGCATTCCCGGCGAATGAAGTCTTGGAGAGGGCAAACAAGGGAGAAATCAAAGACGGGAAAACGCTGGCTGGGCTATTTTACCTATCACAGCCCAGTTAAACCCCGGCCGGTTTTAGAAGGAGGTCACCAGCCAGCCTCGGAACCGGTTAACCACCTATGGATATCGGCGGCCGCGGTCTTCCCCGCACCCATTGCATTTATAACCGTCGCCGCTCCCGTGACGATATCCCCACCGGCCCAGACCCCCTTCTTGGTGGTTCTCCCACCCTCCTTAGTTAATAGGGTCCCGTTATCGTTCGTCTTCAGTCCGTCCGTGGTCCTGGGAACGAGGGGGTGGGGCGAAGTGCCAACGGCCATTATGACGTTATCGACCGGTATTTCCATCTCCGACCCTTCCACCGGTACGGGTCGTGGCCTGCCGGAATCATCCGGTTCCCCTAGCTCCGTTTTCAGGCATTCGACCGATTCAACTCGACCTTCTTTCCCCCTGAAAGCGACGGGGTTGCGGAGGAAACGAAAATCTACGCCTTCCTCTCTGGCGTGCTCCAGTTCTTCTACCCTGGCTGGGGCCTGTTCTTCCGACCTCCTGTAGATGATGAACGATTTCTCCGCACCCAGCCGGAGAGCAGTTCTGGCTGAGTCCATCGCCACGTTACCGCCACCTATCGTCGCCACCCGGTCGCCGACCTTAACTGGAGTATCGTAATCGGGAAACTTGAATGCTTTCATCAAGTTAACCCTGGTAAGGAACTCGTTTGCCGAGTATATACCGTTCAGGCTCTCGCCAGGCAGGCCAAGGAAATAAGGTAAGCCTGCACCAGTTCCAAGGAAGACGGCATCGTATTTATCGACTTTTTCTCCGGCAATCAAGTCGTCCACGGTGAAAAGTCGGCCCACCACGGTATTCGTCTCTATCCTTACACCCATCCCTCTCAGGTGATCTACTTCGCTCTCGACTATTTCATTCGGAAGCCGGAACTCCGGTATGCCGTAGACCAGCACACCTCCCGGCTGGTGAAATTGTTCGAAAACCGTGACATCGTAACCCCGTTTTCTCAGGTCCGAAGCGGCAGTTAGACCGGAGGGTCCGGAACCAACTACGGCTATCCTCTCCTTCCTCGATACCTCGAGGGCATCCTCCGATTGTCCTTTCTCCCTTTCCCAGTCGGCGACAAACCTTTCTAACCGTCCTATCTCCACCGGATCGTAGTTCCGACCCAGGGTGCAAACCGCCTGACACTGTTCTTCCTGGGGACATACCCTGCCACATACCGCCGGCAGGTTGTTGGTCTCCTTTATCCTGTCAATGGCTCCCTTAAAGTCCCTCTCCTTTATTCTCGCGATAAACCCGGGTATATCCACCCCTACCGGGCAACCCTCCGTACAGGGAGCTGGATCACACTGGAGGCAGCGTTCCGCCTCTTCAACAGCCATCTCGGCGTCGTAACCCTGTGGTACCTCTTCGAAGTTACCCACCCGCTCCGACGGATCCGCTTCCGGCATCGGTACGGATTCTTCCCTGATATTCATTCCTCGTCACCCTCCAGATATCTCTCCAGAGCACATTCTTCTTCTTCCTCGTAGCTTTCAATTCGCCGGGAGAGCAGTTCGAAATCCACCCGGCCGGCATCGAACTCGGGTCCGTCGACACAGGCAAATTTCGCCTCGCCGTCGACCTCTACCCGGCAGCCACCACACATCCCGGTGCCGTCGACCATTATCGTGTTGAGGCTCACGATCAACTGACTGTCGGCCTCTTCCGCCATCCCGGCGCAGGCTCTCATCATGGCCACCGGACCTATCGCCCAGGACCTGTCGATCCGCGTCCGGTCGAGCAGGTCCCGATAAGGGTCGCTGGTAAATCCCTTCCTACCGATGGAACCGTCGTCCGTAGTTACTATCAGTTCGTCGCTTATTTCCCCGACCTTTGCCCGGTAAAAGATTTTATCGGCCGACTGAGCTCCGATTATCGAGATCACGTGGTTCCCCGCCTCGGATAGCGCCTTCGCTACGGGATATATCAAAGCTATACCAACTCCACCACCTATAACCACGACTTTTCCATAATCATCTATTTCCGAGGGATTACCCAGCGGGCCGGCCAGGTCCAGCACCCCATCGCCTTCCCCGTAGTCGCGGTTCAACTCCATGGTGGATTTGCCGGCGGATTGGACCACGAGGGTAATAACGCCGGCTTCCGGATCGGAATCGGCGATCGTCAGAGGGAACCTCTCCCCTTTTTCGTGGAGCCGAAGTATGACGAACTGTCCCGGCTGATGGGATTTAGCTATTAACGGCGCATCTATCAGGTATTCGTAGACTCCGCTGGCCAACTTCTCTTTTCTTAATATATCGTTCATGGCTCTCCTCGCTAAATTAGCCGTCAAAAGGCGAACAATCGGTGACAAGTTTATTACACTCCTTCCGGTCTGGCAATGGGAGTAATACTATAAAGGGTTACGAACTCCGACGGATAGGTCCGGGTACCTATAACCGAGCCTCGGCAAGAGGGGCCTAAGAAAGGGAGATGGGATTTATTAACCCGTTATTTCGATTCATTTTTCACCAGCTACTACGATATTCTTTGCAAGGGATACCAAAAAAAGGGAAGGGGCGAGTTTAACAAGGGCGGTAAAAGTAGGATCCGCCCAGGTCATATACTTGGTTAATGGTATGGCGAAAAAACTGCGAAGGAAGGAGGCTAAACCAACGCAGCAAAACACCATACCGTCTGGTATGCCCAGGCGGACCCGTGGTGGGTATATTACTTTTCACCCTTGGAATTTCATAAGAATTATAATAGCTCTTTTTATTGAAATCCAGACCATTTTCGTCTCATTTCTTCCCCACTTAAAAAAGGGGTGAAAAACAATCCCTCTCGCTATTTGATTTATTATCAACGGGATATTAGATTTTAGCCATGAACACCAAAACCAAATTACTCTCCAATAAGCATATACTTCTTGGCGTATGTGGGGTCAGTACGGCCTACGAAGCTGCTCACCTGGCCCGCCGGTTAAGGGAAAAGGGGGCGGACGTCAAAGTTGTTCTCGGTGAGGAGAGCAGGAAATTTATCACCCCCCTGACTTTTGAAGAAGTAACCGGAGGCCAGGTTCTCGAGGAAACGGGACTCGATGGAGAAGAAACCCGCTTAAAAGAGGCCGCGGGGAACTCGGATATGGTGATAATAGCTCCCGCTTCCTTCAGTTTCATCGGCCACCTTGCTTCCAACCTGGAAGGCGGGGCGTTACATACTGTAGTTTCCCTGTCCGATCAGCCAACCATCATAGCCCCATCCATGGACCGTAAGCTTTACGCCAGTGAGAACGTAAGGAGTGAACTGAATAGACTCCAAGATCGCGGTTTCTATCTGGTTGAACCGTCCCAGGGAGAAGTACCCGACGAAACATCTACCGGCTCCCTGTTATTCCCCCCTCCGGAAGAGATCATCTCCAGGGCAGAAGAAGTATTTCGGGAAGACTCATTGTTAACCGAAAAAAAGGTACTGGTCACCGCCGGTCCGACGCGCAGACCTTTCACTAAGGCAAGGGAGCCCGGTGCGGGGGGCCTTAGCACCCTGGGTTTCGAGCTCAGCAAGCAGGCCCGGGGGATGGGGGCTGAGGTCCTCCTGGTCAGCGGCCCGACGGAACAAATAGCACCTCCCGGTGTAGGTCTCGTGTGGGCGAGAACCCAGAAAGAGCTGGACGAGTTGTTGATGAAGGAGGTCTCCCAGCACGACGTACTATTGATGACCGCCTCCGCCGAGGACTGGGATGGGTCTAAACAGAACGGAATCTTTAAAGAAGAAAAGACGATGAGACTAGACCTGGATATCGAGGAAACCCCGAATATTCTGAAAAAGATGGGTAAATTAAAAGAAGAGGGCCAGATCCTGGTCTCCATCGATTACCGAACCGGGGACAGCGAAGTCAGCCTTGACGAGAAGATCGAAGAGGACAACCTGGATGCCTGTTTCCACCGGGAAGCAGAAGGGGAACCGAGCCCGTTCAGGTCAACTTTATTTACCGGAAGGCTGGTATTTCGTTCAGGACAAGAAAGGAAGTTCGAAGGACAGAACAAAGCACGCCTCGCCCGGAACCTGCTGAAGGAAATCGGGGAGCATTTCTACCGGCCCGAGCACTAAAACGCCGCTTTAGAACCTGCTACCCCAGTTTCCGAACAGCAGACCAAGAAGTGAACTTCTGTTTTCCTTCAATAGCTTCCGGGTAAACTCGTGCGAGTCTTCCCTGTTAAGGCGTACCGTATCTCGGGGCATTCCCTTCTCCAGTCCCCCGATCTTCTCCTTGTCCTGCACCCTGATGGTATAGAGCTTAGCCCCGTGTTTCTCTCCTTCTTCCATCTCGTTCCAGACGAGAAAAGTATACTTGTTTCCGATCGCCATCCCCACGACCCCGCCGGTTGCCCGGACGATCTGTCGGAGATCGTCCTTGATACCGTAGTTGGCCGGGTTGATTATTTCTTCTGGCCCGAGGACCTCTTCGATGATTCCCATACACTTTTCCTCGGTCCTGGTCCGGTAGGTAAGCGTCGGGTGGCTGAAGTAGACCCTCATCTTATTTGTAACCATCCTCGTCGTCGGATTCGACGTCCTCTTCGTCAATCCCCATGAAGTCTACATGACCGCCGCTTTTTTCCTTTTCCAACTCCTTCGCCCTCCTCTCAGCAAAGTTCGACATGAACTCTTCAAACCCCCTGTATAACGCTACCACGCCAAATACGGTCAACAAACCTGCGGGAATCGCCAGCAATCGAAAGGGCTGGTAAGTGTAGTTGATTTCGTATTCGTAGTTCAGGCGAGTGTCGTTGGAGTTCACACGAAAATAACTGGCGGAACCGTCTATTTCCAGCCCCGCTTCTCCAGCCGACAACTTCCCGCTACCTACGACCTTCCCCTGGTCATCGAGAAAAGCGATCTCCGC